>NZ_JBHXCQ010000002.1:46999-445801 GCF_042726295.1 Oerskovia sp. NPDC060338
GGCGCGGGGGGCCGGGGCCGCGGCCGGCGCCCCCGCCGCCCCCGGCGCCCCCCTGAGCTCCCTCCCCCCCCCCGGGCCCCCCGCCTTCGGCCCCAAACACCCCTCCCCCCCCCACGGCCAGGGAGTCGCTCTCGTCCCAGGACCTAGCGCTCCGCGGCCGGCGCGTGCATCTCGACGCTGATCTGGCTCGCGTCGAGCACCTTGAGCGTCTCGTCCATGGCCCCCGAGCTGTAGGTGCCGTGGTCGCGCACGTGCAGCAGTTCCTCGCGCTGCGCGGCCAGCACCGCGAGCCGCAGCTCTCGGTACTGCCGGTGCTGCTCGTCGGCCTCGGTGGCCTCGCGGTCCACGAGGTCGTCGTGGGCGATCTCCTGCCGCACCCGCTCGATCGTCTCCGGTGCGTAGGGGGTCCCGTCGGGGCGGACGAGCCCCGGTGCGTCGATGACCTCGGAGGCCACCCGCGACAGCTCGCCCAGGAGTGCGAGCCGCTCGTCGCTCTCGGTCGAGGCGTCGACCGTCAGGTCGAGCTTGCGGACGACCCACGGGAGGGTCCCGCCCTGGACGAGCAGCGTCCCTGCCGCGACGAAGAACGCGATGAGGATGAGCAGCGCGCGGTGCGGGGTACCGCTCGGGAGCGACTGCGCCGCGGCCAGCGTGACGACGCCGCGCATGCCCGCCCACACGAGCAGCACTCCCTCGCGGCGACCGAGCGGCTCCTGCGCCAGGTAGTCGATGTCCGCGATACGGCGCGTGAGGAAGGTCTGGACCCGGGCCATCCGCGACCGGAACCGCGGGTCGTCGGCCGCGAGCGGCTCGGCGCCCGGCCCGGGTCGCGCCGAGGACAGGCCTCCCGGCCCACCCAGGCCGGGGACCATCGTGCCGTGGGGTCCGCCGCCCGGCCCGCCGGTGGCACCACCGACCCCGCGCCCACCCGGTCCGCCACGCGCCCGTCGCGCGCGCCATCCCTTGCCCTGGCCACGGTCCTCGATCGAGGGCAGCTCGCCGCGCTCGAGCTTCTCGGTCACGGCCGAGAGCTTCTCGCGGACCTCGGGGTTGCGCCGGTTGGAGCGCTTCATGAGCCACAGCAGCACCGCGACGAACACCGACCGCAGCGCGATCACCACGACCGCCGCCATGAGCGCGAGCCCCGCGGCCATCCACAGGCTGCCGTGCTCCTCGCGGACCTCCTCGACGAGCCCGAACACCTCGAGCCCCATGAGCAGGAAGACCCCGCTCTCGAGCAGGAGCTCGACGGTCCGCCAGTTGGCCTTCTCGGCGATCCGGTCCTGCGGGCTCAGGTGCTTGGGTGCGCCGAGCCCGGTGACGATGCCGGCCGTGACGACCGCGACCAGGCCCGAGGCGCCCAGGTGCTCCGACGGCAGGAACGCGATGAACGGGACGACGAACGAGATGGCCGTGTTGGACGTCGCCTCACGCACGCGCGAGCGCAGCCACAGGTTGGCCTTGCCGACGACGAACCCGATCGCGACCGCGACGGCGACCGCGTAGACGAAGTCGCCCGCGACCTGCCCGACCGAGACGGTGGCGGCCGTGGCCGCGATGGCCGAGCGCAGCAGCACCAGGGCGGACGCGTCGTTGAGCAGGCTCTCGCCCTCGAGCACCGTCACGATGCGCGGCGAGACCCCGGCCTTCTTGACGATCGAGGTCGCGACCGCGTCGGTGGGGCTGATGATCGCCCCGAGCGCGATGCCCGTCGCGAGCCCGATCCCCGGGATGAACAGGTGGAACAGGAAGCCCAGGACAACGGCGCTGATGACCACGAGGACCACCGAGAGGCCGCTGATCGCCTTGAGATCTCGCCGGAAGTCCATGGCGGGCATGCTGACCGACGCCGAGTAGAGCAGCGGTGGCAGCACCCCGGCCAGGATCCACTCGGGGTCGACCTCGACGGCCGAGACCGCGGGCAGGAACGACACCGCGACGCCCAGCAGCACGAGGATCAGCGGGGCGGCGACCCCCAGGCGCGGCGCGAGGGCGGTCACGCCGACCACCGCCAGGACGCCGGCGATCAGGTAGGGGGCGAACTCCATGGGCTTCTCGTCTCGCTCGGGGAATTACTTCCTATCAGACGAAGCTTCTTCGGCCGTCACCGCTACGCGTCGCGCGAAACCCACTCGGCGGCCTGGTCGCGCGCGGTGCGCAGCATCGCCGTGGCCTCGTCCTGGTTGACGCGGGCCAGCGCGAGGGCGCCCAGCAGCAGCGAGAGCAGCATGCGTGCCCGCTGCGCGACGACCTCGTCCGCGAGCGCCGGGGTCGCGGCGCGCAGGGCCCCGGAGAGGGCGTCGGTGAGCTCGGCCCGGTAGGCGTCGACCACGGCGCGCAGCGCCTCGTCGTGCCCGGCGGGGCCGGTCGCGCAGTCGACCAGGAGGCAGCCGCGCCGCGGGGAGTCCGCGGGAAGCTGCCCGACGGCGGTGGCCAGGCCGTCGAAGTAGGTCACCACGGCGGCACCCGCCTCGGGCGGCGCGGCGCTCCCCTGGGCCGCCGTGACGAGGACGCGCAGACGGGGGCGGATGACGGCGTCGAGGTAGTCGTCAACGGCGGCGTCGAAGAGCCCGCGCTTGGATCCGAACGCGTGATAGAGGCTCGACCGGTTCAGCCCGGTGGCGCGCTCGAGGTCGGGGAGAGATGCTCCCTCCAGGCCCTGGTCCCAGAACACGTCCCGGGCAGCCTGCACCACCGTGGTGGTGTCGAACGACTGCGACCTGCCCACGTGAACCACCTCACTTTCCGCGCCTCGTATTGCACCGACCGGTACACAACTGTACCGTCGATTATTGGACCGAGCAGTTCACAATACCGTTTCCGTCGGCAGCGGCAGGCACGAGAGCCCGCCCCCTCACCCTGAAGGACACCTCCCATGACCGCGACCGCACTGGTCTTCGCCGGGCTCGCCGCACTGATCCACGTCTACATCTTCGTGCTCGAGTCGGTGTCCTGGACGTCCCCCCGGACCCGTGCGACGTTCGGGACCACCGAGCAGGAGGCGCAGGCCACCAAGGAGCTCGCGTTCAACCAGGGCTTCTACAACCTGTTCCTCGCGGTCATCACCGCGATCGGGATCGTCGTGCTCGCGGCCGGGCACACCGGCGTCGGCGCGGCCCTCGTGCTGAGCGCGACCGGGTCGATGGTCCTCGCCGGGCTCGTGCTGATCGTGTCGTCGCCCGCCAAGGCGCGGGCCGCGCTCGTCCAGCTCGTCCCGCCCGCGATCGCGGTCGTGCTCCTCGTGATCGCCCTGGTGTCCTGACCGCGAGCAGGCCTGCGCACGCCGACCACCCCACCCCAGCCCCACCGCCCGCCGCACCGGCCCACCCGGCCGGGCTGCGCCGTCGGGCACGCCCTCCAGAACCACGACCGAAGGACCGAGAGACCCTCATGACCTCCTCCACGCAGATCCAGCTCGTCGCCCGCCCCACCGGCTGGCCCACGCACGACGACTTCCGCACCGTCCAGGTCGAGCTCCCCGAGCTCGCCCCCGGCCAGGTGCGCGTCCGGAACGAGTTCGTGTCGGTCGACCCGTACATGCGCGGGCGCATGAACGACGTGAAGTCGTACACCCCTCCCTACGCGCTGGGCGAGACGATGACGGGCGGCGCCGTCGGGCGGGTCGAGGCCTCGACGGCCGCGGGCTTCGCGGTCGGCGACGTCGTGCTGCACCAGCTCGGGTGGCGCGACGTGGCCCAGGGAGACGCCGCCGCCTTCCGTGTGGTCCCCGAGATCCCGGGCGTCCCGCTGTCCGCCTACCTGGGCATCCTGGGCATGACGGGGCTCACGGCCTACGTCGGGCTGCTCGAGATCGCGGGCCTGCGCGAGGGCGACACCGTGTTCGTCTCCGGTGCGGCCGGGGCCGTGGGGACGGCCGCGGGCCAGATCGCGCGCCTCAAGGGCGCGGGCCGCGTCGTCGGGTCGGCCGGCACTCCCGAGAAGGTTGCGCTCCTGACCGAGCGCTACGGCTACGACGCGGCGTTCAGCTACAAGGACGGGCCGGTCGCCGACCAGCTCGCCGTGGCCGCGCCCGACGGGATCGACCTGTACTTCGACGACGTCGGCGGCGAGCACCTCGAGGCCGCGCTGGGCGCGTTCAACGACTTCGGCCGCGCGGCCCTGTGCGGTGCGATCTCGCAGTACAACGAGACCGGGCCCGCGGTGGGCCCGCGGAACATGAGCAACATGGTGACCCGCAGCCTCATGCTCAAGGGCTTCACTATCGGCAACCACCTCGAGCACTTCCCGGCGTTCTCGCGCGACATGGGCGCCTGGCTCCAGGCGGGCGACGTCGTGTTCGACGAGACCGTGGTCGACGGGATCGAGAGCTCCGTCGACGCCTTCCTCGACCTCATGCGCGGCGCGAACACGGGCAAGATGGTCGTGCGCGTCTGAGGTCTCCGACCGGCCTCGCGCCGGTCCGGCCCGGGGCCGCGCCTAGAACGCCACCGAGTGCGTCCTGAGCGCGGCCTCGTCGCGTGCGGGCGGGGCACCCGCCGGCCCGCCGCTCCCCCGGCTCTCCTGCCCGACGGCGTCACACGCCCCGGCCGGGCGCGTCACCCCGCGCTGGTCGAGGATCGGGCGCACGCCCTCGGCGAACCAGTGCGCTTCCTCGAGGTGCGGGTAGCCCGAGAGCACGAACTCGTCGAAGCCCGCCTCGTGGTACTCGTGCACGAGGTCGGCAACCTCCTCGTGGCTGCCCACGAGCGACGTCCCGGCACCGCCGCGCACGAGCCCCACCCCTGCCCACAGGCCAGGGTGCACCTCGAGCGAACGCGTGCGGCCGTCGAAGCGTTCGCCGTTGAGCGCGGCCATACGGCGCTGGCCCGTCGAGGACGACGAGCGGAACTGGGCCTGCGCGGCCGCGACCTGCTCGGGCGACCACGCGTCGAGGAACTTCTCGGTGACCCCCCACGCCTCGGCCGACGAGTCGCGGCTGATGGTGTGCAGCCGGATGCCGAACCGCAGGGTCCGCCCGCGCTCGGCCGCGAGCTCGCGCACCCGGTCGATCTTGGCCTTGGCCTGGGCGGGCGGTTCTCCCCACGTGAGATAGACGTCGGCGTGCTCGGCCGCGACGGGCAGCGCGGCGTCCGAGGACCCGCCGAAGTAGATGGGCGGCGCCGGGTCGGGCGGCACGGGGACCCGGCCGTCACGGATGCGGTAGTGCTGCCCGTCGAGGTCGAGCGGCTCGCCCGAGAACAGCCCGCGCACCACCGCCAGGAACTCGGCCGTGCGCGCGTAGCGCTCGTCGTGCTCGAGCCAGTCGCCGAACCTGCGCTGCTCGCTCTCGTCCCCGCCGGTCACGACGTTGAGACGCACACGCCCGCCCGAGAACCGCTGGAGCGTCGCGGCCATCTGCGCGGCGAGCGTCGGAGACACCAGCCCAGGACGGAACGCGACGAGGAAGTGCAGCCGCTGCGTCTCGCGCAGCAACGCCGCGGTGGTCAGCCAGGCGTCCTCGCACCAGGTGCCGGTCGGGGTCAGGACGGCCTCGTAGCCCAGGCGGTCGGCCGCGCGCGCCACGTCGGTGAGGTAGTCGAGTGTCGGGGCCCGGAAGGCCTGCGCCGTGCCGGGGGTCGTCGCGGCGTGCGAGGACCCGACGACGGTGCGCCCGTCCCCCGACGTCGGCAGGAACCAGTGGATCGCCGCGGTCATGTCTCCTCCGTCCGGCGCGGCCCGTCCGGCAGCCCGTCCTCGCGGGCCCGGCGGGCCGTTCGGTCGAGGAGGTCGCGGGTCGCGCGCGTCGGCGGACCGTAGGCCGGGAGAAGGGGGCGGTCAAGCAGATCGTGGAACCTCTCGCGGGCTGGGACGAGGGGTGCGCTCGCCCAGGAACGCGAAGGCCACGATCGCGACTCCGACGTAGAGCGGCACGAGCAGCAGGACGTCAGGGCTCGCGAGGTCGACCTCGACCCCCGTACCGCGCGCCGAGAGCACGACCCGGTTGACCGTGAGGAAGGCCAGGTGCGCGCCGACGCACGTCCACACGCTCCCGGTCCGGCTCGCCTCGCGCGCGTAGGCGAGCATGAGACCGAACACCACGAGCAGCATGGCGTACGAGACCGGCTCCTCCCCCGGCGGGACGACGCCCCACGGGAACGGCTCGACGCCCAGCAGGCGCGTGAGCCCGGCGCCCACGACGACCGACGTCGAGGCCGCCGCGAGGAACAGGGCCGTCGTGACCAGGATGGCGACCCACCGCGCATACCGGGACCGGAGCGTCGTGAGCACGTAACCGCGGAGCGAGATCTCCTCCGGCACGGCCTCGTAGAGCAGCGCGATCAACGCGTTGGTCACGAGGAACAGCAGCAGGTCTCCGGCCGCGACCGCGCGCCACGTCACCCAACCCGCCGCGGTCGCTCCGCCCAGGACGACCAGGGCCGCAGCCAGGACGACGCCGAACCCCAGCACCGCCGTCCGGACCGCGGTGAGCGGGCCGACCAACCCGATGCCGCGCAGCGGACGGCCGTCGACCCGGCGGCGCAGGACCAGGATCGTCGGGACGACCAGCACCGTCACGAGCAGCGCGGGGGCGAGGCGGGCGAGGAACCCGTCGAGTCCCCAGAGCTCCGCCGCCGCGATGCCGAGCGCGACCGAGGCACCGAGCCCGAGGCCCATGACGACGGCGCCGAGCACCGCGCGCGCGAGCGCGGACGGGAGCGGCGGTTCGGCCGAGACGGGCGAGGTCCGCAGGGCGGCCGACGGGGGCTCTCGGCGGCCCGGCGCACGAGGCGTGGCGCGTGCGGCCACCGGGGGCGCGGCATCGGCCGGTCGGGAGGTCCTCGTGCTGGGCGTGGTGGGATCCGCGTCGTCGGGGGCCATCGGTCCATCCTGCCGTCGGGCCGGCGCGCCACGCCAGGGTCCCGCCTCAGGTACGTCGTGCGCTCCTCCCCCGCAGGAGGGAGAGATGGTCCGTCGCGGGCCGGTGCCGCGTGGCGCCGGGACCCGCAAGAATCGTCCGCATGGTCATCGCCGCCCGGGCCCCCGGGTCCACCACCCCGCCGCCACCCTCCGCCACCGACGGCGAGCCCGGACGCTCATGGGAGACCGGAGCCAGTCCCGGGAGCGAGCGTGCGGACTGGCGGCCCTGGGTCTTCCCCGGCGTGCTCGCGCTGCTCGTGGGGCTGTTCACGCTCTACACCCCGATGTACTCGTCCTACGGGGCCACGGGGCTCTGGGGCGATGACCTGACCACCCTGACGAACATGAGTCCCGTCGTGTACCTGGGGATCCTCAGCGCGATCGTCGGGGTCCTCGTCTCCCGCCGTGCGACAGCCCTGGCCTGCCTGCTCGCCGGGTGGCCCTTCCTGGTCGTCCCCGTCATCGGGATGTTCGTCTGGTCGTGGTGGCTCGCCCTCCTCGCGATCGCGGTGGCCACCGCCTACGACGGCATCCGGCGGGCCGCCCTGCCGCTCGGGCTGACGCTGCTCGTCGCGGCGGGATACTGCGCATTCCCGGTCGTGGCGCTCCTCCCGGTCGGACCCGTGACCGCCGGCCCCGATCGCGGGGACACCGCGATCGTCTTGGTCCTGTATGCGGCAGCCAGCATCGCGGCCGTCGCGATCAGCGCCGCAGCCGGCACGAGCAACCGCGCAGCGCTCCGCGCCGCCGCCGCCGACCGCGCCTCCGAGCACGCCCTCGGCGTCGAGACCGTCGCGGTCGAGCGGGCCAGGATCGCTCACGACCTGCACGACGTCGTCGCGCACCACATCTCGCTCGTCGCCGTCCGCGCGGAGTCGGCACCGTACGTGCACCCGTCGATCGACGCCGAGTCGAGGGTCGTGCTCGCGGAGATCGCCGACGACGCCCGGCACGCGCTGGGCGAGCTGCGCCAGGTGCTCGCGGTGCTCCAACGCACCGAGGGTGCCGACCGGTCCCCTCAACCCGGAGCCGCGGACGTCGTGACGCTCGTGGACGCCGCCCGCTCGGCCGGGCAGCAGGTGAGGGTCGTCGGTGACGTGCCGGTGCTGCCGTCGGCGCAGGGGCTCGTCCTCTATCGCGCGGTCCAGGAGTCGCTCACGAACGCGCGACGCCACGCCCCGGGGCAACCGGTGACGCTGACGCTCGGGACGGGAGCGGCGCCGTCGGGCACGGATCAGTTGTCAGAACTGAGCCGGGCCATACCTCGGGCCACTTCTGACGACGAATCCCCGCTGGCGGGCTCCCACCAACCCACCGGTGCGTCCGACCCCGCAGCCGACGCCGCTCCCCCTGAGCCCGACAGCACCCCCGGCACCCGCGGCCCCTCGGAGACCCTGACCGCCCGCATCTCCAACCCTCTGGTCCCCCGCACCTCCCCCGCCGCCCCGGGCCGCGGGCTGCTTGGGATGCGCGAGCGCGTCGAGTCGATCGGTGGCTCGCTCACCGCAGGCGAGGTGGACGGCTCGTTCGTCGTCGAGCTGACGCTCCCCGCGGACGGGCCGGCGCCTGCGCCGGCCCCGGAGCACGCGGAGACCCACCTGCGCTACTCCGCGGGCGATCCCCTGGACGTCCACCTCCTCGACGTCCCGGACGGGACCGACGCATGACCCGCGTCGTGGTCGCCGACGACCAGCCCGTGGTCCGCTACGGCTTCGCCGCGATCCTCGACGCGGCCGACGACATCGAGGTCGTCGGCTCGGCTGGGAACGGCGCCGAGCTGCTCGACGTCGTCGCGGCCCACCGGCCCGACGTCGCGGTCGTGGACGTGCGCATGCCCGTCATGGACGGGATCGCGGCGACGGCCGAGATCTGCGCGCGCCACCCGGGCACGAGCGTCCTGATCCTCACGACGTTCGACCTCGACGAGTACGTGTTCGACGCGCTCCAGGCCGGGGCGTCAGGGTTCCTGCTCAAGGACACCCCGGCACCGCGCCTGGTCGAGGGTGTGCGTCTCGTCGCGGAGGGCTCGATGCTCCTGGGCCCGACCGTCACCCGCCGCCTGGTGGGCGACTTCGCGCAGCGCACTACCCGGGCCGCCCCAGGGATCGAGAACCTCACGGTCCGCGAGCGCGAGGTGCTGCTCACGGTCGCCCGCGGGCTGTCGAACGCGGAGATCGGTGCTGAACTGTTCATCACCGAGCAGACCGTGAAGTCGCACGTCTCGGAGGTGCTGCGCAAGCTCGCGTGCCGCGACCGGGTGCAGCTCGTGATCGCAGCGTACGAGTCGGGGCTGGTCGGGCTCTCGGAACGCGCCTGACCTTTGCGCTGCACGGGCCCGCGCCCTGGTGCGGGGGACGGCCCGCGCGGATACTGGCCGGATGCGCCGCGTGTCCCCGAGCAGGTCGCGGGTCGCCGTCCTCGCGGGCGGCGGTCTGCTCCTCGGCGCACTGAGCGGGTGCGTCGCGGGCAACCCGCCGCCCCCGTCCGCCACCTCGGTCGGGGCGCCCGCGCCCTCGGGGGGCAGCACCGCACCGACCCCCACCCCCTCGAAGCGCTCGCCCCCGGCGCCGCAGGTGCCTCCCGAGCCGGCCACCGCCTCACCGGAACCCGGTGCGCCGGTGTTCAGCGCCGCCGTCGGGCCGGTCACCCCCGAGCTCGCAGAGCGCATGACGCCCTCCTCATGGCGCGAGGGCTGTCCCGTCGGGCTCGCGGACCTGCGCTACGTGACGCTGACCCACCGGACGTTCGAGGGCGGTGTCGCGACGGGCGAGCTCGTCGTGCACGCCGACGTCGCGGACGGGCTCGTCGGGGTGTTCCACGACCTGTTCGACGCGGGCTACCCGATCCGGTCGATGCGGCTCGTCGACGACTTCGGGGGCGACGACGACGCCTCGATGGCTGCCGACAACACCTCGGCGTTCAACTGCCGCCCGGTCGCGGGCACGGACCGGTGGTCCGAGCACGCGTACGGCCGCGCCCTGGACCTCAACCCGGTCGAGAACCCGTGGGTCTCGGGCGACGCGGTCGAGCCGCCTGCAGGAGCCGAGTTCGCGTCGCGCCCTGCGGTCGCAGGCGTGATCGCGCCCGACGACGCCACGGTCCGCGCGTTTCTGGCCGCCGGGTGGCAGTGGGGCGGGTACTGGACCGGGCCGGTCGACCATCAGCACTTCTCGACGACCGGGACATGACGTCCTCACGGGCACTCGATCGTCCCTGCGCCCGGACCGTGCAGAAGGCCGGCCGCCCGACGATGCACGCACATCGGCAGATGGATCTTACGATGAGCCGTGAGTTCCGACTGGTTCGACCTGGCCACCCAGGGCACCGAGAGCGGTGAGCTGGCCCGGTCGATCGACTGGTCCGCCACCTCGATCGGCGCGCCCGACACCTGGCCCAAGACCCTGCGCGCCGCCGTGCGGCTGTGCTTCAGCACGCGCTTCCCCATCTTCATCGCCTGGGGCCCCGAGCTCCTGATGATCTACAACGACGGCTACCGTCCCATGCTCGGCGAGGACAAGCACCCGTCCGCGATGGGCTCGCCGGCGAGCATCGTGTGGGCCGAGATCTGGCCCGACATCGAGCCGTTGTTCGACTCGGTCCTCGCCACGGGCATCCCCACGTGGTCCAAGGACCAGCCCCTCCTCATGAACCGCTCGGGGTACGACGAGGAGACGGCCTTCACGTTCTCCTACAGCCCGCTGCGCGACGAGGAGGGCACGATCTGCGGCGTCATGGACGTCGCGACCGAGACCACCGACCACGTGGTCGACGCCCGGCGCCTCCAGACCCTCGGCACGCTGACCGCTGCGCTCCAGCGGCTGCAGGGCGACGTGGACGAGCTCGCGGCCGCGACGGTGGCCGTGCTCGGACGCAGCCAGGACGTGACCCGCGCAGACCTCTACCTGGACAGCTCGGCCGGGCTCGTGCCCTTCGCCTCGACGCACGAGCGGCACGACGAGTCGGTCCCACCGCACGTCCTGCGCGAGGTCGCCGACCGGCGCCGGCTCGACCACGTCGGCAGTGCTCTGGTCGCTCCCCTCGCGGCGACGCGCGACCGGGTCGCCGCGGGCGTGATCGTCCTCGAGGGCAACCCGCACCGGCCCGACGACGACGCCCAGCGCTCGTTCCTCCAGCTCGTGGCATCCGCGGTGGGCACGGCGCTGAGCAGCACGCTCGCCCAGATCCGCCAGGTCGACGAGCTGCGCACGGTCGCCAACGCGCTCCAGGACGCGATGCTCCCCGACGACCCGACTGCCCCCGGCTGGCACACCCGCTACCGCCCGGCAGATGACAGCCTGCTCATCGGTGGCGACTGGTACGACGTCGTCGACCTGTCGGACGGGCGGTTCGGCCTGGTCGTCGGCGACTGCGTGGGCAAGGGCCTGCGTGCTGCCGCCGTCATGGGTCAGCTCCGCAGCGCGAGCCGCGCCCTGCTCCTCGAGAACCTCGGTCCGGCCGCGACGCTCGAGGGCCTGGACCGCTTCGCCCGGACGCTGCCCGGGGCCGAGCTCGCGACCGTCCTGTGCGCGATCGTCGACGAGAACGCCCGGACCATCACCTACTCGGCCGCAGGTCACCTGCCGCCGCTCGTCGTCAACAAGGCCGAGACGTGCTGGCTCAACGACGGTCGGGGAACGCCACTCGCGCTCACCATACTTCCTCGCCAGGAGGCCACCGCGGAGCTCGACAGCGGTGACGCCGTGATCCTCTACACCGACGGGCTGGTCGAGCGTCGCGGCGAGCACCTGTCGGAGGGCCTGCGGCGGCTCGCGGACGTCGCGCTCGCGATCCGCGAGGAGCGCCCCGCGGCCGACCTCCCGGACGCGCTGCTCGCCGAGCTCCTCTCCGGCGGCGCGCGCGACGACGTCGCGCTGCTCCTCTACGAGGTCCCCTGACGCCGCAGCTGCGCGAGCCGCACGCGCGTCTCAGGCCAGGCCGGCGTCGTGCACGCAGATCGCGACCTGCACGCGGTTCTCGGCCCCGAGCTTGTCGAGCACCCGCCCCACGTGGGTCTTGACGGTCGCGACGCTCAGGAACAGCGCCGCGGCGATGTCCGCGTTGGACAGCCCGGACCCGATCGCGACCGCGACCTCCCGCTCACGCTCGGTCAGGCGCGACAGGCGCTCGCGCGCGGAGGCCGCGCGGTCGTCGGCCGGCGCCCGCGCGACCGCGGCGATGAGCTGCTGCGTGACCGACGGCGACAGCATCGAGCGCCCCTCGGCGACGAGGCGGACCGCCGCGACCAGCTCGGCAGGCGGGGTGTCCTTGAGCAGGAACCCGGCCGCGCCCAGCCGGAGCGCGGACAGCACCATGTCGTCAGCGTCGAACGTCGTGAGCACGATGACCTTGAGCCCCGGGTCCGCAGCGCGCGCGATCTCCAGGGCCGCGAGGCCGTCGCGGCGCGGCATCCGGATGTCCATGAGGACGACGTCGGGCCGGGCGCGCGCGATCTCCGTGACGGCCGCGACGCCGTCGGCGGCCTCGCCCACGATCTCGATCGACCGGTCGCCGCCCAGGATGAGGCGCAGCCCGGCCCGGACCAGGGTCTCGTCGTCGACCAGGACGACCCGCAGGGGTACCAGATCGGGGCCCTCGGGGTTCACGTCCACGGGAGCCACGCTCTCACGACGAAGGACCCGGCCCCGTCGGGCGCGGCACGGAGCTCGCCGCCCGTGAGGCGGGCGCGCTCGGCGAGCCCGGTCAGTCCCAGGCCCGACGGCGGCGCACCCGACGTGCGCGAGGCGGCGCCGTCGTCGGGCACGCGGATCGTGACGAGCGGGTTGGTGACCCGCAGGAGGAGCCCCTCCCCCGGCACCCCCGAGATCTCGACGCGCACGGGCGCTGCGGGCGCGTGCTTGCGCGCGTTCGTGAGCGACTCCTGGAGGATCCGGTACGCGCTCCGGCTCACCTGCTCCGGCAGGCCCGGGAGCTGCTCGCTCGTCGCGGTGGCGACCTCGCACTCGACGTCCGCGTCGCCACCACCGAGACCGCGGACCTCGTCGAGCAGGTCGGGCAGGGAGTCGAGCGTCGGCTGAGGGCGCTCGGGCATTCCCGCCGGGACGTCGGTCTCGCGCAGGACCCCGAGGACCTCGCGCAGCTCGGTCATCGCGAGGTGCGCGTTGTCCTGGATCACGGCCGCCGCCGCGGACGTCTCCTCCCGCGTGAGGTCCGTGCGGTACGCGAGCGCCCCGGAGTGCATCGCGACGAGCGAGATGCGGTGCGCCAGGACGTCGTGCATCTCGCGGGCGATGCGCGTGCGCTCGGTCGTCCGCGCCTGGTCGAGCCTCGCGGCCTGCTCACGCTCGGCCGTCTCGGCACGCTCGCGCAGCGAGACCAGGAGGTCGCGACGGTTGCCGATCGAGACACCGATCGCCACGAGCAGACCGTAGACGAGCACCGAGAGCACCGCGAGGACGGCACCCCACCACGGGAGGTCGAGCGTCGGGTGCAGAGCCTCGAACGCCAGGGTCGACGCCATCCACACGACCCCGACCGCGCTGATCTCCTGCCAGCGGCGACGGGTCGCGAGCGAGACCAGGACGATGCAGACCGCGCCGAGCGCGAAGCCCGAGAACCCGGACAGTGCCGCGAGGATCAAGGCGATCGTGAGGGGGGCGTGCCGGCTGAAGGGCATCAGGGCGATCGCCACCACGCCCAGGAAGAGGTCGAGCAGCACGACGAGCCCCTGACGGGCGGTGGGCTCGACCGGCACGTCCGAGAGCATGAGCCCGAAGGTCAGGAACCCCACGCCGAGCGCGACGGCCAGGCGCCAGAGGGTGCCCCAGGTGGAGCGGGGGACGTACGTGTCGGTCGGCATGCCGCGAGACTATGCGCGCGGCATGCCGGGGCACATCGGCAGTCGGGACGACCCTGCGTCAGACCAAAGGATCAGCCCTGAGCGGGCGGCCCTTGCGGTGAGTGCGGAGTTCTTGCGCGACACGCCGGGCGTTTCGCGCAAGAGCTCCGCACTCGGCGCGCGATCGTCAGCTCTCGCCGTTCGCCGCACGGTAGGCGGTCAGGACGGCCTTGGGCAGGCGGCCCTTGGGGCTCACGGTGTGGCCGTTCGCGAGTGCCCACGCGCGGATCGCCGCGGTCGTCTCGCCCGGCAGCAGGTAGGCGGTGCTCCTGGGCGCCGCAGCGGTGGCGGGCGCCGGCTCGGCAGCGGGCTTCGCCTCGGGGACCTCAGCCTCGGCAATGGGCTTCGCCTCGGCGACCTCAGCCTCGGGCTCGGCGACCTGCTCGGGCGACTCGGGCGACTCGGGCGACTCGGGCGACTCGGGCGACTCGGGCGCAGTCTCAGGCTCTGCGGCAGCAGCCTCTTCGACCACGTCGACCTCGGCCACCACGACGGCATTGTCGGCCTCGGTGGCCTCGCTGGGCTCCACCTCGGCGACGGGCTCGTCGATCGGCGCAGCGGGCGCGGACTCATCGACCGGCGCGGCCGACTTGTCGGCCTCGGGCTCGACGAGAACGTCGGCCGCTGCGGGCTTCGCCTCGTCGACCGGCGCGGCCGCTGCGGGCTTCGCCTCCTCGACCTCGACGGCCGCAACCGGCTCGGCAGGCTCGGCCGCGACGTCGGTGGTCGGCTCGACCGGCTTCACCGGCTCGGCCTCGGCGACCTCGGCAACCTCGGCAACCTCGGCAACCTCGACGACAGCCTCTGCCTTCGGGGCTTCCTCTCGCTCGAGGACCGCGATGGCGACCGGCGTCGCCGCGGGCTCGGCGACCGCAGCGGGAGCGCGCGTCTCGACAGGTGCCGGCTCGACGGCCGGTGCGTCGGGGGTCTTCTGAGCGACGTCGAACAGCGACGCGACGCTCACCACCGGTGCGTCCTCCGCCTTCTTCCGACGACCCTTGAACCAGCTCAGCAGACCCATGACGACCTCTCCGCGAACGATGCCCACACCGACCGATGTGCGCGCGTCAACTCTTTCACATCTCGGACGAAGGCCCCGCGAGCGCCCATGTCCTCCGGGCCCGGCGTCTCGACAACTCGCTCGACCCGGCCCCCCGGGTCGCGATGTACTGGATCGAGCACGCCCCGCACCGTCGATCGACCACGTCCCCCGCAACCCGCCAGGAGCCGCATGCCCCCCACCACCGCGCACCCCGCCGCCGCCGACCGCGAGCGCCTCGGCCTGCACGCGGACTGCGAGAGCTGCTTCGGGCTGTGCTGCGTGGCGCTGGCGTTCACGCGCTCGGCCGACTTCCCGATCGACAAGGACGCGGGCGACCCGTGCCGGAACCTGCGCCCCGACCACACCTGCGGGATCCACCCCGAGCTGCGCGAGCGCGGGTTCGTGGGCTGCACGGTCTACGACTGCTTCGGCGCGGGCCAGAAGATCTCGCGCTCGACCTTCGCGGGCCAGGACTGGCGCGAGCACCCCGAGGTGCGGTCGTCGATGTTCGCGCTGCTGCCCGTGCTGCGCCACGTCCACGAGCTGCTCTGGTACCTCACCGAGGCCCAGGCGCTGACTCGGGGCCACGACGACGCGCTGACCGCGCAGGTCGCTGCGGCCGTCGAGCGGGTCGACCTCCTCTCGACCGGTTCACCGGACGAGCTGCTCGCCCTCGACCTCGGCGCGCTGCGCGACAGCGTGAACCCGCTCCTGGTGCGCGCGAGCGAGGCGGCCCGTGCCCGGTCGGTGCACCAGCCGCGGGGCGAGCGAGCGGACCGCCGGGGTGCGGACCTGATCGGGCGGCGGTTGGCGGACGCGGACCTGCGGGGCGCGAGCCTGCGCGGCGCGCTGCTCGTGGGGGCCGACCTGCGGGGCGCGGACCTGCGCAGCGCCGACCTCGTCGGGGCGGACCTGCGCGGGGCGGACCTCTCGGGGGCCGACCTCACCGACGCGCTCTTCCTCACCCAGGTCCAGGTCGACGCAGCGAGGGGCGACGCGGACACGCGGCTCCCTGCGGGCCTGACGCGCCCGGCGCACTGGGGCGCACCGCGCGTGACGAGGTCGCGCTCCCGGCGCGCGTGACGGCGTCGGGCAGGACGACGGTCCGACGGCGCGGCGGCGCCCCCGGCGAGCCACCTCACCGGGGGCGCCGCTCCCGTCAGACCCGGCGTCCTCGCGTGCTGCGGACCAGCACGTAGCCTGCCGCGATCAGGAGGCTCGCGAGCAGGGCCACGGGCGCCCCGTCCGCGCCGGTCGAGGCCAGGCCACCCCCGACGGCCCGACGGCCTGACGGCGCAGCCGCGCCCTCTGCGCGCACGTCGTCACCTTCGTCAGGGAACCAGGACGAGCCGCGTGCCCGACGCGGTCCTCGCCTCCCAGGCCGCCGCGACCTCGCGCAGCGGGACCGTGACGACGTCGACCGCGGGCCGTACCTGCGGCAGCAGCGTCGCGAGCTCGGTGACCGCAGCGACCATGCCCTCGGGCGACACCGAGCCCTGACCGCTCCCGCTGACCTGCACGTTCGTCTTTCGCAGGGTCGCCGCGGGCAGCGTGATCGTGGGTCCTGCGGTCGCGCCGACGTGGACCCAGCGCACGAGGTGGGCGGGATCGGAGCGCGCACCCGTCACGGCCGCGAGCGCCAGCTCGGTCGGGGCTCCCCACACGTAGTCGACGACCACGTCGACGTCCGCGGCCTCGCGCGCGAGGCGTTCGGCGACGTCGTCGGCCGTGAGCGGCACGATCGCGTCGGCCCCCAGGCGACGCACGACCTCGAGCGAGGTGGCGTCCCGCCCCGCACCCACGACGCGGCGGGCATCCAGGTGCCGGGCGAGCTGGACGGACAGACGCCCTGCGTTGCCCGTGGCCCCCAGGACCAGGACGCTCTCGCCGGGCTGCAGGTCGGCGCGGTGCCGCAGTGCGAGCCATGCGGACATCGCGGGGTTCATGGCGGCCGCGAGCGTGACGTCGTCGAGACCGGGCGGCAGCTCGACGAGGCGCCCTTCGGGGACGGCGACGAGCTCGGCCATGCTGCCGCGCGGCGCATGGAGGCCCGCGAAGAACACCCGACGGCCGGCGTCGGTGCGGCCCACGCCGTCGAACCCGGGGACGAGCGGCAGCACGCCGTCGCTCGTGTAGTGGGTGCCGGCGGCCCCCGACCGGACGCGCGGGTGCAGGCCCGCGGCGAGGACGTGCACCAGGACCTCGCCCGGTCCGGGCACGGGGTCCGGGACTTCCGTGTACTGCGGGGGCCGGTCGAACGACGTGACGAGGGCGGCGTGCACGGTGGGTCCTCACTCTCGGGTCGTGCCGGACGGTCGGTGCCCGCCGGTCGGCGGGAGCGAGCAGGTCGCCCGTCAGACGGGCGCGGGCGGGACGAGCGGCGGAGCCGGTACCTGGCCCGTCACGACCCACTCGCCGGGGCGGTCGCGCAGCGCCTCGCCGATGGCCGCGACGACCGCCGACGTCACGTGCGGCTCGTTCGTGGGCGCGTGCCAGTAGCGGACGTGGACGGTCGTGCGAGCAGGCTCGACCGAGACGGTCAGGAACTCCGGGGCGGGCCGCTTGTGGACGCCGTGCGCCGTGCCGACCGCGTGCAGGACGGTGGTCGCGACCTCGTCGGGCAGGGCGTCGCCGAGCCGCACCTCGACCGTGGCTCGGCGCGCGCCGAGCACCGAGTGGTTGACGAGCGGTCCCGCGAGCACCGCGGCGTTGGGCAGGTGGACCTCGCGCCCGTCGACCGTGCGGATGACGACCGACCGGCCGTTGAGCTCCTTGACGACGCCCGTCCAGTCCATCGCCTCGATCTCGTCGCCCAGGCGCACGGGCATGCGGGTCTGGAGGATGATCGCGGCCCCGAAGTTGTCCGCGATCCCCCGCAGCGCGAGGACCGCGACGATCACGACGACGATCACCGCGCCGAGGATCGGTTCGGTGCGGAAGCCCAGGAACGCCAGGGCCAGCCCGATCCCCACGAGGAGCAGGAAGTAGTGCACCACGCGTGCCACGACGGCGAGGACCTGCGGCGACAGCCCCTTGGTGCGGGCGCCGATCGCGAGGATCGCCTTGCGGGACAGGCGCGACAGGATCCACGCGCCGAGCACCGCGAGCGCCGCGAACAGGACGTCCCACCCGGTGATGTCGCTGCCGGAGAACCAGCTCGTCACGGTGTCGATCACGTGGCTCCTCCCGGGCGTCGGTGCGCGGCGGCCGCCCGGGGGGTCCGGGCCCGACGGCGGCACGCGCCACGTCGATGCTCGCACCGTGGGAGGGGCTCGGCATCCGGACCGGGACCTGCGGCCCCGGTCCGCAGGGCGGAGGGTCCGACGGCAAAGATCATCCCTCCGGGGGACAACTCCCCATTGCGCAACGTCCGCCCACCACGGAGAGTGGAGAGGTGGCCCCACGCCACACCACCCCACCACCCTTGAGGGAGCCTTCTTCGTGCGTCTCGTCCGCGGTATCGCCGTCCTGTCCGTCGCCTCCGTCGGGGTCCTCGGCCTCGCCGCCTGCTCGTCCGGCACGGACGCGCCCGCCTCGTCGTCCTCCGTCTCCGCCTCGTCCGAGTCGGACAAGGCTCCTGCCGAGAAGGCCTCGTCGGACCTCACGGCCGAGAACTTCGTCCAGCGCATCACCGACGCGCAGATCGCGGCCGGCAGCGTCTCGATGGCGACCACGACCGAGGTCCAGGGCACGAGCATGGACATGACGGGCGACATCGTCTTCACGGACGGGTCGCAGAACCTCGCCATGACCATGACGGTGCCCGGCTCGGGCGAGATGCAGGTCCGGTTCGTCGACGGCATCTTCTACATGAACATGGGCGAGCTCAGCCAGAACAAGTTCGTCGCGATCGACCCTGCGGACGAGTCCAACCCCATGGCCTCGTCGTTCGAGGGCCTGACCGAGCAGATGGACCCCGCGGCGAGCGTCGAGGCGCTCGAGGGCGCGATCACGAGTGTCGAGAAGGAGGGCGAGCTGGTCGACATCGACGGCGTTAAGGCCCAGCAGTACACGGTCGTGGTCGACACGACCAAGCTCACGGGTTCGATCAAGGAGCAGGCGGACGCCGCGGGCACAGCCCTCCCCGAGACCCTGACCTACCAGTACTGGATCGACGCGGACGACCTCATGCGCAAGGTCGTCATGGACGTCATGGGCACGAGCATGGAGATGACGTTCTCCAACTGGGGTGAGGACCTCGAGGTCGTCGCCCCGTCGGCCGACGAGATCTCGACCGAGCCGCTCTTCTGATCCGAGCGTCCTCCTGAGGCCTCGGGCCTCCGACCCGACGGCGGTGCGCCGGCCTCCCCGGCCGCGCACCGCCGTCGTGCTGTCCCGTGACTCGCGCGCGTGAGCTCGCCGTTCGGGGTGCGTGGCGCCGTCGGGCCGGTCAGTCCGTGGGGCGGCGACGCATCTGCTTGGTCGTGGTGCGCTGCTTCTTCGCCGTGAGGCGTCGCTCTTGCGAGCCGCGCGTGGGACGCGTCGCCCGCCGCTGGCGCGCGGGCGGGGCGAGGCCCTCGGCGACGAGCGCCGCGAGACGGGTGCGTGCGGCCGCACGGTTGCGGAGCTGTTCGCGGTGCTCGGACGCCACCACGGTGAGGACGCCCCCGACGAGCCGCTTGTCCAGGCGTTCGAGCAGCCGCGCGCGCTGAGAATCGCTCAGGACGACCGATGCGGCGACGTCCCACGAGAGCTCGACCCGCGAGTCCGTGGTGTTGACTCCCTGTCCCCCCGGGCCCGAGGCACGCGAGAAGCGCCAGGCGAGCTCGCCCTCGGGGATCGTCAGGGCAGGGCTCACGGCGAGACCTCGGTGCGGGGTGGTGGACACGAGACCATCATCCCGGCTCGGGCGGTCCGGTCCACAGCGGACAGGAGGGGCCGGCCGCCTCGACCGCCCCTTCCGAGCGCAACTTCCTGGACGCGTGTGCCAGCCCTACGATGTGGCCCGGGTGCCACCGTCGGCCCCCACCCAGCACAAGCTAGGAGCACCATCGTGCATCTGTCCCGCGGCCTCGCCGCACTCTCGCTCGCGTCGGTCATGACCCTCACCCTCGGCGCGTGCTCGGGCGACACGGAGCCCGTCGCCAGCCCGTCCGCGAGCACCCCCGCGTCCACCCCGGACCCCACGCCGACCGAGGAGGTGTCGAACGAGCTCACGACCGAGAACGTGGTCGAACGCCTCACGGCCGCGCACCGCGCTGCGGGCAGCGTGTCGCTGTCGACGGCGGTCACGATGGACGACCTCCTGGTCGGGCTCACCGCCGACGTCGCCTTCCTCGACGGTACGCAGGACGTCCGGCTCGTGTACGACGTGCCGGACACCATCCAGATCGACGTCCGTCGGGTCGCCGCCACCTACTACGTGGGCGCGGGCGAGGCGAGCGGCAACCTGTTCAACACGATCGACATCGCCGACCCTGCGAGCGAGACCGCTCCCCTGGGACTGATCGCCGCCGCGCTCGACCCCACGCAGAGCCTCGTCTCGCTCGCGCCCGGGATCACCGGCCTCGAGAAGAGCGGTGACCCCGTGGTCGTCGACGGTGTCGAGACCCAGCCCTACGCCCTCACCGTGGACGTCACGAAGCTCGACACGGCCGCCCAGGAGATCATCGTCGGCGACGACGGCGTCCTGCCCACGACCATGACCGTCCAGCTCTGGGTCGGTGCGGACGACCTGATGCGCAAGCACGTCACGATCGTCGGTGCGCAGAACCTGGAGATCGCCTACACGGCCTGGGGAACGGCTCCTGCGGTGGTCGCGCCGGCCCCCGAGCAGGTGTCGGCAGAGCAGGTCTTCTGATCCGTCGTCCCCTCGCCCTCGCCGGTCGGCCGGGGCGAGGGGACGCACGACGCGAGCGCCGTCGTCGTCGCGCAGGGCCTCCCGCCCGACGGCGCCGCTCGCCTCAGGCGCTCGCCGCGCCCACGCGCCCCTCGGCACGGTCACGGATCCCGCGCAGCATGCGGGCGCTCATGACGAAGCTCACGGGCTGGACCGGTTCGACGATCGCGCCCGCCCACCAGCGCGTGTAGCCGTAGCGCTCGCGCACGACCAGGCGCGTGCCGCCGCCCGGTCCCGGGCGCAGCACGAAGGACCAGCTGAAGTCGTACGGCGGGGCGGACGCGCCGACCGGGACGGCACCGCGCAAGACCAGGTGATGCTCGGGGACCATCGCGGCGACGCGCAGCCCGAGGTCGGGGTGCAGCCGGACGTCGTCCCCCACCGCGAGGCGCTGCCACTGCGGGTCGATCCGGTCGGCGTTCTGGATGTCGCAGCCGACGAGGTTCTCGAGCCACTCGTAGCTGTAGAAGCCACCCCGGCCCTGACCGAGCTGGACGAGCCAGCGCCACACCTCGCGCGGTGGTGCGTCGATGCTGACCGCCCGGGTCGCGACGACCTCGGCCTGCGGGACGATCTCGTCGCCCGGGAGCACGTCGGACGGTTCGCCGTCCCTCGTCCCCCAGGTCATGGTCAGACGCCGGGTCAGGAGCAGGGCCCCGAGCACGGCCGCTGTCGCGACCGTCCTTCTGACGAGCGGTCTCATGGCGTCCTCCTCCGGTGCGGGACCTCGATCTGTCTCGATCGTCCCATCTCCGGGCGCTACCGTGGGAGCTTGTGACGAATTGCACAAGGGTGAGCGTGGAGGGCTAGGCCGACTCCCGCCGCACGATCACGGAGGGCGCGGGAGGCTCCGTGTGCGGCTCGCGCCCGAGCACGGCGCGGGCGGCACGACGACCGTGGGCCTCGGCGTCGATGCGTACCGTGGTGAGGGTCGGACGCCAGAGGGCACCGTGACGGCCCTCGTCGAACCCGATGACGGCCATGTCCTCCGGAACCCGGACCCCCAGGTCGGCGAGCGAACCGAGCACGACGAGCGCGACGTCGTCGCTGAACGCGGCGATCGCCGTCACCCCGGGATGGTGGCGACGCAAGGCGGCCAGCTCGCCTGGCGCCTCGGCCCTGTCGGCGAGCCACACCTCGGCCGGCGCGGGCAGCCCCGACGAGGCCGCAGCCTCACGGGCGTGCTCGAGGCGGATCTGCACGAAGCGCGCATCGACGCCGACGCCGGGAAGCGCGAGGGCGATCTCGCGGTGGCCCTGCGCGGCGAGATGACGGATCTGGGCGAGGCCGTGCGCTGCGAGCCCGGTGGACCATCCTCCTTCCCAGCCGGTGTCGTCACCCCCGTAGTACAGCGCGCCGAGGTCGAGGACGGCTCGGGGGGACACCGCGTCGACGATCTCGGCAGGCAGGGCCGCACCGTCGCGACGATGCGTCACGAGCAGGGTGTGATCGAGGGATCGGAGCTCGTCGTCGAGGCCGATGACGAAGCTCTCGAGACTGTGGCCCGACGGCAGACCCGCGACGTTGAGGAGCACCGTCCGCGTCGCGCCCTCCCTCAGGGCGCGCGCGATGCGGTGGGGGGTGTAGCCGAGCTGTCGCGCCGCGGCGCGGACCTTGTCCTGGGTCTCCGGCGAGATGGTCTGCCCAGGGGTCTCGTTGAGCACGAAGCTCACGGTCGCGGGCGACACGCCGCTCGCTCGGGCGACGTCCTTCAGGGTCGCTCGTGCTCGGCTCGCTCCTGGCATGAGGCCAAGCGTAGCTTGAACTAACTCGATTTAGTGGTTAGCGTGCGAAGAGGCTCGCGAGAGCACAACGAAAGCACCGAGGAGATCGTCATGAAGTCCGTCCACGTCACAGGTCCCGACACCGCCGACTGGGTAGAGGTCGAGAAGCCGGTCGCCGGCCCCCGCGACGTCCTGCTGAGGATCAGGGCGTGCGGCATCTGCGGATCCGACGCGTTCTACACGCACGTCGGAGGGATCCCGCCCCGTCAGGGCGCGACGCCGCTCGGGCACGAACCGGCGGCCGAGGTCGCCGAGATCGGCGCCGAGGTGACCGGGATCGAGGTCGGCGACCACGTGGTGATCGACACGACCGCCTTCGTGGACGGGCTGCTGGGATCCGGGGGCGAGCAAGGAGCACTCTCCGAGTACGTCGTCGTGAAGGAGTTCGCACCGGGCAAGCAGCTCAAGGTCGTCCCGAAGCACGTCCCGTGGCACGTCGCTGCCCTGAACGAGCCCATGGCCGTCGCGTACCACGCCGTCAACCAGACGCAGCCGCAGCCCGGGGACAAGGTCGTCATCTTCGGCGCCGGACCGATCGGCCTCGGTGCGCTGCTCGGCTACCGGCGCCGCGGGGCGAGCCACGTCGTCGTGGTCGACATCGTCCCCTCACGCCTGGAGAAGGCGCTCCAGATCGGCGCCGACGCGGTCATCAACTCGGCCGAGGAAGACGTCGCCGCGCGCCTGGTGGAGCTCCACGGCGACGGCGCGAGCGGGCTCGTCCGAGGCGTCCGTGCCGGGACCGACATCTTCCTGGACGCAGCCGGCGTCCCCTCGGTCGTGCAGACGATCGTCGGGCTCGTCAAGCAGGGCGCGACGCTCGGGATCGTCGCGGTGCACAAGAAGCCGGTCGAGCTCGACTTCCCGAGCCTGCTGGCGACCGAGCTCACCATCGTCTGGTCCGTCGCCTACCCGACGGAGATCTTCGAGGTGACCGACGACATCGTCGAGAACTGGGAGAAGTACGCACTCATCGTCAGCGACACGCTCCCGTTCGAGGACGCGCTCGACGCACTCGAGCTCGCGAGGACTCCGGGAGCGGCCGACAAGGTGGTCGTCACCTTCGACTGAACGCGAGCGGGCCTGCTCAGACCACCCGGCCGAACGCGAGGAAGTGGGGGCTCGCGGAGATCATGGCCGGGTCGGTCTCGAGCAGGCGGGCCGCCCGGATCGCGGACCCGAGCAGCAGCTCGGCCTGGTCGAGCGGCAGGTTGTCGAGCGCGGGCGCGCTGGGCCCCTCGACCCCGTAGACCGTGACCTCCCCGAGGCCCGCGTCCGCGAGCTCTCCCGCGAGCTCCTCGGGGTGGTGGAAGTACGCGGTCGTGAAGCTCGAGCGCGGGTCGTGCAGGCCGGTCTCGAGGGCCCTGCGCAGCGAGGGCTCGTTCTCGGCGGAGACCTCCCCCAGGGCCGCGAGCTCGAGCAGGCCCGCGTAGCGGCTGATGGCCGCCGCGACCACGAGGCCCCCGGGCCGCGCGACGCGCGCCGCCTCCCGCAGCGCGAGCGCCCGGTCGGGGCCCTCGGTCAGGTGGTAGAGCGGGCCGAGCAGGAGCACGACGTCGGCCGACGCGTCGGCGAAGGGCAGCGCCCGCGCGTCGCCGACCTGCGCCCGGACTCCCGGGATCTCGCCCGCCTGGGCCACGTGCGAGGGCACGGGGTCGATCAGATCGACCGTGTGGCCGACCTCGACGAGCCAGCGCGCGTGCACGCCCGTGGCCCCACCGACGTCGACGACGCGCGCCGGGGCCACCGGGAAGAACCGCTCGAGGAGCTCGCGCGTGCGCAGCAGCTCGAGGCGTCCGTGGGCCGTGCGGTGGAGCCGCGCGTCCTCCTGGTAGCGGTCGGAGTAGAAGTCGAGGATCGCGGGGTCCAGCGCGGGGTGGGTCACGCGGTCATCCTCGCGGGGAGCACCGACGCTGTCCAGGGTCCCCGGGCCCCGGTCTTCGCCGACACGCACCGGCACCGTCACGTGAGGTGGTCGAAGTCCCCGCGCACCCAGGCCGCGTGCCGGTCGGCCGAGCGGCGCACGACCGCGCGCGCATCGACCGGGATCACGCCCTCGAAGTTGTTGTAGAGGCGGTCGAACGCGAAGCGCTCGACGTGGGTCGCGACCCTGTCCACGACCGCTCCGGACAGCGGGATGCGGTTCGGATAGCTGCGCATGAAGCTGACCGAGGTCCGGTCGGGGTTGGCGAAGATCGTGTCCCCGCTGAGCAGGACCCCGCGTCCCTCCGCTCCCGCAGCCCAGTGGACGACCGCGCTGCCGGGGAAGTGCCCGCCCGGCTGGCTCAGGGTCACGCCCGGCAGGACCTCACGGTCCCCCGACCAGGTCTCGATCACCGGGTCGGGGCGTGCGACCCATCCCGCGTCGGCCTCCGCGACGAGGACCGGCACACCGCCGAGTGCGCGGCTCCACTCGACCTGGACGCCGAACATGTGCGGATGGCTCGCGACGACCGCCACGACCTCGCCCAGCTCACGGACCCGCCGCACGGCCTCGTCGTCGACATACCCGATCGGGTCCCACAGCAGCATCCCGGCCGGGGTCCGGACGATCTTGGACTCCTGCCCGATCCCCACGCCCGGGTGCCCCGCGAGCGCGAAGAGGTCAGGTTCGAGCTCGGTCACCGCGACCTCGTGGCCCTCGGCCGCGAGGTCGTCGAGCGTCGTCCACACCTGGCCGGCCGCGGGCACCCACTGGCGCTCGTCGGCGCAGATCGCGCACACCTCGGGGCGTTCGGCGTGCTCCACGGCGCACGTCCGGCAGATCCACCACGTCATCGGGGTCGTCCTCTCCGTCGTCGGTCCAGCAGGTTGCCGGAGCGAGCGAGACCCATGAGACACCCGGCCACCGACACGGGCAAGGCAGGTCGCCGGAGCCGCCCGGGTCGTGGTCCGGGGCGGCTCCGACAGGGCCTCACGGGTTCAGCGGCTCAGCACCTCGGCATCGCGCGGCTCGTCGCCGTCGGCCGCCGTGCCCCCGGCCGGCGGCACGTCCTGCCCGCGCAGCGGGTACGCCCAGAAGCAGAGCCACGCGAGGCCCGCCACGACGAACGGCACGCCGCCCATGAGCACGCGGATGCCGGTCGACACGGTCTCGGGCTGGGCGGCGACCGACAGGTCGGCGTCGTATCCGGACGTCGTGAGCACCACCGCGATGACGACGGCCTGGACGATGACCGACCCGCGCACCACGAACCCGTTGACCCCGAAGTACATGCCCTCGCGGCGCAGCCCGGTGCGACGCTCGTCGTCGTCGATCACCTGGCCCAGCGCGACCTCGAGGAGCTGCAGCATGCCCGCGACCCCGATGCCCACGAGGGCCGCGACGGCCATCGCTCCCGGCAGCGAGCCAGGGACCATGAAGAGCCCCACGGCCACGCCGTACACCGCGACCGACCACAGCAGAGCGCTGCGCGGCCCCACCTTGCGCACGACCCACGACCAGCCGACGATCGCCGGGATCGCGGCCACGAAGATGGGCGCGAGCACGAGCGTCGCGTCGGCCTCGGCCCCGCCGAGCACGTAGCGCACGTAGAACGGCACCGAGGCCAGCAGGATCGCGGTCGTCGACTGCAGCAGCAGCGACCCCAGCACGTACGTCACGAACGCCCTGTTCGCGAACGTGTACCGGAGCTGGTCCTTGAGGGGCAGCGCGGCCTCGCGCGCCTTGACCGCGGCCTCGTCGACGGGGCGCTCGACCATCCCCACGAGCGACCACAGGTAGAACCCGAGGCACAGGGCGCCGAGCACGAGCGCCATACCGACCCACCCGAGCGCCGACCCGTAGAGCAGCGGCGCGGCCGCGGTCCCCAGGATCATCCCGACCAGACCGAAGATCTGGCGGGGCGTGTTGCCCCGGGCGCGCTCCGCCGTCGTGCGGAAGATCTCCGGGAACAGCGCCGAGGTGTTGAGGACGACAACGACGTACGCGACGTCGTACACCGCGACCACGACGAGGAACCAGACCAGCAGGCCCTGCGCGCTCAGGTCCGGCGGCATCCACACGAGCGAGAACGCCGCGACGAGCGGGATGATCCCCAGGCCGATCCACGGGACGCGCCGCCCCCAGCGCGTGCGGTGACGGTCGGAGGCCGCGCCGACGAGCGGGTTGAGGACCGCGTTGAGGATGCCGTGGGCGACCATCGCGCCCGCGACCCAGCCCGCGGGGAGCTTGAGGTGGTCCACGTAGAAGAACACGACGAACGCGGAGAACGTCTGCGCCATGAGGTTCGCGGGGAACGCCGAGGCGCCGTAGGCGAGCGTCTGCGCGCGCGTGGGCAGCCCGGTCAGTCGGCGGTCGCGCAGCGTGGTCAGGGCGCTCATCGCGCACCCCCGACGGCGTCGCCCACCCGTGCGGCCGGCGCGCCCGAGGCGTCGCGCGCCCGGGGCGGCAGCCCCCGCTGCACGTCGCGCAGGTCGCGCCAGCCCACGCGCACGATCCCCTCCTCGGCGAGCACCTCCGCGACGTCGGGGTCGGCCAGGAGCCTGCGCTCGAACCCGCGCTTGGCGACCGCGAAGTTCGCGACGTCGCCCAGCTCGTCGTCGTCGAGCATGGGGTGCAGGAAGAACTCGGTCACCCCGGGCTCGGTCGCGCGCACCAGGTCGAGGAACGCGGCCTTCATCGAGGCGTAGTCCTCCTCCTCCGCGGTGCCCTCACCCAGCAGCTCGAACGGGTGCGTCAGCAGGTGGTCGAGGATCACGACCCCCGCGGCGTCGGCCGCGGCCGTGGCCTGGTCGAGCACCTCCTGGTAGGCGTCGGGCATGCCCATGCCGCCGATCGTGCGCGGGAGACGGAACGGCAGCCCGTGGCGCGCCGCGAGCTCGAAGACCTGCGGCAGGAACGTGCGTCCTGTCTCCACGCCGTAGACCGACCCCATGTGGTTGTCGAGGTGCGTGACGTCCATGCCGGCCGCGAGCGCCGCGTCGAGCTGGGCGGCGAGCTCGGCCGCGACGTCCGCGTCGCTCGCCTGCTCCTCGACCGTCCGGCAGTCGCCCGGGAAGTACCCGGCCGCGTCCACGAGCGTGGTCCCGACGCCCGTCAGGGGGCGCCAACGGTAGCTCGTCCACTCGCTCGTGAGCACCAGGTGGACGCCGAGGTCCAGGTCGGTGCGGCTCGCCGCGAACGCGAGCGCCTCGGGGGCCCACGGGCACGGCACCATGAGGGTCGTCGAGTCCAGGTGGCCGTCGACGAGCAGCTCGGTGATCGCGCGGTTCGCGGCCCGGCACATCCCGAAGTCGTCGGCGTTGAGGATGAGCGCCCGCGAGCCCGGCGGGAGGCCGAGCCGGGCGACGAGGTCAGAAGGTGCGGGCATCGTCGGGTTCCTGGGAGGTGGGGTCGGTGTCGGGGTGCGCGGCGTCGTCGGGCACGTCGCCCGACTCGGCCGCGTGGCGGACCGCGGCCGAGAAGGCCTGGTCGCGGAGCGTGTCCCGCGCGAGGGCGGCCGCGCCGAGCAGGACCGCGTCGGCCGCGACCGTGCTGGGCTCGACGACGATCGGCAGGATGCCGACCCTGTCCGCGAGGTACGCCTGGACGCGCTGCAGGACCGCCTCCTCGGAGGCCACGCCTGCGAGGAAGATCTTCTGCGGCTCGAGCAGGAGCGAGATCGAGGCGATCAGCACGGCGAGGCGTCCCGAGAGCTCCTCGACGACCGCGACCGCGCGCTCGTCGCCGCCCGCCGCGAGGTCGAGGACCTCGTGCGGTGCGAGGTCGGCGGGCAGGCCTGCGTCCCGCGCGGACGTCGCGAGGGACGCGGCGCCGATGCTCTCCGCGCCGAGCGCGCGGCCTGGTTGAGGCATGAACGCGACCTCGCCGGCACCGCCGGACGCGCCGCGGTAGAGCTTGCCGTCGATGACGATCCCGGCGCCGACCCCGATCCCGAGGCGCAGCAGGACGAACGAGCTCAGGTCCTTGCCCGCGCCCGAGCGCTGCTCGGCGATCGCGGCGAGGTTGACGTCGTTCTCGAGCAGGACGGGGCAGCCGAGGCCTTCCTCGAGGGCGGCGTGCAGCGAGGGCCCGCCCTTCTCGAGGCCGGGGACGCGGCGCACCATGGCGTGGTCGAGGTCCACGATCGCGGGGAGCCCGACGACGGCGCACCGGATCGCGACGGACGCGGTCCCCGCGTCGTGGCTCACCGCGGCGACGCAGTGGGCGGCGAGCTTCTCGACGACGTTCGCGCGGGCCGCGGGGTCCTTGGCGGACAGCGGCTGCTCGGCGCGAGCGCGGACGCGACCGACGAGGTCGATCAGTGCGACCCGGACGCGGACGTGACCGATGTCGACCGCGAGCGCGTACCCGTGCTCCGGGTCGACCCGGTAGAGCGTGGCCGCCGGGCCGCGGCGCTCGTGGTCGAGGCCCGCCTCCTCGACGACGCCCTGCTCGACGAACGTGCGCAGCGTGTGGGCCACGGTGGTCTTGGACAGGCCCGTGGCTGCGACGATCTCGGGTCTGCCGAGCGTGTCGTGGGCGTCGAGCACATCGAGGACGGCCCGGGCGTTGATCTCCCGGAGCAGTCGTTGGTCTCCTGCAAGAAGCATGTCTACCGCTCTCCGTTGACGGTCGTTCCCCTGGGACATGAGTAGGTCGGAAGGTTACCTACCGAGCGAGAGTACATCGGGGGTGTTTCGGGCGCGCGTCGAGCCGGGACGGTCGTCCCAGTACGGCCGCCGACCCGGGCGCTCCGACCGTCTCGCCCGGTTTTCCGCGGCTCTCGGGGTGAACCCCGAGCCGGAGATGGGGGGAATGCCCGATGTCCTCGTTGCGCCCGGCGGCCTAGCCTCGATCGTGGTGGGCCCCGCTGGGGGGTGGGGCCCACCGAGCAGATCTCCCGCCGGCGGGCAGCCGGCCTCCGACCGACACGACGCTCGACGACAGGGGCACGACATGCAGGCCACTCACCGACGACTCGCCACGGCAGGGCTCGTCGCCGTCGCGGCCCTCGCCCTCGGGGCGTGCGGGTTCGGACCCCGCTCGTCGGCCACCGACACCTACACCGAGGACGCAGGGATCACGGCGGTCCGCATCGACCTCGAGGCCGGGTCGGTCACGCTCCGTGGCTCCGACCCCGCGACCGGCCTGTCGATCGAACGCACCGTCGACTTCGTGGGCGAGTACCCCGCGCACGACACGCACCGCGTCGAGGACGGCGTCCTGGTGCTCGCGGGCTGCGGGCGGCACTGCTCGGCGAGCTACACCGTGGACCTGCCCGCGGGGCTGCCCGTCACGGGCGAGACGTCGCACGGGAGCATCGAGCTGGACCGGACCGGTGCGGTCGACGTCCGGACGAGCAACGGGTCCGTCACGCTCGCCGGGATCGACGCCAAGGTCCTCGCGCGGACCTCGAACGGGAAGATCGCCGGGACCGGGCTGGGCGGCACCGAGGGCGTCGACGTCGAGACCTCCAACGGGTCGATCGAGCTCACGCTCTCGACCCCGCAGGACGTGCGCGCGACGACCGACAACGGCGCGGTGCGCCTCACGGTTCCCGAGGGGAGCTACCGGGTCAGCGCGACGACGGACCTGGGCGGCACCGACGTCTCCGTGCCGGACGACCCCGACGCCGAGCACCACCTCGTCGCGGAGTCGTCGAACGGGCGCGTCACGGTCGCCCAGGGCTGAGGTTCCGGGCCGGGTGGTCGTCCCGGAGCGGACCGGGCCGGCCCGTGCCGGCCCCGGGACGACCACCGCTCAGAGCGGACCCAGCACCTCGCGCACGTCCGCGTCGAGGACCAGGGTGTCGAGCACCGCCAGGAGCATGCGTTCCTCGTAGCGGAAGTGGGACTCCATGATCGCGGCGACCCCCTCGAGGTGACGCTCGAGCTCGACCGGCGTCGCCGCCTGGTCGACCGCCGCCGTCAGGCCGCCCAGCAGGTGCGCGATCATCGAGTGGTCCTGCCTCAGGTTCCGCAGCGTCCCGACCAGCTCGGGGAGCGCGGCCGCGATCGCGGGGAACAGCTCGCGGTCCTCGCCCTCGTGGTGCCCCGTCAGCGCGGTGCAGAAGCCGTGGCAGAACAGCAGCAGGTCACGCGTCGCGGGTGCGGCGGGCTCGCCGTCGTCGAGCGCGGCACGGGTCACGCGCAGCGCCTCGCGCAGCCGCTCGTGCACCGAGCGCAGCTCGCGGCTCCAGGCGACGAGCCGGGTCGTCTCGAGAGGTTCGGTCTTCCCGACGAGCTCCGGCGTCTCGGCGAGGTGGTACTTGTCGCCCTCAGTCACGTGAGGGCGAAGGGGTCGACGTGGTCATCGTCGGGCTCCTTCGTGTCCGGCGCCTCCATGCCTGACACGGTCTGCCACCGGCACGCGACGCTGCCCAGACCCTACCCGGAGGCTCGCGCGCGGGGTGCGTGACGCCGTCGGGCCGGGCGAGGCCCTTCCTGCCCGACGGCGCGGCTCCCCCTCCGCAGCACGGCTCACGCCCGCGTGACCCACGCGGGGCGGCGCGCGTCGTCGACGCGCACGACCACGTCCGCGATGCGCTCCGGCGCTGTCTCCGCCCGGTACCGCGCGTACGCGGGCAGCGTCCAGGCGTCCGCGGGCTGCGTGCGGCGCGCGACCGTCGCGTCCTGGAGCGCGAGGTGGACGGTCACGTCGACGTCGAGCCCGCGCCCGAGCGACAGCGAACCGTCGAGCAGCACGACCAGCCCCGGGGGCGCCTCGACGTAGTCGGCGCGCGTCGAGCGCGACGTCACGGGGTCGCGCAGGCTCGGCAGGTAGCGCCCCTCCCCAGCAGGCCCGACGGCGGACAGCACCTCCCGGTTCAGCGCACCGACGTCGATCCACTCGTCGAGCAGGGAGTCCGGGTCCTCGTGCCCGTGCTCGAGCCGCACCGACGCAGGCCGCAGGAAGTCGCGGACGGCGACGCGCGCCGTCGGGCGGCCCGCGACGCGCAAGGGTTCGACGAGCTGGTCCGCGAGCGCCTCCGGGTGCGTCGAGGGGTGCCCGTCGACCAGGACACGCACCGCGCCCACCTCGCGCGGCCGCTCCGCGACGAGCGCGGCGACCCGGGCGACGAGGACCTCAGGACCGACAGGCTCGACGCGCATCGGGTCAGGATGTCACGACGTCGCGAGCAGCCCGAGGACCCAGCGGACGGACAGCCGCCCGGCGACGGCGATCTGGTCCGGGGAGGCACCGGCCTCGGCCGCCGCAAAGACGGCCTCCGCGACCGGTCCGAGGTCACGCTCGCCGGGCGCCTCCGGCAGGTCGGCCGCGAGCGCGGACAGGACGGCGAGCGCCGACGCAGGAGACGGATCCACGCGTCGAACCTACCAACGGGCGCGGGTCGACACACGACCATGACGGCGAGCAGCGCGCGGCGCCGTCGCCCACCGTTCATCTGCGACCCCTGCGCTTCACCTGCGCCGCCCCGGTCGTTCATGGGACCCACCTACCGTCCGTCGACGTGACCCCACGAACCAGCACCTCAGCACTTTCTCGCGCGGCTCTCGCCGTGCCCTCGGCCATGGCGATCGCCCTCACCCTGGGCCTCTCGGGGTGCGCCGCGGCCGACTCCGACGGCTCGGCAGGCACTGCGAGCACCCCCACGACCTCGGCCGACCCCGACGCGATCCTGCCCGGCCTCGGCTCCAAGAGCCCCTACCCCGTCCCCGGCGACGTCACGCTGTCTGCGCCGCCCGCCGGCTACGAGGCGGTCCTCACGCAGTCGATCGCCCGCCACGGGTCGCGCGCCCTGTCGTCCAAGAAGTACGACGACCTCAGCCTGCAGGTGTGGGAGGCCGCCGAGGAGAGCGACAGCCTCACGGCCCTGGGCACCGAGCTGCACGACGCGCTCACCGAGCTCGTCGAGGCGAACGAGACGGTGGGCTACGGCAACCTGAGCGCCCGCGGGATCCGCGAGCAGCAGGACCTCGGCGCGCGCACCGTCACGAGGCTCCCGTCGCTCTTCGACCGCATCGTCGACGAGCAGGGCTCGATCTCGGTCTCGTCCTCGGGCAAGGAGCGCGCCACGGACAGCGCGCTCAACTTCGTCGAAGGTCTGACGGCGCAGAACCCGACGGCAGGAGGGATGGTCGGTGAGGTCGAGGTCGACACGGCGACGCTCTACTTCCACGACACCGACGCCGCGTACCTCGAGTTCGAGGACACCGACCCGCGCCTCGACGTCGTGGCCGACGAGCTCGACGAGCTCCCGGAGACCAAGGAGGTCTCGCGGCGGATGCTCGAGCGCCTGTACTCCCCCGCGTTCGTGGACCGCCTCGAGAACGGCGACTTCGCCTTCACCGACCGGGGCAAGGGCGAGACCCAGGTCGAGGACGAGGTCGACGCCGCGGACATGCTCTACAACGCCTACATCATCACCTCGGGCATGGGCGACGAGATCTCGACCGACTGGAGCCGCTTCGTCACGGCCGAGGACGCCGAGTGGTTCACCTACCTCAACGACGCCGCGGACTTCTACGAGAAGGGCCCGGGCTTCGAGGGCGAGGACGTGACCTACCGCATGGCCGACGTGCTGCTGGACGACTTCCTGACGACGCTCACGGACGGGGCCGCACAGGGATCCCCCGGCGCCGTCTTCCGGTTCGCGCACGCCGAGGAGATCATCCCGTTCGCTGCGCTCCTGCGGCTCCCGGGCAGCGAGGTCAAGCAGGCAGAGGGAGACCTCTTCACCTACGACACCAACCCGTGGCGGGGCGAACAGGTCACCCCCATGGCCGCGAACGTCCAGTGGGACACGTTCGCCGACGCGTCCGGGCAGACCGTCACCCGCGTGCTCTACAACGAGCACGAGGTGACCCTCACCGCACCGTGCGTGCCGGTCGCCGAGGGGTCGCCGTTCTACACGACGGACGAGCTGGTGCGCTGCCTGCCGGAGATCGCCCCCGCGGTCGGCTGATCGCCGGGGGCTTCGGGATCGATCGCGTCCCGCCGTCGAGGCGGGCCCCAGGGTCCGGGAACGCACGAGGCCCCGTCCACAGTCCTGTGGACGGGGCCTCGTGGGCGGGAAGATCAGCCGACGCGGACGAACGTCGGGTTGTTCTGCCAGATCTTGCTGTACTTGACGGTGCTGCCCGGGGTCGTGGCCTCGATCTGCATGCCGTTGCCGGCGTAGATCGCGACGTGACCGGGGGTCCAGATGATGTCGCCGGGGCGAGCCTCGGAGGCCGAGACGGCGGTGCCCGCGTTGCGCTGCGCACCGGACTGGTGCGGGAGCGAGACGCCGAGCTGGCCGTACACGTACTGGACCAGGCCCGAGCAGTCGAAGCCGCTGGGCGAGGAACCGCCGTAGACGTAGGGCACGCCCACGTACTTCATGGCGATGTCGACGACCGACGAGCCGGAGGCCGCGGGCGCCGGAGCGGCGGCCTGGACCGTCTGCGTCGCGGCGGGCGTCGCACGCTCGACCGTGCGCGAGGCCGCGGCGGCGCGCTGCGGTGCAGGGGCGGGGGTCGGCTCGGGCTCGGGCTCGGGCTCGGGCTCCGGCGCGGGGGTGACCGCGACGGGGGCCTGCTCGATCGCGAGCGCCGCGTCGGCGGCGACCGTGACGACGGGGCTGGTCTGCAGTGCTTCGCGTGCCTGAGCGGTGACGGCGGCGAGGTCGACCGTGCCGACCGACGTCTTCGCCTGGTCGGTCGAGGGGGCTGCGTTCGCCGGGGCCGTGAAGACCGAGATCAGCAGACCGGACGACGCCGCGACGACTGCGCTGCGGCGGGCGACCGAGCTGACGCTCGACGCGGCGGAGCGCCCGAGCGACGTCAAGGGGGTGATGGGGCGGTGCGCAGCACGGTGGCGCGCGGAAGGACGTGAGGTCACGAGTGTTCTCCTGGACGCCTGAGAGGTCAGCTGTCGGGTTCGGGTCGGAGAAGCTCTACCCGGCCGTGCGGACCGAGGTCCGTGCGGCTTCACCCCAAGGACACCGTCTCCGGTGCCCACAAGAATGGGTCCCCCACCCCTGTCATGGGTGTAGTTCGTGGCCTCGGGAGGTGACAGGGTTCGGCGTCCACCCGAGGGCTCCGGCGAGAAGGTTCTCTGCGAAGCAGAATCGACGGTACATGGCAAGCGACGGATTGTCACAGTGAGGTAACGAACTCCGCGAGTCGGACATCGATCCCTTTCGACGACGAACCGCACCTTCCACGGGAGGGCGCGGCACGCCGTCGGGCACCTCGGGGCGCCCCGCCCCAGGCCGGCTTGGTCGCCTTGCCGTCCAACCACAAGGTGTCCGACTCGTCGCGGTGCGTACCCGTCGATCCCACGTGCTTGCTGTCGATCGTGGGGCCCTTCTTGATGACGTGGACGAGCGCCATCGCATGGCCGCGACCCAGGTCGTAGTCCTCCTTGAGCCACTCCACGATCACGCCGGCCTTGACCGACGGGTCGTCGTAGCCCTTCTCCTGCGCGATCGTCAGGAGCTCGCGCGGGGTGAGCCCCGTCTTGTCCTCGATGGTGTCCAGGTACGCCTGAAACGACATGGGAATCCTCGGCTCTCTCGGTCCAGCAGGTGCGGTCGAGGGGCAGACCGCACGGACCGGCAGAACTCATCGGTCCGGACGCGGGGCCTGCTTGCCGCGCAGCGCGTCGATCCCTGCCGTCTGCGCGTCGGCCCTCGACTGCGCTCGACCGTCCACAGGCCACGCGGTACACCCGGACCGCGCCGGGCGACCTTTGCTACTGTCCCCTACGACTGCTACGACTCCAGGGGGAATCGATGTCTTCGATGGTCGGTGCGGACGTCGGTCCACGTCGCGGGCACCGGGTCCGACGTGGAGAAGATCGCCGGGGACATCCGACGCGCGACGAACATCCGAGACGAGTCGGAGCTGGTCCTCGATCACGAGACAACGACCCGCGGACCGTCACTCTTGCCGACGGCCCCCAGCACGGCTATTCCGGCCCAGGGGACACGTGGTGCTGGCAGCACAGCGACTACTGGGACATGGACAGGGCCGCTCTCTTCATTCAAGCCGCGATCACCGTGGGACGAGACGAGCTGGTGGCCGTCCGATGAGACGCAGGCACCAAGCACTCGTCGTCATGTCCTTGCTGGCCTGCCTCACGACAGGATGCACCGGCCCCGAGAGATCGGTGGAGTCGATGCAGGACGTCAAGGCCGTCGCCGAGCAGGGCGAAGAGCTGCTCGGCGAGGTACGCACGGCGATCGACCAGGCCGTGGGGCCGGTCGTGTGGGAGGAGGAGCGCGACGAGCACTTCACCGAGACGGGCGAGGTCATCGACGGAATCCGCCTCGAGGAGTACAGGTCGGCGAACTGGGTGATCGACGAACCTCTCGTCGCGGACCCCGACACATGGACCGCAGCCCTCGAAGCCACAGCATCGACGCTTCAGGACCACGGGTACTCGACCGACACCCAGGTCCTCGGTCCCGAGGAGCACGCCGTCGTCGTCTGGCACGACGACACGGGGCGAAGCGTCGAGCTCGGCGGCAGCTCGGCCACCGTCCTGCACTTCGCGTCAGGCCCACAGCTCGGCGAGGCCACCACCCCGTAGCGGCCGCAGCGGTGACGATGCACGACCTCCCTGACTTGGTGAGTTGCTAAACTCACCAAGTCCCCAGGAGGTCCAGTGCCCACCACCGCCACCACGGCGCCGCTCTACGCGATCAAGGCCGAGCTCTTCCGCTCGCTCGCGCACCCCACCCGCATCCAGGCCCTCGAGGTGCTCAGCGCCGCACCCCACCACGAGGCCCCCGTGTCCGACCTGCTCGCCGCGACCGGTGTCGAGGCCTCGGTCCTGTCCCAGCACCTCGCGGTCCTCAAGCGCGCAGGTGTGGTGGAGTCGTCGCGCACGGGCAACACCGTCGTCTACCGGCTGAGCCGGCCCCTGGTCGCCGAGCTGCTCGTCGTGGCACGCGCCTTCCTGCGCGAGACCCTCGACGCGTCCGGCCGCCAGCTCGCGGCTGCGGACGAACTGCCCCCGCTCCACGGGGAGAGCGAACGGACCGGACAGTGAGCCGGGCGGGTCGCTCGGTACGCGACCTGCTGCCGTCGCGATCCGACGTCGACCTCCGGCCGAGGACGCTGCGCTCCGACCTGCTCGCCGGGATCACGGTCGGCGTGGTCGCCCTGCCCCTCGCGCTGGCCTTCGGCGTGAGCGCGGGGGTCGGCCCCGGCCCCGGCCTCGTGACGGCCGTGGTCGCGGGCATCGTGGCCGCTGTGTTCGGCGGCTCGCGCGTCCAGGTCAGCGGGCCGACGGGCGCGATGGCCGTCGTCCTGGCCCCCATCGTCGCCCAGCACGGCCCCGCGGCCGTGCCGCTCGTCGCGATCCTCGCGGGCGTCGTCGTGCTCCTGGCCGGGGTGACGCGGCTCGGCCGGGTCGTGACCTTCATCCCGTGGCCCGTGGTCGAAGGGTTCACGGCCGGGATCGCCGCGATCATCTTCCTCCAGCAGGTTCCCGCCGCCCTGGGCGTCACGGGCGCGGTGGGCGGCAACCCGCTCCGCGTGGCCGTCGACTCCGCCGTCGTCGCGTTCGGCGACGGCCCGACCGCCCTGTGGACGCTCGGGACGGTGGCGCTCGTGGCCGTCGTGATGCTCGTCCTCCCCCGCGTCGCGCCCGCACTGCCCGCCTCGCTCGTCGCGGTCGTGCTCGCGACCGTCGTCGCTCAGCTCGTCGACGCACCCGTCGCACGCATCGGCGCGCTCCCCGACTCCCTGCCGCTGCCGTCCCTGCCACACCTCGACGCCGGGATGCTGCGGTCGCTGATCGGCCCCGCGGTCGCTGTCGCGGCGCTCGCCGCGATCGAGTCCCTCCTCTCGGCCCGCGTCGCCGCGGCCATGCCGTCCCCCGAACCGGCCGGGCGGCGCGGGGCGACCGGGAGCGCGGCCGTGCCCGACGACGCGACCCACCGCTACGACCCCGATCGGGAGCTCGTGGGCCAGGGGCTCGCGTCGATCGCGAGCGGAGCGTTCGGCGGCATGCCCGCGACCGGGGCCATCGCCCGCACCGCGGTCAACGTGCGCGCCGGGGCCCGCACGCGGCTCGCGGCCGTCGTGCACTCGGTCGTGATCCTGGGCGTCATCTACCTCGCGACCGGCCCCGTCTCCGCCATCCCGCTCGCCGCGCTGTCCGGGGTCCTCATGGTCACCGCGGTGCGCATGGTCTCGGTCTCGACCCTCCGGGCCGTGCTGACCTCGACGCGCGCGGACGCCGTGGTGCTCGTCGTGACAGCGGTCGTGACCGTCGCGGTCGACCTCATCGAGGCCGTGCAGATCGGGCTGCTCGTCGCGGCCTTCTTCGCGCTGCGCTCGGTCGCGAAGGCCGCCGCCGTGCACCGCGAGCCCCTCCCCGGCCCGGCCCGTCCGGGCGACGAGCACATCGCGCTCTACCGGCTCGACGGCGCGATGTTCTTCGGTGCCGCCGACCGCATCCACGCGCAGATCCGGGACGACCAGGACGCCCTCGTCGTCGTCCTGCGGCTCTCGCACCTGCGTCTGGTCGACGCGACGGGCGCGCACGCGCTCGGGGAGCTCGTCGCGGACCTCGAACGCTCGGGCGTCACGGTCCTGGTCAAGGGCATCCAGCCCGCCCACCTGCCCGTGCTCACGCGCGTCGGCGTCCTCGACGAGCTGCGCCACGAGAGGCACCTCTTCGAGGACCTCCCGCCCGCGATCGAGCACGCACGTTCGCACGTCGCACGGGCCCAGGAGGCGGCCCCCGACGGGGAGTCCCGAGCAGCGCTCAGCGGTTGACGTCGAGCGTCAGCAGCACCGTGACCGTGTCGCCCAGCTCGACGTCCTCCGCCGCGCGGACCCGGTCCTTGAGCGGGACGACGTACAGCCCGTCCTTGGCGAACAGGGACGTGGTCCACATCGTGTCCCCGATGCGCGCCGAGACCGGGATCATGCCCCAGCCGTAGGTCACGAGCGACGCGACCTCGCGGATGCGCGTGCTCTCGGCGTCGGGCACTGACACGAAGTGGAACGGCGCGGGTCCGCGCCAGTGCCACACCTCGCCCACGGCCTCGATCTCCATCCGCCCAGCATCGCCCCTGCACGCCGAGCCCGCACCGGTGCGCGGCCGCCGGGTGCCCGCGGGCACCGGGGCTGGCAGACTCTGCCTCCATGACGCCCGACCTCGCCATGCTGCGCGACCTCGTCGAGTCGACCCCGGAGATCCGGCGGTGGCCGGGGACCGGGGCCCCGAAGAGCTGGGTCCGGGCGGCCGAGACCCGGGTGGGGCGGCTCCCGGCGTCGTACCGCTGGTGGCTCACGGAAGCTCGCGCGAGCCGCGTCGGGCATGTGGACGTCGCGTCCCTCGCGGACCCGGGGCACGTCGCGGAGGCGGACGACGCCCTCACCGCCGGGTGGCGCTTCACCGGCGACAGGTTGTGCTTCGCGAACGAGCCCGACGGCGCGGAGACCTTCTCGTTCGCTCTCGACCGCACCGATGCCGGCGGTGAGCACCCCGTCGTGCGCGTCGACGGCATCGACGGGTCCGAGGAGGTCGTCGCCGAGACGTTCGCGGGGTTCGTGTCCGTGCAGGTGGCCCTGCTGCGCGGCCTGGGCGACGGGCCGAACCCCACGATCGCCGAGCTCTGGCGCTCGACGCCGGGCGTGCTGCGACCCGACGGCCTCACGGTCCACGGCCCGCACCGCTTCTCCGAGGCCAACGCGGCGCACGACGTGCCGCACCTCGCACCCCGCTGGGTGCTGGTCGGTGAGGACGGTGAGGGGGCGGGTCTGTTCATGCGGCGTCACGGCCGCGACCGGACGAGCCTCCACCGCCTCGACCTCGCGACGTTCGCAGAGTCGCGCCCCGGTGAGGGCGGGTCGCGCATCGAGGCCGACGGCGAGGTCGTGACGACCGACCTGCTCGGCTGGCTCGGCCTGCTCGGCGGCGGCCCCGCCGCCTGAGGGCGCCGCGCGGGACAGGTCGGTCGTCGTCGGGCCGACGACTGACCGCAGCCGCCTAGCGTCTCGTCGCGGCCGCCACCGCTCGATCGAACGCGCCCGCGAGCGCCTCGCGCACCGCGTCCGGTTCGGCGGGCGCGCACCGTGACGCCACGGTCGCGGCCAACGCGGCGAGGTCGCGCTCGGGGCCGCCCAGGACGTTGCGCTGCGTGAGGATCACCGGCCGCCCCCAGGCGACGCGAGGTCGGGAACGTTCTGGTCGAGCAGGTCCGCGAAGGTCTCCGCGAGGACGTACCGCTCCCCCGTGTCGTGGTCGGACGTCACGACCGGCCCGTCGTCCGTGACGACGAGCGGGCTTCCCGACCCGTCGAACCCGATCACGAGGCCTTCCTCCGCGACGTCCCAGCCGTCCCTGCGAAAGGTGCGCGTCAGGGTCGCGACGTCGGTGTCCTCGAGCAGCGGGGCGTTGCGCAGCCCGTGGACGGGGACACCCACGAAGCAGCCGCCGTGCCGCTCGACGAGCTCCACGTAGCCCGGGTCGAGAGCTACCCCGAGGCCGCGCACGGCCTCCTCGAGCCGGGCGCACGTCGCGGGCTCGCCCGCACCGTAGAGGGCGACGGCCGCGTCGAGCCGGGCCAGGAGGTCGGGTGGGAGCGCCATGCCGGCCACCGTAGCCGCGGGGTGGGACACCCTGCCCGACGGCGCCGCTCACGCAGGTGCGTGTGTCACCGGCGAGCGTGACGATGAGGCGACACGTCCCGCCCCTGACCCGCGAGGTGCACCATGACCAGGTTCGTCGTCGACGCCGGCACCGCCCTGCGACTCGTCGCGGAGGACGCCCAGGTCCCGGACGCCCACGGGCTGCTCGCCCCGACGCTCCTGCGGTCGCAGACCCTGTCAGCGCTGCACGAGGCCGTGCACCACGGCGACCTGACGGCCGCGGTCGGGCGCGAGCGCCTGGCGCAGGTCGGCCGCCTCCCGGTCAGGTTGTTCGGGGACGCCGTGCTGCGTCGCACGTCGTGGAAGGTCGCCGACGAGCTGGGCCTGGCCTCGACGTACGACGCCGAGTACGTGGCCCTCGCCCGGCTCCGGGGCATCGCGCTCGTGACCGCGGACGCCGACCTGGCCCGTGCCGTCGTCGGGGTGATCGAGACCGCGCCGTACGAGGCGCTGCTCGGCGGGGAGGCATGAGCGGCGGCCGTCGGTCGGGGGACGAGCCTCAGGAGCCCTGCGCCGCCTGGCGGTCGAGCGCGCCGATGCTCGCCTCGACGATCTGCGCCTGCGCGTCGGCGCGGCTCGTGGTCGGCCGACCGTCTCCCGGTTGCTCGCCGTAGTCCGCGAAGAAGGCGTGGACGCCCCCTGGTACCTCGACGAAGTCGGCGGTGGCGGGCAGGTCGGCGCGGGACGCCTCGATCTTGTCGGGCGTCGTCAGGCCGTCGCTCGATCCCCACACCGAGGTCACCTCGACGTCGGCCGCGCTCATGTCACCCGACGGGTACGACGCGTGCAGGAGCAGGCCCGTGACCTCGTCGTCGTGCGCGGCGGCGAACGACGCCGCGACGACCCCGCCCAGGGAGTGACCGCCCACCGCCCAGGTGTCGACCTCGTCGAACGCTGCCATCGCCGACGCCGACTGGTTCGGCGACGTGAAGGCGATGCCCAGCGGTTCCTTGAGAGCCACGACCAGGTACCCGGCCTCGGCGAGCGGGCGGAGCACGGCGGCGGTCGCACGCACGTCCACCCGGGCGCCGGGCGAGTAGACCAGGCCGGTCGTCGCCGCACCGTCCTGCGGGACGAACGCGATCCAGCCCGCCTCGTCGCGGACCTCGACCGAGCCGTCGCTCTCGAGAGCTGCGAGCGCGGGCGCCGTCGCGGGGAAGGGTCGGAGCCACACGACGGCCGCCGCCAGGACGACCAGGAGGGCGATCCCGACACCCGCTGCGACCCCACGCAGGACCCGGCGAGCCCGCGGTCGCCGTGGCGACGGACCACGATCACGTCGGCGGGCACCCAGGAGGGCCGCGGCGAGCACGAGTAGACCCGCGACCACGCTCGCTCCGAGGACCGCAGCGAGAGACCAGTGCTGGTGGCGGACGGTGTCGCCGGTCGTCGCGACGACCCAGACGGGCGCTGCGACCAGCGCGACCCCCAGGACGACGAGCAGCAACCGCCCGAGGGTCGTGGCAGGAGATGACCTGGGCGGGACGGGCGGATCTGCCTCGGTACCCGATGCCGCGCTCGACGTGTTCACCGGTGCTCCGCACTTCTCGACGACGCCGCAGGGGCTGGGCGTCCGTCACGCTAGCAGCAGCGGGCTCGGCGACGAGGTCGGCAGCGTGCGGGACGACGCCTCCTCTGGACACACTGGTCCGGGCGCGCGCGATGAGTTCCGGGAACGCCCAGGGTCTACCCCGACGACACCACGAGACGGGCCGCGAGCAGACCGGGCCGCTCGAGCTCGACCGACCGAGAGGCTCCGCCATGACCGACATCGAGACCCGCACGCTCGAGGCGCCGGGTGCGACCGTGACCTACGACGTCCGCGGCGACCTGAGCGCCGCCACCCCCGAGGTTCCCGCGCTGCTGCTCATCGGCTCGCCCATGGGGGCCGACGGGTTCGGCACGCTCGCCTCGCACTTCACCGACCGCCCGGTCGTCACGTACGACCCCCGCGGGGTCTCGCGCAGCGTCCGGCCCGACCCCGGGTCGCCCGTCCGCCCCGAGGACCACGCCGACGACCTGCACCGCGTGATCGACGCCCTGGGCGTCGGGCCCGTCGACATCATGGCGAGCAGCGGCGGTGCGATCAACGCGCTCGCCCTCGTGGCCGAGCATCCCGAGCAGGTACGGACCCTCGTGGCCCACGAGCCGCCGTCGGGCCCTGCGCTGCCCGACCGCGACGCCGCGCTCGCCGCGGTCCAGGCCGTGGCGGAGACCTACCGGACCCAGGGGTTCGGCGCCGGCATGGCGCGGTTCATCGCCCTGACGAGCTGGGAGGGGCCGCTCCCCGACGACGTCACCGAGCTCCCCGCGCCGGACCCGGCCGCGTTCGGCTTCCCCGCCGAGGACGACGGGAAGCGCGACGACCCGCTGCTGGGGCAGAACCTCATCTCCTGCACCCACTACGAGCCTGCGTACGACGCACTCACCTCGGCCTCGACCCGCGTGGTCCTGGCGGCGGGCGACGAGTCTGGTCAGCAGATGGCCGCACGCGCGGCGCGAGCCATCGCGAAGAACCTCGGCTCCGAGGCGGTCGCGTTCCCGAGCGGGCACGGCGGCTTCCTGGGCGACGAGTACGGGATGCCGGGCGACCCTGCGGGCTTCGCCGCGGCCCTGCGGACCGTGCTCGACGGCGACGGTCCGCGCTGAGGATCTCTCGGAGGGCGGCGGGCTCCCGCGAGGTGGGCCCGCCGCCTGGGTGAGCACCGTCGTCGGGCACCTGTCGCACCGCGTCCCCCAGATGCCAGCAGCGGCGACCGCGAGGACCATGGCCGCATGACGAACCTGCTGACCGCCGACCCGCCGCCCGACACCGTGGCCCGACGCATCGGGCGCATCGCGCTCGGCCTGAGCCTGGTCTTCGCCGGGATCGGGCACCTGACGTTCTCGCGGGACGAGTTCCAGGCCCAGGTCCCCGACTGGTTCCCGGTCGACGAGGACGTCACGGTCCTCGCGTCGGGGGCCGTCGAGATCGCGCTCGGCTCGTCGCTCATCGTGCTCTCGCGCCGACGCGTCGCGGTGGGGCTCGTCGCGGCCGCGTTCTTCGTCGTGATCTTCCCCGGGAACATCGGTCAGTGGCTCGAGCACAAGGACGGGTTCGGGCTCGACACCGACGCCAAGCGGCTCGGGCGGCTGTTCTTCCAGCCCGTGCTCGTCGCGTGGGCGCTGTGGTCGACGGGCGCGTTCAAGGCGCTGCGCACGCCGCGGGACTGAGGAGACCTACCTGTGCGACGCAGCGTCCCCCGACACCGCGGGCATGCCCAGCGCGGCGTCGACGAGCGTCTCCGCCGCGGCGCGAGCGCGCGCCGCCACGGCAGGGTCCCCCGAGATCGCGGCGGTCGTCTGCGCTCCCTCGGCGAGGATGACGAGCTGACCTGCGAGCGCGGGAGGGGCCCCGACGTCGTCGACCAGTCGCGCGACGAACTGCTCGAACGAGGCCTTGTGCGTGCGGACGGCGTCGGCGACCGCAGGGTGGGTGGTCCCGAGCTCGCCGAACGCGTTGATGAAGGCGCACCCGCGGAAGTCGTCGGCGCAGAACCAGTCGGCGAGGTAGTCGTAGATCGCGAGGAGCCGGGCGCGCGGGTCCGGCTCGCCCTCGACGCGCTCGGTGATCCCCCGCTCCCACTGCTCGTGCTTGCGCGCGAGCACGGCCAGGACGATGTCGTCCTTCGAGGGGAACGTCGCGTACAGGCGCCGCAGGGACACGCCCGACTCGCGGCGCAGCTCGTCCATGCCGACGGCCGCGTAGCCCTTGGCGTAGTAGAGGCGGTCGGCGGCGTCGACGATCTTCTCCCGGGCTTCCTCTGCAGTCATGCCCACCATCCTACTTGCACCGAGAACGATCGTTCTCTAGAGTCAGGACCAGCGGCGAGAACGATCGTTCTCACGCTCCAACCGTGAAGGGACGCATCATGGGCCAGATCACCTCCGGCAACGAGAACAGCACCCCCGTCGAGCTCTACTACGAGGACCACGGGACGGGGCAGGCCGTCGTCCTCGTCCACGGCTACCCGCTCGACGGGAACAGCTGGGAGCGTCAGTCGCGCGTCCTGCTCGACGCCGGGTACCGCGTCATCACCTATGACCGCCGCGGGTTCGGTCAGTCGAGCAAGGTCGGTACCGGTTACGACTACGACACGTTCGCGGCCGACCTCGACGCCGTCCTCGAGACCCTCGACCTGCGCGACGTGATCCTCGTCGGCTTCTCCATGGGCACGGGCGAGCTCGCCCGCTACGTCACGAACCACGGCCACGACCGCGTCGCCAAGCTCGCGTTCCTCGCCTCGCTCGAGCCCTTCCTCGTCCAGCGCGACGACAACCCCACTGGCGTCCCGCAGGAGGTGTTCGACGGGATCGCCGAGACGGCCCGTGCCGACCGCTTTGCCTGGTTCACGCAGTTCTACAACGACTTCTACAACCTCGACGAGAACCTCGGCGAGCGCATCTCCCAGGAGGTCGTCACCGCGAGCTGGAACACCGCGACCGGCTCGGCCCCCGTCGCCGCGTACGCCGTCGTGCCCACCTGGATCGAGGACTTCCGCGACGACGTCGCGGCCGTCCGGGCGAGCGGCAAGCCCGCGCTCATCCTGCACGGCACGGCGGACCGCATCCTGCCCATCGACTCGACGGGCCGTCCGTTCCACGCGGCCTTCCCCGAGGCCGACTACGTCGAGGTCGACGGCGCACCGCACGGCCTGCTGTGGACCCACGCGGAGGACGTCAACCGGGCGCTGCTCGCGTTCGTCCAGAAGTAGCCGTCGCCCCGCGCGGCGCACCGGGCCCCGTGGTCCGGTGCGCCGCGTCGGCGCGCGGGGTGGGCGACCGCCGGGCTACACGGTCGCGGGGAACGCCTTGCGCGCGACCACCACGACGACGAGCCCCACGAGCACCAGCGCCGCCCCCACGAACGGCAGCCACCCGGCGCCGTACCCCGCGAGCACCGCGCCACCGAGGGCCGCTCCCCCACCGATCCCGATGTTCGCGGTCGAGTTCACGAGTGCTCCCACGACGTCGGGCGACGCGCCGTGCGTCCGGATCGCGGCCGTCTGGAAGATCGACGCCACGCCGCCGAACCCCGCTCCCCACACCGCGGCGGCCACGAGCACCGGGGCGAGGGCGGGGAACGCGAGGCCCAGTGCGCACAGGCCCACCGTCAACGTCACCAGGACCACGAGGACCGTCCTGCGCGGCCGACGGTCGAGCGAGACCCCCGCGTACCAGGTCCCGACCAGCCCCAACGCGCCCAGCCCGAGCAGCACGGGTCCCACGCCCGCGACCGAGAGCCCTGCGGCCAGGAGCAGCACCGACACGTAGGTGTAGACCGTGAACTGACCCAGGTAGACGAGCGCGTTCGCGGTCGAGACCACCGCCAGGCGCGAACGTCGGGCAGCCTGCCCGTGACCGTCCCCCCGCGCGCCGCCTCCGCCCGCCACGGCCGGCAGGAGCAGCGCGACCAGCACCGTGGTGAGCGCGCAGACCCCGGCGAGGACCGCGAACGCGGTCCTCCAGCCCACGGCCGCGCCCAGCGAGGTCGACAGCGGCACGCCGAACACGAATCCCGCCGACGCCCCGGCGGTCACGAGCGCGAGCGCACGTCCCGTGAACAAGGGCTGCACGAGCCGCGCGCCGTACCCGATGCTCACCGAGAAGAACAGCGCGTGCGCGATCCCTCCGACGGCTCGCCCCGCCGCGACGACCGCGAACGACGGCGCCACCGCGACCAGGGCGTTGCTCACGGTGTACGCGACGAGCGTCCCGAGCAGCAGCCCCTTGCGCGGCAGGCGCACGGTCGCGAGCGTCAGGGGCACCGCGAGCGCGGCGACCATGAACGCGTAGACCGTCACGAGCAGGCCGGCGGTCGACTCCGTGACGTCCAGCTCGTCGCTCATCAGCGGCAGCAGGCCCACCGGGAGCAGCTCGGTCGTCACGGCGAGGAAGGTCGCGAGCATGAGCGCGAGGATCCCGCCGGCGGCGTCGCGCACGGTCCCCGGGCGCCAGCCGGGCCCGGTGGTCGGCGCAGCATCGGTCACCCAGGCATCTTGGCACGGCACGTCCCCCTCCTCGCGCCCCGAGGCAGGGACGGTGCCGCGAGGTCACACCTAGGGTGAGGAGCAGGACCCGAGGAGACGGGAGGCGCTCATGACCCAGGCCGTCCTGCTCGCCCTGCCGTTCCGTGACCGCTGGCTCGTGCAGAACAGCCGCCCGGCGCGTCCCGAGCCACGGGGTCGACCTCCTGGGCGAGCGGTACGCGATCGACTTCGTCGGCGTCGACGAGCGGCACCGCACGGCCGCGGCGCGTGACTGGCGCACGCTCGTCGCGACCGAGCCGCCCGAGCGCTTCGTCGCGTTCGGGCGCCCGATCCTCGCGCCTGCGGACGGTGTCGTGGCCCAGGTGCACGACGGCGAGGACGACCACGCGGCCCGTCGGTCCCAGCCGGCCCTCGTGCCCTACGCGCTCGGGGCCGCGGGGAGGCTGCGCGAGGGCGTGCACGCGGTAGCGGGGAACCACGTGACGATCGCGCTCCCCGGTGCCCGGGCGTACGTGTCGCTCGTGCACCTGCGACGCGGGTCGCTGCGGGTACGGGTCGGTGACCAGGTGATGACGGGGCAACCGCTCGCCGAGTGCGGGAACTCCGGGAACTCGACCCAGCCCCACGTGCACGTGCAGGTCGCCGACAGCCTCGACCTCACGGTCGCCCAGGGGGTCCCCGTCGCGTTCCGGGACTTCCGCGAGTGGCTCCGCGGCCGGGGCGAGCCCCTCGACCGGGTGACGGGCCTGCCGGGCGAACGCTCCGTCGTCGAACCCTTGATGCTCACCGGGACCTGAGGCGGACCGAGCGGGCCCGCCGGGACGCACAGGAAGCGTCGGCTAAACGCTTCACCCCCTGGCCCCCGGCACCTCGCCCTCCTCACCATGGGCCGGGTCCGCACGACCGTGCGGGCGACGCCGCCAGAGACGAGGACGTCCGATGAGCCGCACCCCCCTCCCACCCGACGCCGCCCCCGGGCGCCTCGCCCCCGTCGTCGCGGGCCTCACGACGGCCGCGCTGCTCGCGACCCTCGCAGCCGTGGGCGTCGGAGCCGCCGCGCGCACGGCCCACGCCGCCGAGACCCCGGGCATCCATGTCGCCGACGGGCGGGTCGTCGAGGGCGACGGCACCGACCTGGTGCTGCGCGGCGTGAACCACGCGCACACCTGGTTCACGGGCCAGACCTCGTCGATCGAAGCCATCAAGGACGCGGGCGCGAACTCGGTGCGCGTCGTGCTCTCGAGCGGCGACCAGTGGACGCGGAACACCCCCGAGGACGTCGCGCACATCGTCGACCTCTGCGAGGAGAACCGGCTCGTGTGCCTCCTCGAGGTCCACGACACCACGGGCTACGGCGACCAGTACGCGCCCGCCGCGGGCACGCTCGACCAGGCCGTCGACTACTGGGAGGACCTGTACCCCACGCTCGCGGGGACCGAGGACTTCGTCATGGTCAACATCGGCAACGAGCCGTTCGGCAACGACGCCGCGACCAACACGCGCTGGGGTGCCGAGACGTCCGCGGCGATCGGGCGCCTGCGAGACATCGGGTACGAGCACGCGATCGTCGTCGACGCCCCGAACTGGGGACAGGACTGGACGAACGTCATGCGGGCCGAGGCCGACGAGGTCTTCGCGTCCGACCCCGACGCCAACACGATCTTCTCGATCCACATGTACGGCGTGTACGCGCAGGCCTCGACCGTCACGCAGTACCTCGAGCACTTCGTCGACGCCGGGCTGCCGTTGATCGTCGGGGAGTTCGGCTGGCGCCAGACCTCGTCGGACGTCGACGAGGACGTCGTGCTCGCCGAGGCCGAGCGCCTCGACCTCGGGTGGCTCGCCTGGTCGTGGAGCGGCAACACCGACCCCTACCTCGACATGGTGCTGGGCTTCGACCCGGCGAACCCGAGCGCCTGGGGCACGCGCGTCATCGACGGGCCCGACGGCCTGCGGGACACCGCGGTCGAGGCGTCGTGGTTCGGCGGCACGGTCGAGCCCACCGAGGAACCCACGGAGGAGCCGACCGAGCAGCCCACCGAAGGGCCCGAGGACTGCACCGCGGCGCTGCGCGTCGTGGGCTCGTGGCCCGGTGGGTGGCAGGGCGAGGTCACGGTCACGGCGGGGGCCGTGTCGATCGCCGGCTGGTCGGTCGGCGTCCCGCTCCCCGCGGGGGTCTCGGTGACCCAGCTCTGGGGCGGGGTCCACACGGCCACGCCCGACGGCGTCGTCGTGACCCCCGCGGCCTGGAACGGGACGCTCGCGGCGAGCGCGTCCGCGACGTTCGGGTTCATCGGGACGGGCGCCGCGCCGTCGGGCAGTGCCGTGACCTGCGCGGGGTCCTGACGGGTCCGCCGGGCGCTCCTCGCGGGGAGCGCCCGGCGGGACGCGCAGGCTCGTGCCCGACGGCGCCACCCGGGTCAGGTTCCCGCCTCGCCCCGGACGCGACGAGTCTCAGGCCACGGGCTGGAGCCTGAACAGACGGACCACCCGGCCCGACTCCCGCTCGTAGGCGCGGTACCCCGGCCACTGCGCCTGGATGAGGTCCCACACGGCCTCTCGCTCGCCGTCGTCCTCGACGAGCGACGCCCGCACCCTCATGTCCCGGCCGCGCACCGTGATCGCGGCGTCGGGGTGCGCCAGGAGGTTGTACGTCCAGGCCGGGTGCCGGTCGCGCGCGAACGACGTCCCTGCCACGATCGCCCGGCCGTGGCCGTCGGGCGTGTACATGAGGTAGGTGCTGCGCGGCTCGCCCGACCGCGCTCCCGTCGTGTGCAGGACGAGCGAGGGCACGAGGATCGCGCTGAGCTGGAGCCGCCCGCCCGACGCACGGGCGAGCACCCGCTCGACCGGCGGCAGCGCGACCGGCGCGATCCTGCGGAAGACGCGCGTGCGCGTGAGCGGGGCGACGACCGACCGGACGACCTGCAGCAGGGAGGTCATGCCCCCATGATGGCCGCGACGGCTGCGGGGTGCGCGTCCGGGGTGGCTCGCTCGCGTGACCGGGCGCCTGGTCCGTCAGCGCGCGGCGTACTCCGCGTCGCTCACGTGCTCGAGCCACCTCGTGGTGGCCGCCGGGTCGTCGGCGTTCTCGAGCATCGCGAGGTGCTCCATGAAGTCGTCCGCGGTCGCGCCGTGCCAGTGCTCCTCGCCCGGCGGGCAGTAGACCGTCTCACCGGGACGCACCTCGACGACGGCCTGCCCGCGAGACTGGACCAGCGCCACGCCCGACACCACGTGCAGGGTCTGTCCCCTGGCGTGCGAGTGCCACGCGGTCCGCGCCCCCGGCGCGAAGCGCACGAGCGCGACGACCATGCGCTGCGACGGGTCCTGCGGCAGCGCGATCGGGTCGAGCCACACGTCGCCCGTGAACTGCTCGGGCGGGTTCTTGGTCGTCGCGGGCTTGGTCAGCTTCTGCATCAGAGGTCCTTCTCGGTGGGGGTGGTGGTCGGACGTCCCGTCGGCCCGGTGGTCGCGGCGGGCGCGTCGGCCCGCACCCCGTGGCCCTCGGCGGCCGTGCCGCCCGCCTCCGCGGCCCGCGTCGCGGCCCACGAGGCGAGGAGCTTGAGCCCGTCGTCGGACGGCGAGCCGGGGACCGCGGTGTAGACGTTGAGCTGCAGCCCGGCGTCCGCGGGCAGCTCCAGCGCCTCGTAGTCGAGCTCGAGCCGGCCCACCACGGGGTGGTGGAAGACCTTGGTCCCCGTCCGGTGGAGCCGCACGTCGTGCGACGCCCAGAGCCGACGGAAGTCCTCGCTACGGGTCGACAGCTCCCCGACCAGCGCGGTGAGCGCCGAGTCGAACGGGTTCTTGCCTGCCTCGGCCCGCAGGATCGCGACCGCGTCATGCGCGATCCGGTCGTACCGGTCTCCCCAGAACTCGCGCGCGGCGTCCGGGTCGAGGAACTGGAACCGGGCCGTGTTGACGGGTCTGTTCGCGATCCGCTCGGGCGAGTCGTAGATCGGCGCGTACAGGGCTCTGCCCAGGGAGTTCGTGCCCAGCACGTCGAGCCGACCGTTGCGCACGAACGCCGGCGCGCCGTCCATCGCGTCGAGGATCCGCTGGACGGCGGGCCGCAGGACCGGGGCCGGGGCGCGGCGGGCCCGCGACCTCGCGGCGCCCGACGCGTTGGCGGCTCGCGCCAGGTCGAACAGGTGGCGGTGCTCGGCCTCGTCGAGCTGCAGCGCCTGGGCCAGTGCCTCGAGCACCTCCTCGGACACCCCGCCGAGGCTCCCGCGCTCGAGCCGCGTGTAGTAGTCGACGCTCACCCCCGCGAGCATCGCGACCTCCTCGCGGCGCAGGCCAGGGACCCGACGGTTGGTGCCGTACGCGGGCAGACCGGCCCGGTCCGGGGTGATCCGGGCGCGGCGCGTCGTGAGGAAGTCGCGGGTCTCCGCCTTCAGGTCCATGCCTACGACGGTACGTCCAGGGTCGGGTCGCGGGGAGGTACTGGCGGTACCCGGGTACGGGCCCGGGACCACCGGGCCCTCGTGAGCCGGGTACCGGCAGGGCCTGCCACGTCCTGGCGACAGTCCCTAGCGTGGGAGCTCCGAGACCCCCACCGAGAGGCACGACCACTTCATGCGAGCAACGTTCATGTACGGCCCGGGCGACGTCCGCGTCGAGCAGGTTCCGGACCCGGTCCTCCAGGCTCCGACCGACGCGATCGTCCGGGTCACCCTGGCCTGCGTGTGCGGGTCCGACCTGCACCCGTACCACTCGATGCCCGCGAGCGCCGAGGGCGTCCCCATGGGGCACGAGTTCATCGGCGTCGTCGAGCAGGTCGGCGACGGCGTGACCGGTCTGACCGAGGGCGACCTGGTCATCTCCCCCTTCGCGTTCTCCGACAACACGTGCGTCTTCTGCCGCGAGGGCGTCCACACCTCGTGCGTGCACGGCGGGTTCTACGCCGCCGGAGGTGTGGGCGGGGCGCAGGCCGAGAAGGTCCGCGTGCCGCAGGCGCAGGGGACGCTCGTGAAGATCCCGTCCGACGTCGACCCGACGCTCCTGCCGTCGCTGCTGACGCTCTCGGACGTCTACCTGACGGGGTACCACGCGGCGCACCAGGGCAAGGTCGGTCCCGGAAAGACAGTGACCGTGATCGGTGACGGCGCGGTCGGGCTGTCCGCGGTGCTGGCCTCGAAGCAGCTCGGCGCGGACAGGATCGTCCTCATGGGTCGGCACACGGCCCGCACGGACCTGGGTCGGCGCTTCGGCGCGACCGACGTCGTGGCCGAGCGCGGCGCCGAGGGCATCGCGAAGGTCCTCGAGCTGACGGGCGGCGAGGGATCGCACGTGGTGCTCGAGGCCGTCGGGCACATGCCCGCGTACGAGCAGGCCTACGGCGTGGTGCGACCAGGAGGCGTCGTGTCCCGCGTCGGGGTCCCTCAGTACGAGGACGCCCCGGTCGGGTTCGGGTCGCTGTTCGGCAAGAACGCGACGCTGACCGGTGGGCCCGCCCCGGTGCGCGCCTACATCGAGGCGGCGATCCCCCAGGTCCTCGCGGGAGAGATCGACCCCGGCCAGGTGTTCGACGCCGAGGTCTCGCTCGACGACGTCGCCGAGGCCTACCGCCTCATGGACACGCGCGAGGCTCTGAAGGTGATCGTGCGGCCATGATCTCTTGACTTCCGCGAGATACCAATCGATCATCGATAGATGAACGAGACGTTGGCGATGCTCCTGCGCCTGACACTCTTCGCCCTGGGCCTGGGCACGCTCCTGGCCCAGGGCCTGACCCCGGTCCTGGCCGGCGAGCTGAGCGCCCCGTACCCCGAGGTCGCCCACCTGGTCGTCCCCTATTCCGTGGCGGCGATCCTCGCGATCGTCTGCGTCCAGGTGGCGCTCGTCGCGGTGTGGAGGTTGCTGTCGATGGTCAGCGGCGACCAGATCTTCGACGTCGCGTCCCTGAAGTGGGTCGACACGATCACGGCGAGCGCCGCGGTCGCGACGGTCCTGTCGGCCGCCGTCTGGGTCCACCTGGCCCTGGTCGAGCAGGTCGGCGGACCGGGCGTGGTCCTCGGCCTCACCGCGTGCGTCCTGGTCGGGACGGCCCTGGCGCTCCTGATGGTCGTGATGCGGGGCCTGCTGAGCGCCGCGATCGCCGACCGCCGCGAGCTCGCCGAGGTGATCTGATGCCCATCGTCGTCGACCTCGACGTCATGCTCGCCCGGCGCAAGATGTCCGTGGGCGACTTCGCGGACGCGGTCGGGATCTCGCCCGCGAACGTCGCGGTCCTCAAGAACAACCGGGCCAAGGCCGTCCGCTTCACGACCCTCGACGCGATCTGCCGGGTGCTCGACTGCCAGCCGGGGGACGTCCTGCGCTGGGAGCCGGACCCCGCGGACCAGGTTCACCTTCCGCCCGACGGCGGCGGGCCCGCCCGGTAGCCCGGCGACGCTCCCGGGTCACGGCGCCACGTCGTACGTGAGGCGCAGCGCCCCCGTCTCGGTCGGCTCGGACGCGGCCAGGCGCCAGCTCGACGCGGGCAGGCCGTCGTCGAACAGCTGGTCCCCGCCGCCCGAGATCTCGGGGCACAGCATGAGGCTCAGGCGGTCGAGCCGGCCCGCGGCGACGAGCTGTCGCAGGATGGACGCGCTCGACATGACCCACACGTCGCCGCCGGCCTGCTCCTGGAGGTGCGCGACGACGTCGGGCGGGCTCTGCGTGGTCACGCGCGCCCCCGACCACTCGGCCTCGGTGAGCGTGCGCGAGAAGACGATCTTCTCGACGTCGTTCAGCTAGCGCGAGAACTCCCGGCTGCGCGGGTCCGCGGACTCGTCGCCCGCGACGGCGGGCCAGTACGAACGGAACCCCTCGTAGTTCTTGCGGCCGAGCAGGACCGTGGTGCTGGTCCGCATGAGGTCCTCCAGGAGACCGAACGCCGCGTCGCTCACGGCGTGCGGGGCCACCCATCCCATGTTGTTCTCGCCGCCCGGCCCGTTGATGCGACCGTCGAGCGAGACGGAGATGTTGCCGACAGTGGTGCGTGAGCTCGTAGCCATGGTGCGATCCTCCTGCGAAGCGTCGGGTGTCGCACGGTAGACGGCCCGCGGGGTGCGAACTCATCGGTCCGCACCCCCGAGCGCTCCGGATGCGCGAGCCGTGATCGGCTGCATGGCTCCGAGACATGTCACGATCCAAGCCAGCCTCCCCCGCCATCGTCCGGCAGCAGCAGGTCTTGCGAGACAGCCTGCCCTTCCACGACACCCAGGACTTCGACGACACCAGTCGCGGGCTCCTCGGCCGACGCAGCCCGAACGCGGTGACCGCCGCAGACGGCCGCGTCGTCTGGGACGACGACACCTACGACTTTCTCCAGGGCGACGCCCCGGACACGGTCAACCCGAGCCTGTGGCGCCAGTCCCGGCTCGTCGCGACGCAGGGCCTGTTCGAGGTCGTCGAGGGCATCTACCAGGTGCGCGGGTTCGACCTCTCCAACGTCACCTTCATCGAGGGTGAGACCGGCGTGATCGTGCTGGACCCCCTCATCTCGACGGAGACCGCCGCGGCGGCGCTCGCGCTGTACCGCGAGCACCGCGGTGACCGCCCGGTGACCGGCATCATCTACACCCACTCGCACGTCGACCACTTCGGCGGGGTCAAGGGGGTCACGACCCAGGAGGACGTCGACTCCGGGCGCGTCACGGTGGTCGCCCCCGAGGGGTTCACCGAGCACGCGGTCGCCGAGAACGTGTACGCCGGCAGCGCGATGGCGCGGCGCGCGGGCTACATGTACGGGGCCGCGCTCGCGCGGGGGCCGCAGGGCGCGATCGGTGCCGGACTGGGACAGACGACCTCGACCGGGACGGTCACGCTCATCGCGCCGACCCTGTTCGTCACGACGACGGGGCAGGAGGAGACGGTCGACGGCGTCCGGATGGTCTTCCAGATGGCGCCGGACACCGAGGCGCCGTCGGAGATGCTCATCTGGTTCCCGGACCACAAGACCCTCTGCGCGGCCGAGGACGCCACGCACACGCTGCACAACCTCCTGACGCTGCGTGGCGCGGTGGTCCGCGACCCCCACGTGTGGTCCCGCTACCTCACCGAGTCGATCGACCTGTTCGGCCGGGAGATCGAGGTCGTCTTCGCGTCCCACCACTGGCCGACGTGGGGCAACGAGCGCATCGTCGAGTACCTCTCGCTCCAGCGTGACCTGTACGCCTACCTGCACGACCAGACCCTGCGGATGCTGAACCAGGGGCTGACAGGGGCCGAGATCGCCGAGCAGATCGTCCTGCCGCCGGTGCTCGAGCAGTCCTGGCACGCACGCGGCTACTACGGCTCCGTGAGCCACAACGTCAAGGCCATCTACCAGCGGTACATGGGCTGGTTCGACGGCAACCCGGCCCACCTGTGGGAGCACCCGCCGACCGAGAAGGCACAGCGGTACGTCGACTTCATGGGCGGAGCGGACGCGGTCGTGTCCAAGGCGCGCGCGGCGTTCGACGACGGCGACTTCCGCTGGGTCGCGGAGGTCGTCAACCACGTCGTGTTCGCCGACCCGGACCACGCGGCCGCACGCGAGCTGCTCGCGGACACCTACGAGCAGCTCGGGTACGGCGCGGAGAACGGCACGTGGCGCAACTTCTTCCTCAGCGGCGCGACCGAGCTGCGGGACGGCAGCTTCGGCACCCCGACCGAGACCGCGGCACCGGACATCCTCGCCGCGCTCAGCCCGACCCTGCTCTTCGACGCCCTCGCGGTCCAAGTCGATGGGCCTCGGGCCTGGGACGAGAACCTGTCCGTCGACGTCGTCCTGACGGACACGGGCGACCGCTACCGCCTGTGGCTGCGCAACGGCGTCCTCACGTACAGCGCCGCGCCGCAGCGTGGCGAGGCGGGCGTCACGCTCACGACGACGAGCCGGGCGCTGCCTGCCCTGGCGAGCGGGGACGTCACACCGGACACGCTCGCCCAGGCAGGTATCGAGCTGGCGGGCGACGCGACCGTGCTCGGTCGCCTCACGGCCGTGCTGGACCCGGGGGACCCGGACTTCGCGATCGTGACCCCATGACCGGAGGCATGTCCTCACCTGTCGCGCCCCCTTCTCCCCGGTGGCGCGTGGCCCCCTCGGTGCCCGTCGCCGCGGTGGTGTTCGTCGTCTACTGCGTGATCGTCATCGGCCTGATGAAGATCTCGGGCGTGGGGTACGAGCACTTCTTCGACTCCGCGGACTCGACGCTGCGCGCCGCCGTCCTACCGCTCGCGGCGGGCGGGGTCTGGCTCGTCGCCTTCCTCGCCTGGGCGCGCTGGGACCACGTGTTCCGGGACGCACGGCGCCTGCCGACGGGCTGGTTCCTGTGGGTGCTGCCGACCGTCATGGTCCTCCTCTCGGTGCTGCACCTCCTGGGGCTCGAGTGGAGCCTGTTCGCGCCCGCGCACGTGCTCACCGTCCTGCTGGCGAGCCTGCTCGTCGGGTTCACCGAGGAGACCCTGTTCCGTGGGGTCGTCCTGCGCTCGATGCGGCAAGGAGGACGCTCCGAGGGCATGGCGGTCCTGTGGACGACGCTGTGGTTCGGCGGGTTCCACCTGACCAACCTCCTGCTGGACGAGCCCGGGGCGGTCATCCAGATCTTCTTCGCGGCCCTGACCGGGACGGGCCTCTACCTGGCACGGCGCGGGACCGGCACGATCCTGGCTGCCATGGCCCTGCACGCGTTCTGGGACTTCTCGTCCTTCCTGGTCGGCGTCCACCCGGCCGACAACGGTGCGACCCTGGGCGCGAACTTCCTCGTCCCGCTCGTCTACCTCCTGGCCGCGGTGACGCTCGTCGTGCTCGTCGTCCGCGAGCGCACGCGGCCCGCTCGCGAGGCGATCACCCCGCTCCTCGTGCCCGACGGCGGGGCGCGCCCGTGAGGTGCGTCCCGCCCGTCGCGTCGGTGGAGCTCGCGGGGGCTACTGGTCGGCCCGGGACGTGGCGGGTGGGGGTTCGTCGGCGTTGAGCGTCCGGCCCGGCTACGGTGATCCCTCGTGCCCGACCCGAGCTGGAGCGTCCGTCCCCCGTGATCTCTACCCTCCTCGTCGCCCACCCGTGGTTCTCCCCCGCGGTCCTCGCCGTCCTCGTGCTCGGCGGGCCGGTGGTGGGGCGCTGGCTGTCCTGGCGTCCGCGCCTCGCGTGGGCGCTGTTCGCGGCGTCGCTGCTGCCGGTGGTGCTCCTGACGCTCGTCCCGACGAGCCGGGAGGTCTTCGAACGCTGCGCCGTCTCCTGGTCCCTGCCGACGTTCGGGCGCGTGGAGCTCCTGGCCAACGTGATCCTGTTCGTCCCGCCGGTCCTGCTCGCCGCGATCGCGAGCCGCAGACCCGCCGTGGCGCTCGCCGGCGGTGTCGTCGGCTCCGCCGCGATCGAGCTGGTGCAGGCGCTGCTCCCTGGCCTCGGGCGCTCGTGCGACACCAACGACTGGCTCTCGAACTCGATCGGTGCAGTGATCGGCGCGGCCCTGGCCTGGACCGCGATCTGGGCCGCACGACGGTGGCCGCAGCGGGTCGGGTCCACAGGTCGTCGGTGATGCGGGGCGTCCGAGGAGGCTGAGTCCACGGACGCGAGCCACGTCCCTGCTAGGGACCGACGAGGTCCGCCAGAAGTCTCAGGTAGAGCGGGTCGGCGAGCCTGAGCCGTGGGACCTCCTGGACGCCGACGAATCGCAGCTCGTCGTGCTCATCGGGCGCAGCGTTGATGATGCGGCCGGACCACTCGGTGACGAGGTGAGCATCAAGCGGCATCTCGTCCGACTCGATCCGGAACAGGACCGTCGGCTCGACGAGAGCCTCGATACCGAGCTCCTCGCGCAGTTCGCGAGCCAGGGCAGCCACCGCGCTCTCGCCCGGTTCGACGTGTCCACCCGGAAGGTCCCACACGCCGGGGTACCAGCGACGCGACGCCGACCGACGCCCCAGCAACACAGCCCCACCTCGACGGAGCACGCCGACGACGACCCGATGCTCGTTGCCCACGTGGGCATGCTAGCCCTCGCTCGCGGCGCTCGGTTGGTAAGTCCGAACAAGCACGACCCGGGGGTGGTGAGTCTCCGGGGCCACATCAATGTGGTGACACGCATGCTAGGCGCACGCTCCGAAACGAGTATTGCAGCGAGGGCTAGGGGTACTCAAAGGCTGTGGCGAACCGCAAGGCCCGCCCCCTCGAACGGTGAGGCACGCGGGACTATCGCACCTCTAGGTCGCCGGGCGAGTTCAATGCGCGCCGGTGCGCTGGACAACGAGGTGTGTGGGCGTCTCGTTCAGTCTCGGCTGAGGTTCCCGACCAGCGGATCAGTGTCGGCGTCGAACCGTAGGGCGGTACGGACCGACTTCTGCCAGTCCTCCCAGCGCGCTGGATCTGACTGCAAGTACTGGTGGAACAACACCAAGCCCTCGTCGGGGCTGGACTCCAGACCGATATACATGTCAGTCATGAAGAAGGCTGCCCGATACGCCTCAACGAGTGTCAGGGTCTCGGGCAAAGTCGAGTCGTCGGTCACCGGACGATCCTCTCAGCTGGGTCTACCAAAGAGCCGGCTTGGGCTCGGTCCGCCGCGAGTATGGCAGCGAGGGCAAGGGCTACTCAAGGGCTGTGGCGAACCGCAAGGCCCGCCCTCGAACGGTGAGGCACGCCGGATAGTCGCACCTCTAAGTCACCGGGCGAGACAACGGTCCCCTACCCAAACGCCACCACGCCATCAGTTAGCCAACACGTTGCAAAGCGTCAGCCATGCAGCATAGGTGCAGGATCGTGCAATCTAGGCTGCACGTCGACAACAAGAAGGAACTCAGACCTGCATGTCCACGAATCTCGCGTAGTGCCCCTGGAACGCCACAGTGATCGTGTCGGTCGGGCCGTTACGGTGCTTGGCCACGATCAGGTCTGCCTCGCCCGCTCGCGGGGACTCCTTCTCGTACGCGTCCTCACGGTGCAGAAGGATGACCATGTCGGCATCCTGCTCGATAGAGCCAGACTCACGCAAATCCGACATAGCGGGCTTCTTGTCCGTGCGCTGCTCAGCACCACGGTTCAGCTGCGAGATCGCGATGACCGGCACCTCGAGTTCCTTCGCGAGGAGCTTGAGCGCACGGGAGAACTCGGAGACCTCCTGCTGGCGGGACTCGACGCGCTTGCCCGACGTCATGAGCTGGAGGTAGTCGATCACGACGAGCTTGAGGTCGTGCTTCTGCTTGAGCCGGCGGCACTTGGCGCGGATCTCCATGAGCGACATGTTGGGAGAGTCGTCGATGAACAGCGGCGCCTCGGAGATCTTGCCCATGGTGCCGGCGAGCTTCTGCCAGTCGTCCTCCCCCATGGATCCGTTACGCATCTTCTGCAGGTGGATGCGCGCCTCGGCAGCCAACAGACGCATCGTGATCTCGTTACGGCTCATCTCGAGCGAGAACACGACGGACGTCATGTTGTGCTTTATGGAAGCACTCCTTACTATATCGATTCCCAGCGTGCTCTTCCCGATGGCCGGACGTGCCGCGATCACGATCATCTGCCCGGGGTGCAGCCCGTTGGTCAGCCGGTCGAGGTCCGCGAAGCCCGTGGGCACGCCGACCATGCCTTCGCCTCGGTGCCCGGCTGCCTCGATCTCGTCGACCGTCCCGCCGATGACCTCGCCCAGCACGATGTAGTCCTCGGCCGTGCGGCGCTCGGTGACGGCGTAGACCTCGGCCTGCGCGTTGTTGACCACGTCGTCGACGTCGCCGCCGTCCGTCGCGTACCCCAGCTGGACGATCCTGGTCCCGGCCTCGACGAGGCGGCGCAGCACCGCGCGCTCGCGCACGATGCGTGCGTAGTAGCCCGCGTTCGCGGCAGTGGGCACCATGGCCATGAGGTCGTGGATGTAGGGCGCGCCCCCGATCCGGCCCAGCTCGCCGCGCCGCGTGAGCTCGGCGACGACCGTGATGGCGTCCGCGGGCTCGCCGCGCCCGTAGAGGTCGATGATGACGTCGTAGATCGACTCGTGCGCCGGCTTGTAGAAGTCTGTCCCGCGGATCTGCTCGATCACGTCCGCGATGGCGTCCTTGGACAGCAGCATGCCGCCGAGCACGCTCTGCTCGGCGGCGATGTCCTGTGGCGGGGTGCGGTCGAACCCGGGACCGCCGCTGCCTGCGGGCGGTCCAAAGCTCGACTCGAGCTCGTCGATCGACATGCGGGCCCCTCACTCCCCCGGCACGGCCGGGTATCGTCCTGCGTCGCACGTCTGTTCTACTCCGGCCCACCGACACGCCTGCGCCCGCATCGTCGAGGGGTATCGCTGGTGGTGCACCGTCGACCGTTCGGAAGGCCCGAGCATGCGCGACTCAGCGACACTAGATCGCGCTCCCACAGCCCGCAAACGGCCCTGTTCACAGAGGTGTGGACAGCCTGTGGACAGAGGCCCCCATGCTGTTCACAGGCTTGTGGACAACCATGTGGACAAGTGACCAGTTTTCCCCTGTACAGCGCCGGGAGCAGCCAGTTCACTAGGCTCAGCCATGTGGACGAAGAAAATTCCGGCAACACGCCGCCGACACGCCAGCCCTCCCCCGGTCAGGGCGAGGACACCGGTCGTTCACCCCGTTCATCCGAGCACCGCCCCCGGGACACGCAGGACGCCCCAGGCGCTTCGGGGTCACCCGCTTCGTCCACAGGGCCTGTGGAGACACCCGCCGGGTCCCCGCCCCAGCCTCCGAGCCGTCGCCTCATCGACAAGCAGATCCTGGCCCTCGCGGTCCCGGCCCTGGGGGCGCTCGTCGCGGAGCCGATCTTCGTGCTCGTGGACAGCGCCGTCGTCGGGCACCTGGGGACCGCGCAGCTCGCCGGGCTCTCCCTCGCGTCGACGGTCCTGCTGACGCTCGTCGGCCTGTGCGTGTTCCTCGCGTACGCGACCACCGCGGCCGTTGCCCGGCGCATCGGCGCGGGCCATCGGCGCGAGGCGCTCCAGTCCGGGATCGACGGCATGTGGCTCGCGCTCGGGCTGGGCCTCGTGCTCGCCGCGGCCCTGTGGTTCGGGGGCGGCTGGGCGATCGGCGCGATGGGCGGCACGGGCGAGGTCGCGCACCACGCCCTCGTGTACCTGCGGTGGTCGGGCCTGGGCCTGCCCGGCATGCTTGTCGTCCTGGCGTCCACGGGCGTGCTGCGCGGCCTCCAGGACACCCGCACCCCCCTCTGGGTCGCCGCGGGCGGCGCGACGTTCAACGCCATCCTCAACGTCGTGCTCGTCTACGGCGTGGGCCTGGGCATCGCGGGCTCGGGCATCGGGACCGCGGTCGCCCAGCTGACGATGGGCGCCGTCCTCGGCATCGTCGTGGTCCGCGGGGCCCGGCGCGAGGGCGCCTCCCTGCGCCCCGCCGCGGGCGGGATCTGGTCCAACGCGCGCGCGGGCGCACCGCTGTTCGTCCGCACGCTCTCGCTGCGCCTCGCGATCCTCCTGACGGTCTTCGTCGCGACGGGCCTCGGCGAGGTCACGCTCGCCGGCTACCAGGTGGTCGCGTCGGTGTGGGGGCTCGCCGCCTTCGCGCTCGACGCCCTCGCGATCGCCGCGCAGGCCCTCGTGGGCCACGGCCTGGGAGCGGGCGACCGGTCGCACGTGCGCTCGGTCCTGCGGCGCACGCTCCAGTGGGGCGTCGCGGCAGGAGCGCTGCTCGGCCTGGTCATGGCCGTCGGCGGTTGGTGGTTCGCGCTGTTCTTCACGTCCGACCCCGACGTCCGCACCGCCGTCGCGCTCGGCATGGCCGTGTGCGGGCTGCTGCTGCCGATGGCGGGGTGGGTGTTCGTCCTGGACGGGGTGCTCATCGGGGCCGGGGACGGCCGCTACCTCGCGTGGGCGGGCATGGTCACGTTCGTCGTGTACGTGCCGTTCGCGCTGGCGGTCCGTGAGCTCGCGCCCGACGGCGCCGCGGGCCTCGCGTGGTTGTGGGCGGCCTTCGCGGGGGTCTTCATGGCGGCGCGCGCCCTGACGACGGGGCTCAGGGCGCGCGGCGACCGGTGGATGGTCACCGGGGCCTGAGGGGGACTTCCTCCGGGAACGCCGACGGCCCGGCCCCCTCCGCAGAGGGGACCGGGCCGTCGGGTGAGATCTCCGATCCATCCATCCCTCGCGGGACAGGGGCGATCAGTCGATCAGGCAGCCACCACGTTGACCGCGATGTTCGCCGAGACCTCGGCGTGCAGGCGGATGGTGACCGTGTACGAACCGGTCGACTTGATCGGCTGGCCGATCTCGATCTTGCGCTTGTCGACGGACGGGCCGCCGACGGCCTTGACGGCCTCAGCGATGTCACCGGTGGTGACAGCGCCGAACAGACGGCCGCCCTGGCCCGCCTTGGCCTTCACGACGACAGGCTTCGACTGCAGCGAGTCGCGCGTCGCCTTGGCCTCGTCGAGCGTCGCGATCTCGCGAGCCTTGCGTGCCTTGCGGATCGCAGAGATCTGCGACTCGGCACCCTTGGACCACCCGGTCGCCAGGCCACGGGGGACGAGGAAGTTACGGGCGTACCCGTCCTTGACCTCGACCACGTCGCCGGGCTCGCCCAGGCCGGTGACCTCGTGGGTCAGAATGAGCTTTGCCATGTTCTATCCCCTCTCGATCAGCGTGCGGACGACGAGTACGGCAGGAGTGCCATCTCGCGGGCGTTCTTGACGGCACGTGCGATCTGGCGCTGCTCCTGGACGGAGACGCCGGTCACGCGACGGGCACGGATCTTCCCGCGGTCGGAGATGAACTTCCGCAGCAGGGTCGTGTCCTTGTAGTCGACCGACTCGATCTTCGCCGACTTCAGGGGGTTGGACTTCTTCTTGGGCTTGCGCACCACTGGCTTCGCCATGGTGTTGCTCCTTCACAAGGTGCTATCCCCGGCCGGGGCGAGTGCCGTCGTCGGGCACCTGCCCCGCCGGGAAGGGTTTGTCTGGGGTGAGCGGTGACTAGAAGGGGGGCTCGTCCGAGAACGAGGCACCACCCGACGACGCGGGGCCAGCCGTGGCCCACGGGTCGTCGTTGCTCTGCTGGCCACCGCCGGAAGCGCTGAATCCGCCGCCGCCGCTCGAAGCGCCGCCGCCGCCGAAGCCGCCGCCACCACCGAAGTTGCCGCCACCCGAGCGCTGGGCCCGGGTGACCTTCGCGGAGGCGTACTTCAGGGAAGGACCGATCTCCTCCACCTGCAGCTCGACGACCGTGCGCTTCTCCCCCTCGCGGGTCTCGTACGAACGCTGGACCAGACGGCCCTGAACGATGACGCGCATGCCCTTGGTCAAGGACTCGGCGACGTTCTCCGCGGCCTCGCGCCAGATCGAGCAGCGCATGAACAGCGTGTCGCCGTCCTTCCACTCGTTGCTCTGGCGGTCGAAGGTGCGCGGCGTGGACGCCACGGTGAAGTTGGCGACGGCAGCCCCCGCGGGGGTGAAGCGAAGCTCCGGGTCCCCGGTCAGGTTCCCGACCACCGTGATGACGGTTTCACCAGCCATGCCAGCTCCTCATTGTTCGTTACGTATCGAAGACTCTTCGAAGGGGATGACCCCCGTCCGCGGACATCCCACCACGTGCCACTGACGCTGTCCTGGGGACGCGCAGCGCACCGGGGGTGCCACGAGGGAAGTCAGAAGTGCGAGGTGATCAGCGAGCGTCGGTGCGCAGGACCTTCGTGCGCAGGACGACCTCGTTGAGGCCGAGCTGACGGTCCAGCTCCTTGGCCGTGTCCGACGTCGCGGTGAAGTCGACGACGGCGTAGATGCCCTCGGACTTCTTGTTGATCTCGAAGGACAGGCGGCGACGGCCCCAGATGTCCACCTTGTCGACAGTGCCACCGTCGGTCTTGATGACCGTCAGGTACTTGTCGAGCGACGGAGCAACGGTGCGCTCCTCGATCTCGGGGTCGAGGATGATCATCAATTCGTACTGACGCATGCGGTTAACCCACCTCCTGCGGACTCAGCGGTCACGGTATCTCCGTGACAGGAGGGTTGTGCGTCGCTGTGAGGTCACCGTGCTGATGGCAGCACGGATCGAGACACAGCAAGTTCCCAAGGTACCCGGTCGGGGCCGGGGTCGGGAAATCTGTGGGGGTGACGTCGGTCGCTACCCGCCGTTGCCGTTGTTGCCGTTGCCGTTCCCCGGCCTTCCACCCTCCTCGGGTGGCGTTGTCGGCGGTGTCGACGGATCGGGCGTGGGCTTGGGATCCGGCCCCTTGGACAGGACGACCGTGACGGTCTTGCCCATCTCGACCTGCTGACCGGACCCTCCGACCCGGAGCACGATGCCGGGTGCGACGTCTGCCGAGTACTCCTCGGTGAACGAGACCTTGAGCCCCATGCCTTCGAGCACGGCCTTGGCGTCTGCCTTGGACCTCCCGGCCAGGTCGGTCGGGACAGTCACGGTGGTCGGTGCGACCGGCTCCTCCGGCTCGACCAGCTCCTCGATCGCGGGCTCCGTGGGCTCCTCGCTCGGAGTCGGGGACGGCTTGGCCTTCTTCATCGTGTACTCGGGGAAGTCCTGGACCTCGGCGTACTGGGGCAGCGCGAGGACGCCCTCCATGTAGGAGGTCCAGGCGTCGACGGGCCACGTGCCACCTGTGATCGACTTCTTGTAGTACTCGCCGAACGGGGTGATCTGCTCCTGCGTCGACTGGTCACCCTGGTAGAGCCCGACGACCGTCGCCAGCTGCGGGATGTACCCCGCGAACCAGGCCGACTTGTTGTCGTTCGAGGTGCCGGTCTTGCCCGCGACGGGGCGGTTCAACGCCTTGGCCGGTGCGCCGGACGCGCCCTTCGACTCGACGACCTGCGTCATGGCGTAGGTCGCGGCGGCCATGACGTCGGCCTCGAAGACGCGGTCGTTGCGGCCCGGCATGTCGTAGGTCTCAGCGCCCGAGTCCAGCCGCTTGACCGACTGGACCACGTGCGGCGTCGACTCGAAGCCCTGCGCGGCGAACGTCGCGTAAGCGTGCGCGATGTCGATCGGGTGGACCGACGCGGTACCGAGCACGTTCGACGGGACGGCCTTGAGGTCCATGGTGTCCTCGGGGATCCCCGCCTTGACGGCCGCGGCGACCGTCGCCTCCGGCCCGACCTCCATGTTCAGGGCTGCGTAGACCGTGTTCACGGAGTTCGCGGTCGCCGTCGCCAGGTCGATCTCGCCGTACTTGGCGTCACCGAAGTTCTTCACGCCCTGGCCCTTGTCGTAGAAGCCGGGCACCTCCACGTCGTTGTTGCCGTCGTACGTCGCGGACAGGTCGATGCCCTGCTCGAGCGCCGCGACGAGCGTGAACGGCTTGAAGGTCGAGCCTGCCTGGGCGACACCGCGGGTCGCGTTGTTGAACTCCTGCGTGACGAAGTCCGGGCCGCCGTAGACGGACTTGACCGCACCGTCCGCAGGGTCGATCGAGACGATCGTCGGCTTCAGGTTGGGCGAGGCCGGGTGGTCGCCGTCGTAGGGGATGCTCTCCGCGGTCGCGACCGCGAGGTCCTGCATGGTCTTGTCGAACGTCGTGACGATCGTGAAGCCCTTGGTGTCGAGGTCGCCACCGTCATAACCGTTGGCCTCGAGCTCGCGCCTCACCAGGTCCAGGAGGTAGCCCGCCTGCCCACCCTTGGAGTTGGTCACGACCTTTTCCTTGAGCGTGTCGGCGGGGAAGACCGCCTCGGCCTTCTCGGCAGGGGTGATGTGCCCGTCCGCAGCCATGCGGTTGATCACGCGCTGCCACTTCTCCTGCGTGATGTCAGGGTTGTTGGCCGGGTCGTAGACGGTCGGGTTGGGGATGATCGCGGTGATCATCGCGGCCTGGGAGATGGTCAGCTCTGCGGCCGGGACACCGAAGTAGGTCTGCGCGGCGGCCTCGATCCCGTGGGCCCCGCGGCCGAAGTAGATCGTGTTGAGGTAGTTCCCCAGGATCTCCTCCTTGGGCTGTTCCTGCGTGAGCCGCAGCGCGAGCATCGCCTCGCGGAACTTTCCGACGTAGTCCGACACCGTCGCGCCGGCGTAGTACCGCTCGGCGTACTGCTGGGTGATGGTCGACGCGCCCTGGAGGCTGCCCCCCTTGAGGTTGTTCACCATCGCGCGAGCGATGCCCTTGAGGTCGATGCCCGAGTTCGTCCAGAAGGAGCTGTCCTCGGACGCGACCACGGAGTTGCCGACGTAGTCGGGCAGCGTCGCGTAGTCCACGATGACGCGGTTCTCCTCCTGGAAGGTCCCGATCTCCGTGACACCGTCCGCGTAGTACACCGTGGTCTTCTGCTGCTGCACCGCGTAGGCGGGCTCGGCGGGGACCGAGGTCGTCGCGTAGGCGGCGATGACGATGCCGGCGACCAGCGCGGTCCCGGTGAGGAAGGTCCCGAGCAGCACGCGCCAGGACGGCAGCCAGCGACGGAAGCTCTTGACGTGGGAACGGGGGTAGTTGAAGAACCGGCGCTTGCGCGCCGAGGTGCCCGGGCGCGCCGTGCTGCCGGCACGCGCCGTGCCCTTCGTCTGCCTCGCGGAGCTCGCCACGGTTCACCTTCCTCTGGGGGTCTGTACCGGTCCGGACCTGTTCCGCACCGCCGCCCGGGTGTGGGCGCGCCAGGCGCAGAGCATGCATCAGACCACCCTGAACAATAGGGCGTCCTCCCGTGAGGACAAGGCCCCTCGAGGCCTGGTCCGCCATTGTTTCGCCACAGCCACGCCGCAGGTCCCCCAGTCCTTCACATCTGCTCGGCGGCGTGACATATTGCGCGGTACCGCGAATCCACCTAACCTGTCGATGTATCGACTCGATACATCGAGTAGTCGAACCACGCCCGATCCGCCCTCCGCGGTGACAGCCTGACCGAGGAGGAGGTGTCATGGCACGCAGCCGTTCCGACGTGCTGGAGACCGCGATCCTCGGCCTCCTGAACGAGTCCCCGCTGCACGGGTACGAGCTCCGCAAGCGGCTCAACCTGCTGCTCGGGTCGTTCCGGGCGTTCTCCTACGGTTCGCTCTACCCGGCGCTCAAGGCGATGGTCACGCACGGCTACATCGTCGGCACCGAGTCACCCACCACCCCTCCCCACGCGTTGTCGGGCAAGCGGGCACGCATCGTGTACCAGCTGACCGCCGAGGGCAAGGAACGTCTTCAGACGGTCCTCGCGACCTCGGGACCGGCAGCCTGGGAGGACGAGAGCTTCGACGTCCGGTTCGCGTTCTTCGCGCAGACCGACGCCGAGACCCGGCTCCGCATCCTCGAGGGCCGGCGCAGCCGGCTCACCGAGAGGCTGGAGTCGGTCAAGGAGTCCGCCGCACGCACTCGTGAGCGGCTGGACGAATACACCCTCGAGCTGCAGCGTCACGGCCTGGAACAGGTCGAGCGTGAGGTTCGGTGGCTCGACGGACTGATCACGACCGAGCGCGACCGTCGTCGCACCCGGCCGTCGAGCGGCCCTGAGAACCGTCACGGGCAAGACAACCACTAACTACGAAGCCGTCGGCGCGCAGCGCCCCCGGCACTGACAGCAAGGAGCGAGGATGTCCTCCATCCGCGTCGCCATCGTTGGCGTCGGAAACTGCGCATCTTCCCTGGTCCAGGGCGTGCACTACTACCGCGATGCTGACCCGAGCAGCACCGTGCCCGGACTGATGCACGTGCAGTTCGGTGACTACCACGTGTCCGACCTGGAGTTCGTCGCCGCTTTCGACGTCGACGCCAAGAAGGTCGGCTTCGACCTCTCGGAGGCCATCAACGCCTCGGAGAACAACACCATCAAGATCGCCGACGTCCCGCCGCTGGGCGTGCCCGTCCAGCGCGGTGTGACGAACGACGGTCTCGGCAAGTACTACCGCGAGACCATCGAGGAGTCGGACGCCGAGCCGGTCGACATCGTCGCTGCGCTCAAGGAGTCGGGCGCGGACGTGCTCGTCTGCTACCTGCCCGTCGGTTCGGAGATCGCTGCGAAGTACTACGCGCAGTGCGCGATCGACGCGGGTGTCGCGTTCGTCAACGCCCTGCCGGTCTTCATCGCGTCGGACCCCGAGTGGGCTGCGAAGTTCGAGGCCGCAGGCGTCCCGATCGTCGGCGACGACATCAAGTCGCAGGTCGGCGCGACCATCACGCACCGTGTGCTCGCGAAGCTCTTCGAGGACCGCGGCGTCGTGCTGGACCGCACGTACCAGCTGAACGTCGGTGGAAACATGGACTTCAAGAACATGCTGGAGCGCACGCGCCTCGAGTCCAAGAAGATCTCGAAGACGCAGGCCGTGACGTCGAACCTCGAGGGTCCCCTTGGTGGCAAGACCGAGGACCGCAACGTCCACATCGGCCCGTCGGACTACGTCGCGTGGCTCGACGACCGCAAGTGGGCGTACGTCCGCCTCGAGGGCCGCGCGTTCGGCGAGGTGCCCCTGAACCTGGAGTACAAGCTCGAGGTGTGGGACTCCCCCAACTCGGCCGGCATCATCATCGACGCCGTGCGCGCCGCGAAGATTGCCAAGGACCGTGGCGTCGGTGGGCCCATCCTCTCGGCGTCGACGTACTTCATGAAGTCCCCGCCGGTCCAGATGGAGGACACCAAGGGCCGTGCGGCTCTGGAGGCCTTCATCACCGGTCAGAACGAGCGCTGATCCGGAACGACGCAGAGGTTGAGGGCCCGGCACGCTCTTCGCCGGGCCCTCGACCGTCGCGGAGCGCAGGACCAGCGCGACCATGAGAACCTGCGCTGATCCGTAGCGAGCCCGCGAGCACAGGACCAGCGCGACCATGAGAACCTGCGCTGATCCGTAGCGAGCCCGCGAGCGCAGGACCAGCGCGACCGTAAGTACCTGCGCTGATCCGTAGCGAGCCCGCGAGCGCAGGACCAGCGCGACCGTAAGTACCTGCGCTGATCCGTAGCACCCGCCGAGTTGTCAGAACCAGGCCGGGCGATACCCCGCCCTGCTGCTGACGACCGAGCGAAGAGGGTCCGGAACCTGAGGGTTCCGGACCCTCTTCGCATGCCCGACGGCGGAGCGCACAACCCCGTTCGGCCCCGGCAACCCGCTGGCTGAGCTGTCAGAACCAGCCCGGGCTGTACCCCGCCCTGCTGCTGACAACCCCCGAGCCACAGGGGGAGGACCGCCGTCGGCCCGTCCCGGGGCGGGGATCGCTCTCACCACCGCATACCCTGAACCGGTGGGTGTGATCTCGGAACTCGGCGTCCTGCTTCGGCTGCGTGACTTCAGGAAGCTCTTCGCCGTCCGTCTGGTGAGCCAGGCGGGGGACGGGATGTTCCAGGTCGGGCTGGCGTCGCTCCTCTTCTTCTCCCCGGAGTCCCAGGGCACGGCGGCCTCGATCGCTGCGGCGTTCGCGGTGATGCTGGCCCCGTTCACGATCGTGGGACCGTTCGCGGGGGTCTTCCTGGACCGGTGGAGCCGGCGCCAGGTCCTGGTGTGGGGCAACGCGGTGCGCGTGGTCCTGACGGCCGCGACCGCCGTCCTGATGCTGACCACGGGCGTGACGCCGTGGATCTACGTCCTGGCGCTCGCGACGCTCTCGGTCAACCGGTTCCTGCTCGCGGGCCTGTCGGCGGGTCTGCCGCGCGTGGTCGACGGTCCGCTGCTCCTCACGGCGAACTCGCTGACGCCGACGCTCGGTGCCGCGGCGGCCTTCGTGGGCGGCAGCATCGGGTTCCTGCTGAGCCTGTTGTTCGAGCCGGGCCGGGTCAAGGACTCGGTCGCGCTGATGTGCGCGGCGCTCGTGTTCGGGGCGGCGTCGGCGCTCGCGCTGCGCATGTCGCGCGGGCTGCTGGGGCCGGACGAGCCCGCGGAGGCCGCGATCACGACCGAGATCGCCAAGGTGGCCCGGGGCCTCGCGGACGGCGCACGCTATCTCGCGGCACGGCGAACGCCCGGTCAGGCCCTCATGGTCATGGCGACGCACCGCTTCCTCTACGGGGTCACGTTCATCGCGTCGATCCTCATCTCGCGCAACCTGCTGTCGGATCCGGGCAACGCGAACGCGGGTCTGGCGACGTTCGCGACTGTCGTGGGGCTCACGGGGGTCGGTGGCGCTCTCGCCGTCGTGCTGACCCCGACCCTGTCGCGCTACACGGGGCCGCACCTGTGGATCGCGCTCATGCTGGGCCTGGCCTCCGCGAGCCAGCTCCTGCTCGTCACGACGCCGTCGCGCACGGTCGTGTACGCGGGGGCGCTGCTGCTGGGGCTCGCTGCGCAGGCGACCAAGATCGCGGTGGACACGATCGTCCAGCGTGACACCGCGGACGCCTTCCGCGGCCGGGCCTTCGCGTTCTACGACGTCCTGTACAACGCGGCGTTCGTGGGGGCGGCGGCCCTGGCCGCGTTCACGCTCCCGGACACGGGCTACTCGCGTCCGGTCTTCGTGGTGCTCGCGCTCGCGTACGCGGCGGCCGCGGTGGTCTTCGGCCGGTTCGGGGCTCGTCACCCGGCGGAGCCCGACGGCGCCGCTCACCTCCCACGGGCGACCGTCGGCGAGTAGCGCGTGGGGTGAGGTCGCTCACCCTGGGGCCCGTCCACGTGACCGCCCAGCAGCGGATCCGGCCTGTTCCGGGCCGTGCGGCGCGGCCCGCGGCGTCGTCGCGGCGCGACCGATGAGTCCTGCCCGGAAAAGGAGTCGTCAGGGTCGCGGGGAATAACTGAGGATGGTCGAGCGTCGTTTCTCGTAGGGCGTACGACTTCTCGACCCGACGCTCCCCACCTCCCTCGCTGTGCTCCCCCGGGCCGCGCGGGCGCACGCCGACCCCACAGGAGAGCCATGCAGGTACCTCAGAGCACCGCCCCGTCCTTACCCACCTCCGACAAGCTCTCGCGCGAGAACTTCCTCGTGATCGCGCTGCTGCTCGTCTCGGCGTCGGTCGTCATCCTCAACGAGACGACCATGGGCGTCGCCCTGCCGCACCTCATGGCCGAGATGCACATCTCCGCGACCACGGGCCAGTGGCTCACGACGGCCTTCATGCTCACCATGGCGATCGTCATCCCCGCGACGGGCTTCCTGCTGCAGCGTCTCGGGACCCGCGGCGCGTTCCTGCTCGCCATGTCGCTGTTCAGCGCCGGGACGGCCCTCGCGGCGTTCGCGCCCGGCTTCGGGTGGCTGCTCGGTGCGCGCGTGGTACAGGCCTCGGGCACGGCGATCATGATGCCGCTGCTCATGACGACCATCATGACGCTCGTCCCTCCGACGGCCCGTGGCCGGATCATGGGCAACGTCGCGATCGTCATGGCCGCCGCTCCCGCCCTGGGCCCCACGCTGTCCGGTCTGATCCTCGACACCCTGAGCTGGCGCTGGATCTTCGGCCTCGTCCTGCCGGTCGCCCTCGTGGCGCTCGTCGTCGGCGCGAAGTACGTAAAGGACTCGGCCGACCGTACGCACACGCGACTCGACCCGCTCTCGCTCGTCCTCGCGGCCCTCGCGTTCGGCGGCCTGGTCTACGGCCTGTCCAACCTGGGCGAGGCCGCCCGCGCCACGCCGGTCGTGCCCGTGTGGATCCCGCTCGTCGTCGGGCCCGTGTTCCTGGTCCTGTTCGTCGCGCGTCAGCTCGTCCTCCAGCGCCGCGACGCGGCACTCCTCGACCTGCGCGTCTTCTCCTCGCGCGGCTTCACGGTGTCGCTGGGGATCATGGCGGTCAGCATGATCGCGCTGTTCGGCTCGATCATCCTGCTGCCGCTGTACCTGCAGAACTCGCTGGGCTTGGACCCCTTGTACACGGGGCTGCTCGTGCTGCCGGGCGGTCTGCTCATGGGTCTGCTGGGCCCGACGGTCGGGCGCCTGTACGACCGCGTCGGCCCGCGTCCCCTGGTCCTGCCCGGCCTGGTCGCGGTCACGGTGTCGCTCGCCGCGCTGGCGACCGTGGGCGCGAGCACGTCGCCCTGGTTCGTCCTGGGCGCGCACGTCGTGCTCAGCCTGGGCCTGGCGTTCGTGTTCACGCCGCTGTTCACGGGGGCCCTCTCGGCACTCCAGCCGTCGCTGTACTCGCACGGCAGCGCGATGATCGGCACGGTCCAGCAGCTCGCGGGGGCCGCCGGTACGGCGCTGTTCGTCGCGGTCATGACGTCGCGCTCGGTCACGCTGGCGGCTGAGGGCGCGAGCCCGCAGGTCGCCCTCGCGGAGGGCGTGAGCTCAGCGTTCGTCTGGGGCGCGGCGGTCACGCTGGTCGCGGTCGCGCTGACGTTCCTGCTGCGCAGGCCGGCTGCGGTCGAGACGTCCCCCGTCCTGCCCGACGCCGTCGTGCCCGCCACGCTCGACGCTCCCGTCCTCGAGGGCGTCGGGGAGGCGCCCGAGCGGCGCTGACGCGGCCGGGTCGGAGGCAGGACGACGCACGAAGGGCGGGCACCGATGGTGCCCGCCCTTCGTGTACCCACCCCCGTCGTCGTGGGCCGGGTCGACCGCTCCACCGGGCGGGCGCAGACCCGCACCTCGACAAGCGTCAGCCGGCGGCCGGGCTCACGGTCACTGCTCGCGTGCGGCCCACCAGGCGAGCAGCTCCTGGCGGGCGGTCTCCTCGTCGAGGGGTCCGCGGTCCAGCCGCAGCTCGAGCAGGAACTTGTAGGCCTGGCCCACCTCGGGCCCGGGCGCGATCCCCAGGGTCGCCATGATCTGCTGCCCGTCGAGGTCGGGTCGGATCGACGCCAGCTCCTCCTCGCCCCGCAGCCGTTCGATGCGCTGCTCGAGGTCGGTGTACGCGTCGGAGAGGCGCTGCGCCTTGCGCTTGTTGCGCGTGGTCGAGTCGGCCCGGGTCAGGCGGTGGAGCCGCTCGAGCAACGGTCCGGCGTCCGTGACGTAGCGGCGCACCGCGGAGTCGGTCCACTCGCCCTCGCCGTACCCGTGGAAGCGCAGGTGCAGCTCGACGAGCCGCGAGACGTCCTTGACCGTGTCCTTGTCGAAGCGCAGCGCCTTGAGCCGCTTGGCGGTCAGCTTGGCCCCGACGACCTCGTGGTGGTGGAAGCTGACCCCGCCCCCGGACTCGAAGCGCCGCGTGGCGGGCTTGCCGATGTCGTGCAGGAGCGACGCGAGACGCAGGACGAGGTCCGGGGCCGGCACCACGCCGTCGGGCCCCGTCTCCTGCGCGATCGCCTGCTCCAGGACGGTCAACGAGTGCTGGTAGACGTCCTTGTGCCGGTGGTGCTCGTCGATCTCGAGGCGCAGCGCCGGGAGCTCGGGCAGGACGTGGTCCGCGAGCCCGGTCTCGACGAGCACCTCGAGGCCCTTGCGCGGCGCGTCCGACAGCAGCAGCTTGGTCAGCTCGTCGCGCACGCGCTCCGCGGAGACGATCTCGATGCGCGAGGCCATGTCGACGATCGCCGCGCGGGTCGCGGGCTCGACCTCGAACCCCAGCTGTGCGGCGAAGCGTGCAGCCCGCATCATGCGCAGCGGGTCGTCGTCGAACGAGCGCTCAGGGGCGATCGGGGTGCGCAGGACGCCCAGCGCCAGGTCCGCGAGCCCGTCGTGGGGGTCGACGAACAGCATCTCCGGGACGCGGACCGCCATCGCGTTGACCGTGAAGTCACGCCGCGACAGGTCGCCGACGAGCGTGTCCCCGAACGCGACGAGCGGCTTGCGCGACGCAGGGTCGTACTCGTCGGTGCGGTAGGTCGTCACCTCGACCACCAGGTCGCCGGCTCCCCGCGGGCTCCCCTTGGGACCGAACCGCTTGGCGCCGATCGTGCCGAACTCCTTGCCGATGTCCCAGTGCGCGTCGCCCCACGCCGCGAGGAGCGCCTGGGTCTGGTCGGGGTCCGCCGAGGTCGCGAAGTCGAGGTCGTTGCTGGCTCGTCCGAGGAACGCGTCGCGGACCGGGCCGCCGACGAGGGCCAGCTCGTGGCCGGCGGCGTGGAACAGCTCCCCGAGCTCGACCGCCGCGGGCGCCATCTCGGTCAGCACCGCCAGGGCGCGCCGGAGGAGCTCGAGCTGTTCGGGCGTGGTCGGCACCCCACGAGAACCCTCCGCGGGCTGCGCGGAAGGCTCGGGGACGGGGGAGTTCTGGGAAGGAGTCGGCACGACATCCAAGCGTGCCAGATCAGGCGCTGACTCCACACTCGGTAAAGTTGGGTCATGTCCACACCAGCGCACTCTCCGGACCACCGCGGTGTCCCAGCACCGCCCGGTGGGCATGCGTTGCGGATCGATCCGGAAGCCGCGCGCGCCACGACCCCGGCGCCCGCCCCGGCGGCCCCGCTCCCCGTCGTCGAGGAGATCTCCGCAGGTGGACTCGTCGTCGACACGTTCGACGGCCTGTTCCGCGCCGCGGTCATCGCCCGCCGCAACCGCGGCGGACGGCTCGAGTGGTGCCTGCCCAAGGGGCACCTCGAGGGCGACGAGACCCCCGAGGAGGCCGCCGTCCGGGAGATCGCCGAGGAGACGGGGATCACGGGCGCGATCCAGGTGCCGCTCGGGATCATCGACTACTGGTTCACGGGCGAGGACCGGCGCGTCCACAAGGTCGTCCACCACTTCCTGCTCAAGGCCACGGGCGGGCACCTCACGGTCGAGGGCGATCCCGACGGCGAGGCCGAGGACGTCGCCTGGATCCCGTTCGAGGACCTCCCCGAGCGGTTGTCGTACCCGAACGAGCGGCGCCTCGCGGCCGTCGCGCACGATGTCCTCCGAGGTCGGCGCACGACGGCCCGCTTCCGGGGTACCGTGACTCGCACCGTCGTCCGTACCAGCCGGCCGGCACCCGACGACCCCCGGAACCCGACCGACCACTCATGACCTTCCACTTCCCCGTCGGCTCAGCCCGTGCATCGAGCCGCCGCCCCGCAGACTCCACCGCGCCCTCGGCCGCCCCGCGGACTCGGCCGTCCTCTGCCGACCCTCGCACCGGCGCCAGGGCTCCTGGTCCCCGGGCCGTGACCCGGAACCTCGTCGGTGGCCTCCTGACCGCAGCGCTGGCGCTCGCGCTCGTCGTCGTGCCGTCCTCCCCCGGAGGCGCACGTGAGGCTGCGGCCTCCACCGTCGTCGGGACGGGCGGCGCCGCTCCCGCGGTCGTCGACGAACCGGGAACCGTCTCGACCACGCTCGTCTCGATGACGCCCACCACGGTCGGCCCCGGCGGCACCGTCACGGTCGTCGCGCGGATCCACAACGGTACCGACGAGACGCTCACCGACCCCCGGGCCACGCTCGGCGTGAACTGGCGCCTCCTGGGCACCCGGTCCGCGCTGGCCGCCTGGGCCGACGAGCCCACCTCGAAGCGGTCCGCCGAGGCCATGGCGACCGAGAACCTCGAACCGATCGCCCCTGGCCAGGACGCGACGGTCACGTTCGACCTGGACACCGACGACTTCAACCTCGAACCGGGATCGACGTGGGGTCCCCGTCCCCTCTCGGTCACCGTCACGGACGGGTCCGCGCGGCTCGACGTGCTCCGCACCTTCCTCCTGTGGGAGGACTCCGCGGCGCCGTCGCCCGTCGGGCTGAGCATCCTCGCCCCCGTGACGGGCCCCGCGCTGGACCTCGTCACCGCTCCGGACACCGAGGGCCAGGAGCAGACGAGCGTCAGCGTCGCGGCCGTGGACGACGCTCTGGGTGCAGACCAGCGCCTGGGGCACCTCCTGTCTGCGACCGCGGGTCGCCCCGAGGTCGCCTGGGCCGTCGACCCGGCCCTGGTCGCCGCCGCGCGGACCTCGGCCGAGAGCTCGACCGCAGCATGGGTCTCCGCGTTCGACGAGGCGTCCACCGACCGGTCGATCTTCGCGCTCCGCCCCTACGACCCGGACCCTGCTGCCTATGCGCAGGTCGGGGCGGCGCTTCCCGCGCCGACCGTCCCCCTTCCGGGGGGCGCGACGACGGATCCCGCCTGGCGCACCGACCTCACGCTCCCCGGCGACGAGGTCCCCGGCCGGGCCACGGTGCGCACGAGCGTCCAGGCCGGCTCCCCCCTCGTGGTGGTCCGGGGCGACGGGCTGACCCCCGTGGACTCCGTGAGCTACACACCGACGGGTCTGGCCACGGTCGAGACGGACGCAGGGCCCGCGACCGCCCTGGTCTCGGACTCCGCGCTCACCGAGGCCTTCTCGGCCGGGGCCCAGACCTCGGGGGCAGGTTCGACGGCGGACGCCACGCAACGTCTCCTCGCGGAGACCGCGGTGATCGCCTCGGAACGCCCAGCGGACCGACGAAACCTCCTGATCGCCCTCTCCCGAGGGTTCGACCCGGACCCGGCCGCGTTCGACGCCGTGCTCGACGCGCTCGAGGCCACCTCCTGGGTCACGCTTGCCCCCGTCGACGACCTGCTGACCGCGCAGGTGCCCGACGTCGAGCGCAACGCCCTCCCCGAGACGGACGGGGGCGAGGGCGTCCTGCCGGCCTCCGAGATGTCGGCGCTCCAACGGGCCCGCTCCGAGGTCTCGACCTTCTCCACGATCGCCACCGACCCCACCGCGATCACGCAGGAGGCAGAGCCCGCGCTCGTCGTGCCCACGGCCGTGGCGTACCGAACGGAACCCACCGAGCGGACAACCGCGGTGCAGGCCGCGATCGCCGACGCGGACCGCCTCCGTTCCTCGGTCGCCGTGGTCCGTCGGGGGTCGGGCGTCCTGCTCATCAACACGTCCGGCAACATCCCGGTGCGGGTGCGGAACACGCTCGACCAGGAGGTCACGGTCCAGGTCGCGCTCCGGCCCGACAACGCGCGACTCAAGGTCGTCTCGTTCCCGGTCGGCCCCATCCCACCGGGCACCGAGGTGGACTTCAAGGTGCCGGTCCGGGCGTACGGCAGCGGCAACGTCCGCGTCGAGGTCGAGATCCTCGCCGTCCCGTCCGGGACCGTCGTCGCCCCGTCCTCCGACTTCTCGGTCAGGGTCCGCGCCGACTGGGAGACGGTCGGTACCGCGGTGTTCGCGGGACTGGTCGCGCTGCTCATGATCGGCGGGCTCTGGCGGACGATCCGGCGCGGGCGCTCCCCGCGCCGTGTCGCGGAGATGACCCCCGCGTCCGGTGTCCCGACCACGCAGGCCTCGGCGCCGCCGTCGGGCACCTCGGCAGGGGGCGACGAGTGAAGCACGCCCGCCCGAGCGGCACCCCGCGCGGGCCCCGCCCCGTGCCCGACGGCGCGGCGCGCGCCGCCGACGAGACGACGCCGCCCGCGCCGGACGGCACCCAGGACACCGAGGCAGGGACGACGACCGTGACCGGCACCAAGGGCGGACTCGGCCGCAGCTCGATGCTCATGGCCTCCGGTACCGCGGTCTCCCGCATCCTGGGGCTCGTCCGCAACGTCCTGCTCATCACCGCGATCGGGACCACGGGCCTCGCCGCTGACGCGTTCGACGTCGCGAACAAGATCCCCAACGTGCTCTTCGCGATCCTCGCGGGCGGTGTCCTCAACGCGGTCCTCGTCCCCCAGATCATCCGCGCGTTCCGTTCCAAGAACCCGCAGGAACGCCTCGACAAGCTGCTGACGCTGTCCGGGGTCCTGCTCCTGGGGCTCAGCCTGCTTCTGACCTCGGCGTCCACGATCATCGTGTCGCTGTACACCGACGGGTGGGGGTCGGCGCAGTTCTCGCTCGCCGTGGCCTTCGCGTTCTGGTGCATCCCCCAGCTGTTCTTCTACGGGCTGTACACGCTGCTCGGGCAGGTGCTCAACGCCCGCGGACAGTTCGGGCCGTTCATGTGGGCCCCCGTGGTCAACAACGTCGTGTCGATCGTCGGCTTCCTCGCGTTCATCGTGATCTACGGTCCGTACGCGACGGGCGCGGTCGAGGACCTCGGCACGTGGGACGGCGCCAAGATCGCGCTCCTCGCCGGGACGGCGACCCTCGGGGTCGCGTCCCAGGCCCTGATCCTGATCCTGCCCCTGTGGCGCTCCGGCTTCCGCTGGCACTTCCGCCTGGGCCTGCACGGGATCGGGCTGCGCTCTGCGGGGCAGGTCGCGATCTGGACGTTCGGCGCGGTGATCCTCGAACAGATCGGTGTCCTGTTCACGACACAGTTCGCCTCGAGCGCCCCTGCCGCAGCGCTGCGGCAGACGTTCGGCGACTACGCCTCCGACCCGGCCGCACTCGGGATGGTCACGGGGGTCGTGACCGGCGCTCCCGAGGCCTTCTCCGTCGCGGGCAACGCCGCCTACACCCAGGCGCTCATGATCTACCTGCTGCCCCACTCGCTCGTCACGGTGTCGATCGCCACGGCGCTGTTCACCGGGATGAGCGCCGCCGCGGGGGCCGGCGACTTCGCTCGCGTCCGGCACGACCTGTCCCGCGGCGTGCGGACCGTGGGGGTGTTCACGGTCTTCGCGACCGCGGTCTTCGCGATCCTCGCGCTGCCCCTCACCAAGCTCCTGCTCATCAACGTCTCGCCGAGCGGGGCCGTCGCCGTCAGCCAGATCCTGGTCGCCATGGCGTTCGGCCTGGTGCCGCTCGGGGGCATGGTCCTCATGAAGTGGGTCTACTTCGCCTACGAGGACGGCAAGACCGTGTTCATGATCCAGGTCCCCGCGACCGTCGCGCTCGTGGGCATCGCGTGGCTCGCGACCCGCACGCTCGACCCGGTGTGGTGGGTCGTCGGTGTCGGTGCCGCGATGTCGCTGTCCAACATGATCGTCGTCCTCCTGCGGACCGCGGGCCTGCGGCGCAAGCTGCACGGGCTGGACGCGTTCCGGATCGTGCGGATGCACGTCAAGACCATCCTCGCCGCGGGAGCCAGCGCTGCGGTCGGATGGGGTGTACTTCAGCTCTTCGGCGACCTGTACGGACTGTCGTGGCTCCGTGCCGCGGTCATCACGGCAGTTGTCGGGATCGTCATGACCGTCGTGTACATCGGCGGTCTCAAGGCAATGCGGGTCCGTGAGCTCGACCAGCTCGCCGACCCGCTGCTCCGCAAGCTCGGGCGACGACGTCCGGCCACGAGATAGAAGGCGCCCGTACCATGTGGGGGGAAGATGTCAACGGCAAGGAAGTTCGAGGTGGGCAGGTGACCGCAGCAGGACCCGGCACGACGCTGGTAGGGCGATACCTGCTGGCCGAACGACTGGCGAGCGACCTGGTCGACGTCACCGCCTGGTCCGCGCACGACTCGGTGCTCAACCGCACCGTGCGAGTCTCGCTCGTCACCGGGGAGCACGTCACCGAGGCGATCGACTCGGCCCGACGCGCCGCACTCGTCGCCGACCCCCGCCTGACGCGCGTCCTCGACGTGGGGACCGACGACGGCGTCGCCTACGTCATCACCGAACCCTTCGCGGGCATCACCCTGTCCGAGGTCGTCGCCGGCGGGATCGTCGACGCCCAGCAGGCCCGGGTGATCGTCGGCGAGGCGGCAGCCGCGCTCGAGGTCGCACGACGCCGAGGCGTCCACCACCTCGCGCTGCGCCCCGAGGCCGTCCGCGTCGACGGCAACAAGGTCCTCGTCACGGGCCTCGGCCTCGACGCCGGGATCAGCGGGCAGGACCAGCACGACGCCGAGGCCACCTCGCACCTCGACGCCGTCGGGCTCGTCGCGCTCCTCTACTACGCCATGACCGCGCGCTGGGCCGGGCCCAGCCTCGACGTCCCCTGGATCAGCTCCGACTCCGTCCACCCCCTCCCGGCCCAGCGGGACGCCTCGGGCATCCTCCCGCTCTCGGCCGTCGTCCCCGGGGCCCCTGCCGACCTGTCCGAGCTCTGCGCTCAGGTCTTCGCGGACGCCGCAGCACGTCCTGCCGGGTCGGGTGCCGACGCCTCGTCCGACGGCGACGTCGAGAGCACGGCTCCCGCAACGCCCGCCCAGGTGGTCTCGGCCCTCGAGCCCTGGGGCACCCTCTCCGTGGTCGCCGCGATCCCGACCTTCGTCCAGCGACCCGCGCCGCAGCCCACCAACGGCGTGAACCGCCAGTCGATCCGCAGCGCGTTCGACGTCCCGCTCTCGACCCCGCCAGGCACCCCGCCGCCGGCGGTCCCGTTCCATCGTCCGACGACCGGACGGATCCACCGGGTGCCTCTGAGCGGCGCATCGACGCTGCCCGACGGCGCCAGCTACCCGGCCCCCACCTACGCCGACTCCCCCGCTCCTGCGGCCTACGCCGCGGTCCCGGCCCCTCCCACCGGTGGCTACCCGACGCAGCCCGCCCCCGCCGTGCCGCACCCGGTCTCCGCAGCGCAACCCACCGTCAGCGTGCCGCCACCCCCGGCTGCGGCTTCTCAGCCTTCTGCCGCGCAGGCCGCCGCTGGTCCGCCGTCGGGCCCCTTCGCCACCACCCCCGCCAAGAAGACCGGGTCCAAGAGCACCTGGATCATCATGCCGATCGTGCTGCTCCTCGTGATCGTCGCGGTCGTGTGGGGCGTCAAGTTCGGGCTCAGCGGTTTCGGTGGTGCATCCTCGCCCAACGACGACAACGACGCCCAGGCGCCGGCGGACTCCGGCCCGTCGGAGGGCGGGACCGACGAGGACCTGCCCGTCAACACCGATCCCCTCACGATCGCGAGCGGCGGACTGCTCGACCCGGACGTCGCCGATCCCGGCGACGTCGGGGAGAAGCCCGACGCCATGCCCTTCGCGATCGACGGTGACCCGTCCACCTTCTGGTTCACCTACTCCTACAAGGACGGGGGCTTCGGCGGGCTCAAGTCCCGTACCGGTTACACCATCTCGTTCCGGGAGCCGGAGACCGTCCAGCGGATCGTCTTGAGCACGAACAACACGGGCGGACACGTCGAGGTCCGAGCCGTGACCCCCGCCGAGCCCGACGGGGGCGAGATCCTCGCCTCGGGCACGTTCTCGGAGACCGTCGAGCTCACGCTGGATCCCGCCACCGAGGGGACGATGTTCGTCCTGATGATCACCGAGCTGCCGCAGGCTCCCGACGGCGCCTACCGCGTCGAGCTCAACGAGATCACCGTCTACTGAACGGCACCGACCAGCGCTGACCGCCCTGCGGTGCTCCCCGCGTCGGCGTGGGGAGGACTGCAGACCAGCGGAACCGGTGCCTTCGGAACAGAAGGGCGCCGCTCGGCGTTGGACCCGGTGCACCACCCACCACTGAGGAGTACACGTGACGGAGAACAGCCCCACGACCGCGCCGCGGAACGTCATCATCGTGGGTTCGGGCCCTGCCGGGTACACGGCCGCCGTGTATGCCGCGCGCGCGGGTCTTGAGCCCCTCGTCCTGGCCGGTTCGATCACGGCCGGTGGCGCGCTGATGAACACGACCGAGGTCGAGAACTTCCCCGGGTTCCCCGACGGGATCATGGGTCCCGAGCTCATGGAGAACCTGCAGAAGCAGGCCGAGAAGTTCGGCGCGCAGGTCGAGTGGGACGACGCGATCGAGCTGCGGCTGGACGGCCCGGTCAAGACCGTGGTGACGGGCAACGGCGAGACCTATACGGCACGCGCCGTGATCCTCGCGACCGGCTCTGCGTACCGTGAGCTGGGCCTGGACGACGAGAAGCGCCTGTCCGGGCGTGGTGTGTCCTGGTGTGCGACGTGCGACGGCTTCTTCTTCCGCGACCAGCACATCGTGGTCGTCGGCGGTGGAGACTCCGCGGTCGAGGAAGCGACCTTCCTTACCCGCTTCGCGTCCAAGGTCACCATGGTCCACCGCCGCGACGAGCTGCGTGCGTCCAAGATCATGGCCGACCGCGCCAAGGCCGACCCCAAGATCGAGTTCGCCTGGAACAGCGAGATCGTCGCTATCCACGGAGAGAACAAGGTCGAGTCGCTGACGCTGCGCGACACGGTCACGGGTCAGGAGCGCTCGCTCGACGCGACCGGCCTGTTCGTCGCGATCGGTCACGACCCGCGCACCGAGCTCGTCAAGGACCAGATCGACCTGGACGACGAGGGCTACATCCAGGTCCAGGGCCGCACGACGCTGACCAACATCGAGGGCGTGTTCGCGTGCGGTGACGCGGTCGACCACACCTACCGCCAGGCCATCACCGCGGCCGGCTCGGGCTGCTCCGCTGCTCTCGACGCCCAGCGCTACCTCACCGAGATCGCCGACGCCTTCGAGGACGCCGCTGGTCTCCCCGAGATCGCCGGCACCCCCGACGTCCCCAACCCCGACGAGCTGCCGCAGGCACTGGAGGAGATCCGATGAGCAACACCGTCAAGGTCACCGACGACACGTTCAAGGCCGAGGTCCTCGAGTCGGACGTTCCCGTCATCGTGGACTTCTGGGCGACGTGGTGCGGACCGTGCCTGCAGATCGCCCCGATCCTCGAGGAGCTCGCGGGCGAGTACGCGGGCAAGGTCAAGATCGCCAAGCTCGACTCCGACGAGAACCCCGCGATCACGGCCGCGTACGGCGTGGTCTCGATCCCGACGCTCAACTTCTACTCGGGCGGAGAGCTCGTGAAGTCGATCGTCGGCGGGCGCCCCAAGCGCATCCTCGCCGAGGAGATCGACGCGCTGCTCTCCTGACACGCCTCGCTCCGCCTTCCGCGGAGCGCACCTCGAAGGGGTGGACCGGTCCTCGCGACCGGCCCACCCCTTCGTCGTCCGCAGACCCAGCACGGCTGCTGCTCCAGGACGTGACGGGTCCTGGGCGTCGCGTCCTTCGACCGGGCGACGGTGTCCGGGGAGCGACCCTTCACGGTTCCCCCCGATTCGTCGTGCGAGACTGGGGATCGTGAGCACGACACCGACGCACCCCGCTCAGCCCGCTCCCTCCGGGGGCACCCGCCTCGACCCGTGGTTCGGCGCCTACGCCGAGCGCGCCCACGGCATGCGAGCGTCGGAGATTCGCGCCCTGTTCGCGGTCGCAAATCGCCCCGAGGTCGTCTCGCTCGCCGGCGGGATGCCCTACCTCGAAGGCCTTCCCCTCGACACCATCGCGGACGCCATGCAGCGACTCGTCGCGACCCGCGGCACCACCGCTCTCCAGTACGGCTCGGGTCAGGGCGCAGAAGAGCTCCGTGAGCGCATCATCGACATCGTGCGCCTCGAGGGCATCGACTGCCAACCCGACGACGTGGTCGTGACCACGGGCTCCCAGCAGGCCCTCGACCTGGTGACGCGCATCTTCATCGACCCGGGCGATGTCGTCGTGGCCGAGGCCCCCAGCTATGTCGGCGCGCTCGGCGTCTTCCGGTCCTACCAGGCGGACATCGTCCATGTCCCGCTCGACGAGCACGGGCTGGTCCCCGAGGCGCTCGAGGAGACCTTGACGCGGCTCACTGCCGAGGGACGTCGCGTCAAGCTGCTCTACACGGTCCCCAACTTCCACAACCCGGCGGGCGTCACCATGTCGCTCGAGCGCCGGCCCCGGATCCTCGAGATCGCGCAGCGTTTCGGCGTGCTCGTCATCGAGGACAACCCGTACGGGTTGTTGGGGTTCGACGGCGATCCCCTGCCGGCTCTACGCTCGCTCGACGACGACGGCGTGCTCTACCTCGGGTCCTTCTCGAAGACCTTCGCCCCCGGCTATCGGGTCGGCTGGGTCGTGGCCCCGCACGCGGTCCGCGAGAAGCTCGTCCTGGCGAGTGAGTCGGCCATCCTCTGCCCGTCGAACGCCTCGCAGCTCGCGATCGCTATGTACCTCGAGACGTGCGACTGGCAGGGACAGATCAAGCAGTTCCGGGAGCTGTACCGCGAGCGGCGCGACGCCATGATCGGTGCCCTCTCGGAGCACCTGCCTTCGGCGTCGTGGACCGTTCCCGACGGCGGCTTCTACACGTGGGTCAAGCTTCCCGACGGCCTCGACGCACGATCCATGCTGCCCCGTGCTGTCACGGCGCGCGTCGCCTACGTCCCCGGGACAGCGTTCTACGCAGACGGGTCCGGGGCGGACCACGTGCGGTTGTCCTACTGCTTCCCGACGCCCGAGCGCATCCGTGAGGGAGTCCGCCGGTTTGCCGGCGTCGTGTCCGCGGAGAGGGACCTCGTCGAGATCTTCGGTACGTCAGGCGCTCCGGACTCGGACCTGACCGATGTCGAGAACCCCGGCCCCAACCTCGCGTGAGCACCACCCTCGCACACACGAGCACCCTGCAGAACGTCGAGAGGACCAAGACCGTGGGCACTGCTGCGGAGAACGCCATCCTTGCGGAGGACGTCGTCGAGCCCGACGCCGCCACGACGGCCGGGAGCGTTGCCGACTCATCCCTTCCCGAGGTACAGCGCGTCGTCATCCTCGCCGGAGGACTCTCGCACGAGCGTGACGTGTCGCTCCGCTCCGGCCGACGCGTCGCGGAGTCACTCCGAGGGGCCGGGCTCGACGTGACGGTGCTCGACGTCGACGCCTCGCTGCTCTCGACGCTGGCGGCCGAGCGCCCCGAGGTCGTGTGGCCGCTCCTGCACGGCGCGAGCGGCGAGGACGGATCTGTGCGCGACGTGATCGAGCTCCTCGGCCTGGACTACGTCGGAACCGGCCCCAGGGCGTCCCGCGGCGCATGGAACAAGGCGATCGCCAAGAACGTCGTGCTGGCCGCCGGGATCGACACTCCCGACTACGTGACCCTCCCCCAGAGCCTGTTCCGGGAGCTCGGCGCACAGCCGGTGCTCGACGCGGTCGTCGGCCGGCTGGGACTGCCGCTCGTGGTCAAGCCCAACCAGGGAGGCTCGGCTCTGGGCGTGACGCTCGTGACGCGTGCTGAGGATCTTCCCCGGGCGATGGTCGACTGCTTCTCCTACGGCGACCTCGCGCTCATCGAGAAGGCCGTCCAGGGCGTCGAGGTGGCCGTCAGCGTGGTGGACGGTACCGACGGGCCGCGCGCTCTCCCGGCAGTCGAGATCGAGACCGATGGGCCGTACGACTACGACGCCCGGTACAACCCCGGCCGGACCAGCTATTTCACGCCCGCGCGTCTCACCTCGGCAGTCGCGGCACGTGTCGCTCAGACCGCCGTCGACGCTCACGTGGCTCTGGGGCTTCGCGGCCTCTCCCGGTCAGACCTGATCGTCGACTCCGAGGGCGTCCCACACTTCCTCGAGGTGAATGTCGCCCCGGGCATGACGGAGACGTCGCTCTTCCCTCAGGCTGCGCAGGCTGCGGGCCTCGACCTCGGCGACCTCTACCGTCAGATCGTCTCGCAGAGCGCCGGCTCGCCCGCGCGGGCAGCGACAGCCTGAGCGTCCCCGACAGGACGACACGAAGCCCCGGTGAGCATCTACTCACCGGGGCTTCGTGTTTCACGTGAAACATGGGGCCGCCTCCAGGTGCGCGGACCGCCCTACTGACGCAGCAGGCCCGGGTCCTCCGGGGCCATGAGATCAAGGATCCTGTTGAGATCCTCGACCGAGGCGAACTCGACTGTCAGGCGGCCCTTGTTCTTGCCGAGATCCACCTTGACGCGAGTCTCGAACCGGTCGGACAGGCGGACCGCGAGGTCGTCGATCGCCGCGATGCGCTGCCCGGGGCGTGGTGCGCGTTCCACCGGCTTCTTCGCATCGAGCCCCCCGAGGGCGACGATCTCCTCCGTGGCCCGCACCGAGAGACCCTCCGAGACGATCCTCTGGGCGAGTCGTTCGATCTCCGCACCGTCGGTCAGGCCCAGCAGAGCGCGCGCGTGTCCGGCCGAGAGCACCCCCGCCGCCACCCGACGTTGTACGAGCGGAGGCAGCCGCAGCAAGCGCAACATGTTCGAGATCTGCGAACGGCTGCGCGAGATCCGGGTACCGAGCTCCTCGTGCGTGCACCCGAAATCGTCGAGAAGCTGTCGGTAGGCGGCAGCCTCCTCGAGCGGGTTCAGTGCGCTGCGATGAAGGTTCTCGAGGAGAGCATCGCGGAGTAGATCCGCGTCCTCGGTCTCGCGGATGATCGCCGGGATGACATCCAAGCCCGCTGCCTGCGTCGCCCGCCAACGGCGCTCACCCATGATGAGCTCGTAGGCGCCCTCGTTCTCCGGGTCTCGTCGGACGACGATGGGCTGGAGAACACCGATCTCCTTGATCGACCCGACCAGCTCGTCGAGCTCGCCCTCGTCGAAGACCGTGCGCGGCTGGCGGGAGTTTGCTCGAATCAGCCCCACGGGGAGCTCAGCGAACGTCGCCCCGGGAACCGGGACCAGATCGTCGTTCGACGTCGGCGCGCCGTCCGACTGACCAAGCGCCGCCGATGTTTCACGTGAAACATCGCCTGGGCGCGCGCGCCCCTTCTCGATCGGAGGCTCCGTGGGGATCAGCGGACGAGACGTCGACTCAAGCTCGGTGGCGGAATCGGCGAGGCCGACCAAGCCGACCGGCGAATCAGAGGACTCTCGTTCGACGGTGAGGACGGCCGAGGTGCTGAGGCTCGATGCCCCCACTCCCCCGCCCTCAGGGTTGGTGTTCTGCTCGACCGACGCAGCAGCCTGCGGCGCGGACGGGAAGAACACATCGACGGGGCGCTCACGCTCTGGGCTCGTCGGAATCAAGGCTCCAAGACCACGACCGAGCCCACGGCGCTTCTCACTCATCGTGCATCCTCCTGGTAGCTAGGCAGCACTGCCCATCGTTCTGCGAGGTAGTTCTGCCGGGAGACGTCGCGAGATGCGCCGTCAAGGGGTTGAACCGGTGCGGGGCGTCCACGGTCAGCAACCTCCCGAGCGGCTTCGAGATAGGCGAGCGCACCGGTCGAGCTCGGATCGTACGTGATGACCGTCTGCCCATGGCTGGGCGCCTCGGAGATGCGTACCGAGCGGGGCACCGTCGTCTTCAGGGTCTGCTCGGGGAAATGCTCGCGGACCTCGGAGGCAACCTGCTGCGCGAGGTTGGTGCGACCGTCGTACATGGTCAAGAGAATGCTCGAGACATGCAGCTGGGGGTTCAGGTGCGCCTTGATGAGTTCGATCGTCTTGAGGAGCTGACTGAGACCCTCGAGGGCGTAGTACTCGCACTGGATCGGAATGAGGACCTCACGGCCGACCACGAACGCGTTGACGGTCAGCAGACCGAGGCTGGGCGGGCAATCGACGAGGACATAGTCGATGCGCTCAAGACCTTGCGCGATGCGCTCCTCCAAGAAGACGTCGACCGCACGGCGGAGTCGCGTTTCACGGGAAACCAAGGAGACGAGCTCGATCTCCGCACCCGACAGGTCGATCGTCGCAGGAACGCACCAGAGGCTCGGAATGTCGGGGCATTGCTGAACCGCCGAGGCGAGCGGGGCCCCGTCCACCAATACCTCGTAGACGGAGGGAGTTCCAGCGCGGTGCTCCACACCGAGGGCGGTCGACGCATTCCCCTGCGGGTCGTTGTCGATGACGAGGACGTTGAGCCCAGCCTGAGCGAGTCCCGCCGCGAGGTTGACCGTCGTCGTCGTCTTCCCGACGCCGCCCTTCTGATTGGCGATCGTGATGATGCGGGTCGCCGCGGGACGGGGGAACTGTCGTCCGTGAAGGTCGATCCGCCGACGGGCGTCGATGGTGAGCTGGGCAGCGAGGGGCGTATCGTCGTCCATCTCGGGCAGGCTCGCCATGAGGGCAGCACGACGGTCGTCTTCGTTCGCCATCGCCGCAGCGCCCTGGCCCCCCGTGCCGGCCGACGATGTTTCACGTGAAACATCGGCGAACGGAACTGCCTCTCGATGATCGAACGGCATGCTCTGGTACCGATCGGAACTCTCAGTCACGCCCATCTCCCTCAATTGACCCACCACACAGCATGCGCTCAAGACTCGACAATGATCGGAGTCTCAAGCGCGTGTCGCACCGGAACTCGGCAGGCTAGCCAATCGATGCTGTACAGCCGCCGCATCGTTCGCGTGTCCGGTGTTGTCGACGCTACCTCACGGAGCCATCCCCGGGTGGCCCTCCACCGGTGTCGCGACGACGGACCAGGTCAGGCAGGGGTCCGTCGCACCCGGAGTACCGTCGTCGGCTCGACGCCCTCGATGCTGAAGGCCTGCAAGATCTCCGGCTCCTCAGTCTTGTACTTCCGCAGGACCTTGCGCGCCGGCTCGATCTCTTGCTCGACGTTCTTGCCCTTGAGGATCACCATCTCGCCCCCGCGCTCGACCAGCGGAAGCGACATCCTGGCAAGCTTCTCGAGCGCAGCCACGGCGCGCGACGTCACGGCTTGGCACTGGAAAGCACCGTGGTACTCCTCGGCCCGACCCCGCTTGACCTCGACGTTGGTCAGCTCGAGCTCCTCCACAACCTCGTTCAACCAGGTGCAGCGCCGCTCCATGGGTTCAACGAGAAGCACCTGTGCCTCTGGGAGCATTGCCGCGATGACGATGCCAGGCAGACCTGCTCCAGATCCGATGTCGGCGATGGTCCCGCTCGTGGGGAGGTACTGCACCACGGCAGCGGAGTTCAGGATGTGGCGCTCCCAGATGCGGGAGACCTCGCGCGGGCCGATCAAGCCACGCAACTCTCCTTGGTCATGCAGCATCTCGGCGAACCGTGAGACGAGCGGAAAGGAGGCTCCGAAGTACTGCTGTACCTCCGGCGAATCGGAGAGGGTTTCACGTGAAACATCGTTCGCGAAACCGTCGCTCATCTCGTTCGTCATGTACTCCTCTTTCGGTGCAGATCCCCCTTGCGGCGAAACGCACGTAGTGCCGGACAACCAGAGTCCATGGTGTCACGTCCCAGCCGCGGTCGGACCGAACGTTCGACGTGAAGCGACTCGGCCGCTCACGCCACGGAAACGACCGTATCGTGATCGACCCGGACGACCCACACGTCGCTACCCCCTCGGGTGCTGGTCGAGTCGGAGTCGCCCCCCACCCCCGCGGCGCGGCTGTCCTCCGCGCGGTCTCCTCGTTCGCGGTCCTGATACCTCTCGACCACAGAACCACGTTCCCGTTCGAACCCCGACCCCATGGTGGAGAGCCGCACTCTCAGGGATGCTTGACGAAGCACATGTCCGCCATGATCGGCGACGACGAAGCCGCCCGATGTTTCACGTGAAACATCGGGCGGCTCAGAGGTAGGGAATTCCGTAACGAGTCAGGACACCTCGACCGGGCGGATCACGACGTAGCGCTCCGGGTCGGTTCCGCGTGAGTCGCTCGTGAGACCAGCAGCCGCCACGACGTCGTGGACGACCTTGCGCTCGAACGCATTGAGCGGATCCATCGACAACTCTTCGCCGGACTCCTTCACCCTGGCGATCGCGACAGTTGCGAGCTCCGTGAGCTCGACCTTGCGCTGAGCACGGAAGCCGGCGATGTCGAGCATGAGGCGACTCCGCTCCCCCGTCCGTGCCTGGACAGCGAGGCGAGTGAGCTCCTGGAGAGCGTCCAGAACCTCACCCTCCTTGCCCACCAGATGACGGAGCGACGCACCGTCGTCGGCCACGATCTCGAGCGCCGCGCGGCCGTGGTCGATGTCGATGTCGATGTCACCGTCGAGGTCTGCGATGTCGAGGAACTCCTCGAGGTAGTCCGCAGCGACCTCGCCCTCTTCCTCGAGGCGCGTCATCTCGTCAGGTGCTTGGTCTTCGGCAGCGGGTGCGTCGGTCGACGACATGCTGACTCCTTGGGGTCAAGAGAACCCCGGGTCGCGAAGGATCCTCGGTGCTCTCGGAACGGGACTAGGGCTACTTCTTCGGCTTCTTCGGAGACGGAGAACCCTTGCCGGTTCCCTGTGCCTTGCCGCCGGTCTCGTCGTCGGACGGTGCATCCTCGACCTTGTCCGACGGAGCCGTGGTTCCGGTGATGACGCGGGGCGTGCCCGGCTTCTGACGATCCTTGCGCTTGGGCTGCTGGCGCTGTCCACGCGGCTGCTCGATGACAGGCGCCGCGTCCTCGACGATGCCCTTGGCGGCCGCCTTCCGCGCCTGACGCTCCTTCATCAACCGCTCGGCTTCGGAGCCCGGTGCAGGCATGCGCTTGATCGTGTAGAACTGCTGCCCCATGGACCAGAGGTTCGTCGTCGTCCAGTAGACGAGGACACCGACGGGGAAGTTCACGCCGGACACCGCGAAGATGAAGGGGAAGACGTAGAGCATCATCTTCTGCGTGGAGGCCATGGGGCCCTCGAGCGCCGACTTCGGCATGTTCTTCATGGTCAGCTGGCGCTGCGTGAAGAACGTCGTGGCGCACATCGCGACGATGAGCGCACCGATGACGATCTTGACCTGCAGGTCGTCCGTCTTGAGGAAGACGTCAGAGAGGTGGGCACCGAACAGCGAGGAGCTCTCGATGTCCTTCGCGACCGCCGCGTTGATGGGACCGATCGGGTCGGCCGAACCGTCCGAGATGGGCACGAGCCCGTTGAGCACGCGGAACAGGGCGAAGAAGATGGGCGACTGCAGAAGGATCGGCAGGCAGGAGGCGAACGGGTTGGTCCCGTGCTTCTTGTAGAGCTCCATGGTCTCGCGACTCATGGCCTCGCGGGACGCCGGATCCGACTTGCCCTTGTACTTCTTCTGGATGGCCTGCATCTCGGGCTGCAGCATCTGCATGCCACGGGAGGCCTTGATCTGCTTGAAGAAGAGCGGGATCAGCAGGATACGGATGATGATCACGAGCCCGACGATCGAGAACACCCAACCGAGACCCGGGCCGTCGCCCATGCCCAGGAACACGAGTCCCTGGTGACACAGGTACATGATCCACGCCACGACCCACTCGATCGGCGCGAGGAACGCGAAGAAGTCCATCCGTACTACTCCCTAACCTTCAACAAACTGGGTCCTGCCGACGTCGCCGGCAGGAGGACTAGTGCGAGTGCTTCCTCAGCGCCTCGGGGACGTCGTCGACGCCTCCCTTGCTCCAGGGGTTGCATCTCAGCAGCCGCCAGGCGGCAAGCCGTACGCCGCGCAGCACTCCGTGCCGGCGTATCGCGACGAGCGCGTACTGCGAGCACGAGGGGTAGTACTTGCAGGTCGGGCCAGTCATCGGAGAGATGACGCTCTGATATCCGCGGATCAGACCGACGAGCACGAGCAGGGGGATCCTCCGCACGAAGCGCCAAGACCGCGCAGCCCACCCGGAGGTGACGACGTCGGGACCCTCCACAGGGACTGCCGCACTCATGCGTCTACCGTCCGCTGACTCCACCGGGTCACCGCGCGCCTGACGCAGGACGCGAGGTCCTGATCGAGCTGATCGAAGTTGCTCGAGCCTGACGCCGGAAGGGCCCGGACAACCACCCGAGTCCTGGGCGGGAGCGCATCCAGATACGACAACGAGGCGGCGCGCAGACGCCGCTTCACCTTGTTCCGGTGCACGGCGTTGCCCACAGCCTTGGATACGACAAAACCGACCTGTGGTGGTTCGTCTCCCCCAGGATCCTGGATGAGATGAACCACCACGGTCGATCGTCCCGCGCGCACGCCGCTGCGCACCGCCCGTTCAAAATCTACGGAACGGCGCATGCGGTGCGCCGCGGGCAGCACCTGCTGTCAGGCAGAGAGCTCGGCGCGGCCCTTGCGACGACGGGCAGCCAGGATGGCGCGGCCGGCGCGGGTGCGCATACGCAGCCGGAAACCGTGGGTCTTCGCACGGCGCCGGTTGTTCGGCTGGAAAGTCCGCTTGCTCACGAGGTACTCCAAGAACGTCGGGGAGGTACACCGTCTATGTCCTCGACGATGCAGTGCTACAGCTGGTAGAGATGCAGTTCTGCATCCCAGCCGTCCGTGTACCCGCCACGATGTGTCCGTGGATTCGCCCCCGTGAGGGCGCGCGAAAGTACCTGGAACGGCTGTATGACGTTACGCCGGGGGACCCCCTCGGGTCAAACCCGGGCTGGAACACGCCGAGCCTGTCATGATATGTCGTGCGGTAGCCGATACGTCTAGGGTGAGGACGCGGCCGCGGACCCACCATCGACGGCCTTCCGTCGCCACCCTGGTGCCACCCGGGTTCGAGTGATCCCCCGAGCCACCCGTCGTCGACACGCGATGTGACTTCAGAAGCGCACCCTGCTAGCAGCCCACAGGTTGTGGAAAACTATGTGGATAACCGGTCTGCGTGACACACTCCAGGTCGGTCCTGCTCCTCCTGCTCCACACGACGACGAAGGAAATCACCTGGTGCCCCACCCTGACGAGAACATCACTGATGTCTGGGCACAGACGATCGCCGTCCTCGAGGCCAGCCCCGACATGACGCCGAGGCAGATCGCGTTCATCAAGCTCGCGAAGCCCCTGGCGATCCTCGACGACACCGTCTTCATCGCCGTCCCGCACGAGCAGACCCGCACCTACCTCGAGACGCGCGTCCGAGACGAGCTCGTCTCCGCGATGTCTGGTGCCCTCGGCCGCGACGTCCGGTTCGGCATCACCGTCGATCCGGAGCTCAGCTCCGAGCCGCCGTCCCCCGCCGCACTCACTGCCAGCTCCCCCGAACCTCTGCCTCTGCGCAGCGAGGTCGAGCACGAGCGACCGCTTCCCGCCCCCTCTCCGCAGCGTCCTCCCGCCGAGCCGACCAGGCTGAACCCGAAGTACATCTTCGAGACGTTCGTCATCGGCTCGTCCAACCGGTTCGCGCACGCGGCTGCGGTCGCGGTCGCCGAGGCACCTGCGAAGGCCTACAACCCCCTCTTCATCTACGGACAGTCGGGCCTCGGCAAGACGCACCTGCTGCACGCGATCGGCCACTACGCGCACAACCTCTACCCGAACGTCCGCGTGCGCTACGTGAACTCTGAGGAGTTCACCAACGACTTCATCAACTCGATCAGCGAGGGCAAGGCAGGGACGTTCCAGCGGCGCTACCGCGACGTCGACGTGCTCCTGATCGACGACATCCAGTTCCTGCAGGGCAAGGAACAGACGATGGAGGAGTTCTTCCACACCTTCAACGCGCTGCACAACGCCAACAAGCAGCTCGTCATCACCTCGGACCTCCCACCCAAGCAGCTCAACGGATTCGAGGACCGGCTGCGCAGCAGGTTCGAATGGGGTCTCATCACGGACGTCCAGCCCCCGGACCTCGAGACGCGCATCGCGATCCTCCGCAAGAAGGCCGCGAGCGAACGGCTCGCAGCGCCGGCCGATGTCCTGTCCTACATCGGTTCCAAGATCTCGACGAACATCCGTGAGCTCGAGGGCGCCCTCATCCGCGTGACGGCGTTCGCGAACCTCAATCGCCAGCAGGTCGACCTCGCCCTCGCCGAGATCGTCCTCAAGGACCTCATCACCGACGACGACGCGTCGGAGATCACCCCGGCCAGCGTGATCGCGCAGACGGCTGCGTACTTCGGGCTGACGATCGAGGACCTGTGCGGGAGCTCGCGCTCTCGGGTCCTCGTCACGGCCCGTCAGATCGCGATGTATCTGTGCCGTGAGCTGACCGACCTGTCGCTGCCGAAGATCGGCCAACAGTTCGGTGGCCGCGACCACACCACGGTCATGCACGCGAACCGGAAGATCACCGAGCAGATGGCCGAGCGGCGTTCCACCTACAACCAGGTCACCGAGCTCACGAGCAGGATCAAGCAGCAGCACCGAGGCTGACGCTGCTCACCGACGTCCCCGGGCCCTCCCGGGTGGGGCGTCTTCCTCGATCATGCTGCGCCGCCCAGACCGCGCCCTCCGACGGCTGCCTGGGCCCCAAGGTGAAGCCCCAAGCGACGGCGTCGGAGATCGGGGCGCCGTCCGTGCGGTGCGAGCCCTGTTGCACTCCCGGGGTGCCGGCTGGACCGCTGCCCAGCCGGCCTCACGGCACAACGCGGCAACGTCCGTACCCTGGCCCGACGCACGTGCCTCGCAGAGCCCGTCTGCACCCTCTGCTCGACGGTCCCCGCGGGCCTACCCGGGTCGTCCGTGCCGGCCCCGCCAGGAGACGAACTTCTCGGGTTGCCCGCTCCACCCCGCAGATCGCCCCGTCGAGCCACGCTGCGACGGAGACCGAGCACGACGACGAGCACCCCGTCGTCGTGCTCTCGTCCGACGACCGCCACCACCGGGAGTCTACGCAAGGCCTCGGTCGATCGAGCCTGGCAGGCATTATGCGGCTTATAGGGCTTTTCCACGGATGGCGCGATGCGGACCGCAGACCTTGTGCACAGGGACACATCGGGGTGTGCACCCGACCTCCCGCAGCCTCGACGGACGCACAGTGGCAGTGAGGGCTTGTGTACAAGCTGTGGGGAAGGGAAGGCCGTCCCCAGAGTTGTCCACAGGGCCTGGGGGTATGTCCACCACCGCTTCGTCACTGTCCCCAGAACTGGACTCCTGCGTCCCCAGTCTCCTGTGTACAAGCCACTCTGTCCTGTGTACGGCTCGTCCCGCAGAGCCGCCAACCCACAACCTTGTGCACCTGCCTGTGGATAACTGTGGATGACCGGGCACATCGTGTGGACAGAGGACACCTCATCGGTGGACGGCGCACTGTGGACAACTCGTCGTCAACAGTGCCTGCGATTTACCCACAGGCTCGTCCCCTGTTCGTCCACACGAAGAAAGGGCATCTGACCTGGGAAGAGACCGCTTTTCCACACTTTGCACAGCACCGATGACTACGACGAATGATCTCTAACCAGGAAAAATCCACACGCCTTCATCTGGTCCCGAGAGCTCAGCGCTGCCCCAACTCGCACGTGTGACCGCGGTCACAGCCAGGGCTGGAAGAGCCCAGACCACGGGTACTCGAGATCGCCCGTCCACGAGCCTGCCAGAGGTACCGCACCCGGCGCAGACTCGCGTAGGGTTCATGCGGGCACGACCCGAGCAAGGTCTCGTCCTCCCCGACGGCGAGGAGGACGGAGCAGGGCGGCGTGACGTGCGTGCAGAGTTCTGCACAGACACTCTCCGATCCTGTGTACCGCGCGGTGGAGTGCCTGACATGTGAAGATCGATCCATGGACGAGAGGGTGTGGGATGAAGTTCCGGGTTGAGCGTGATGTCCTGGCCGACGCTGTGACGTGGACGGCCCGTACGTTGCCGACCCGACCTCCTGCTCCCGTCCTCGCGGGCGTGCGCATCGAGGCCGACGCCGTCGGGACGATCGGTCTGTCGAGCTTCGACTACGAGGTCTCAGCGCGCTCGGAGATCCCTGCCGAGGTCACCGAGCCGGGCACCGTCCTGGTGTCCGGTCGACTCCTGGCCGAGATCTCCCGGGCCCTGCCCGCCAAGCCCGTCGACTTCGCCGTCGAGGGCAACAAGGTCATCGTGACCTGTGGAGCGAGCCGCTTCACGCTCCTCACCATGCCCGTCGAGGACTACCCGGCCCTGCCGGCCATGCCGGAGCTCTCGGGCACGGTCTCGGGCGACGAGCTGACGCACGCCGTCGCCCAGGTGACGGTCGCCGCGAGCCGTGACGACACGCTCCCGCTCCTCACGGGTGTCCGCATGGAGATCGAGGGTGAGCGCATCACGCTGCTCGCGACCGACCGCTACCGCCTCGCGCTGCGTGAGCTCACGTGGACCCCCGGCACCCCCGACTTCAGCGCCGTCGCGCTGGTCCGGGCTCGCACGCTCAACGACGTCGCCAAGTCGCTCGGCAGCTCGGGCCTTGTCAACGTGGGCCTCACGGCGGGTACCGGCGTCGACCTGATCGGTTTCGAGGCCGGCGGGCGCCACACGACCTCGCAGCTCGTGGACGGCGACTACCCCGCGGTCCGTCGCCTGTTCCCCGACGAGACCCCGATCCACGCGGTCATGGCGACCGCTCCGCTGATCGACGCGGCCAAGCGCGTGTCGCTCGTGGCGGAGCGCAACACGCCGATCCGGCTGTCGTTCACGGACGGCCAGGTCGTCCTCGACGCAGGCCAGGGCGACGACGCACAGGCGTCCGAGGCCCTCGAGGCCGTGCTCGTGGGCGAGGAGATCTCGGTCGCGTTCAACCCGCAGTTCCTGCTCGACGGCCTCGGTGCCCTGGGGACGGACTTCGTCCGCCTGAGCTTCACGCACCCGAACAAGCCGGTGGAGTTCACCGGTCAGGAGTCGCTGGACGGCGAGGACTCCTCGCACTACCGCTACCTGCTGGTCCCCATCCGCTTCGCGAGCTAGCAGAGGCCGGCCCGCGCAGTACACGAGCTCAACGGCACGGAGGCACGCGATGGTCACGCACATCGGTCTGGTCGGACTCGGCAAGATGGGCGCGAACATGCGTTCGCGCCTGCGCGCCGGTGGTATCGAGGTCACGGGCTTCGACCGCAACCCGGACGTCTCGGACGTCTCGACGCTGGCTGAGCTGGTCGAGGCTCTCCCCGCGGGGCAGCGTGTCGTGTGGGTCATGGTTCCCTCGGGGGCCATCACCCGCGGGGTGGTGACCGAGCTGGGCGAGCTGCTCACGGCCGGTGACGTGGTCGTCGAGGGCGGCAACTCGCACTTCTCGGACGACGCGGAGCACGCCGCGCAGCTCGCTCCGCAGGGCATCGGCTACCTCGACGTCGGCGTCTCGGGCGGTGTCTGGGGCCTCGAGAACGGGTACGGGCTCATGGTGGGCGGCGACGCGGCTCTCGTCGAGGCCGTGATGCCGGTCTTCGACGCGCTGCGCCCGGACGGCCCGCGCGACGAGGGCTTCGTCCACGCCGGGGCGGTCGGTGCGGGCCACTACGCCAAGATGGTCCACAACGGCATCGAGTACGGGCTCATGCAGGCCTACGCCGAGGGCTACGAGCTCCTCGAGGCCAAGGACATCGTGACCGACGTCCCGGGCACCCTCAAGGCCTGGACGCGTGGGACGGTCGTCCGGTCCTGGCTGCTCGACCTCCTGGTCAAGGCGCTCGAGGAGGACCCCGAGCTGGGCGCGATCAGCGACTGGGTCGAGGACTCGGGCGAGGGCCGGTGGACCGTGGACGAGGCGATCGACAGCGCCGTGCCCCTCCCCGTGATCTCGGCCGCGCTCTTCGCGCGCTTCGCGTCGCGACAGGGGGCGTCGCCCGCGATGAAGGCGGTCGCAGCGCTGCGCCAGCAGTTCGGCGGGCACGCGGTCAAGCCCGCGGGCCCGGCCTCCTGACGGATTCTGTCCCGCCTGCTCGACGACGCCCGCCGCCTCGCGCGCACAGCGTCAGGTCGAGGCGTCACACTGGTGGGAGCACCTTCCTGACCGTCGTGTCCACAACGGCTCCCTGCCCTGTGGACGAAGATCGCCTCGTCGACCTCGTCGACCGCAAGCCGTAGGACCAGATGTACATCTCCCACCTCTCCCTCGCTGACTTCCGTTCGTACACGTCCGTCGACGTCGAGCTCGAGCCCGGCGTGAACGCCTTCGTCGGGCCGAACGGCCAGGGCAAGACGAACCTCGTCGAGGCGATCGGCTACGTCGCGACGCTCGGCAGCCACCGTGTCCCGTCGGACGCGGCGCTGGTCCGCGCCGGTGCCTCGCGGGCCGTGATCCGCACGAGGATCGTCCGCGGGGACCGGGCGAGCACGGTCGAGATCGAGATCTCCCCGGGCAAGGCGAACCGGGCCAGGATCAACCGGGCGCCCGCGGGCCGCCCCCGGGACGTGCTCGGCATCGCCCGCACGGTGCTCTTCGCCCCCGAGGACCTGGCGCTCGTCAAGGGCGACCCGGACGGGCGGCGCAGGTTCCTCGACCAGCTCGCGGTGCTCCTCGTCCCGCGGTTCGCGGGAGTCCTGAGCGACTACGACCGGGTGCTGCGACAGCGCAGCGCGCTCCTCAAGTCGGCGGGGGGCGCCATGCGTGCCTCACGGTCGCAGTCGCCGGACCTGCGCACGCTCGACGTCTGGGACGCCAAGCTCGCGTCGACCGGCGCGGAGATCATCGCGTTGCGGCTCCAGCTCGTCGAGGCGTTGCGGCCGTACGTGGCAGCGGCGTACGAGCAGGTGAGCTCTGGGCAGGGCGAGGCGCACGTCGCGTACCGCTCCTCGCTCGCGGCCGCGATCGAGGAGGCGAGCGACGCCGTCGGGCAGGAGGGGGCCCCGCAGAGCGCCGCCGAGCTGGAGGCCCAGCTCCTGACCGCCATGACCTCCTTGCGCAGCAAGGAGATCGACCGCGGCGTGTGCCTCGTGGGGCCGCACCGTGACGACCTGGTCCTGACCCTGGGCGGCCTGCCCGCCAAGGGGTACGCGAGCCACGGCGAGTCGTGGTCGTTCGCGCTCGCGCTGCGCCTCGCGTCGTACCGGCTGCTCACGGACGGGGCGCCTCAGGAGTCGGGCTCGCTCCTGTGGTCGCCGGACTGGGGGCCCGACGGCGAGCCCGTCCTGCTGCTCGACGACGTGTTCGCCGAGCTCGATGTGCGCCGCCGCGACCGGCTCGCGGACCTGGTCGCCGGGGCGAACCAGGTCATCATCACGGCCGCGGTGCCCGAGGACGTCCCGGCCCAGCTCCAGGGGCTGCGGCTCGACGTCCTCGACGGACAGGTGACCCGCCGTGCGTGACCAGCCGGGCGGCGACCCGGAGGACGACGCCGGCCACGAGGACGACGAGCCCACGCGTCCTGCGGGACTGCCCGTGGGCGAGGTCGTCGACCTGACCCCTCCGGCCCAGGTCGCACGCGAGGCGCTCAACCGCGCCCGGGCCGCGGCCCGAGCCAAGGGCATCCGCCCCGGGCAGCCCGCACGGCGGATCCTGGCCGACCCTCCCCCGTCGTCGGGTGCCCGGCCCGGTGGGCGTGACCCCCAGACGTTCGGCGCGGTCGTCCAGCGGCTGCTCCACGAGCGGGGATGGGTGCAGGACGTGTCGGTCGGCGGGGTGATCGGGCGCTGGCGCGAGGTGGTCGGCGACCAGGTGGCCGACCACTGCGTGCCCGAGACCTTCGAGGACAAGGTGCTCGTGGTGCGCGCGGACTCGACTGCGTGGGCCACCCAGGTCAAGCTGCTGACCCCTCGACTGCTCGAGCGGCTGGCGCAGGAGGTCGGTGAGGGAGTGGTCGAGACCGTGACCGTCCTGGGGCCGGCAGGGCCCAGCTTCCGCCGCGGTCCCAAGACCGTCCGTGGCCGTGGCCCGCGCGACACCTACGGCTGATCGCGAGGGCGATTCGTCCCGATATGACGGTCGCGTACGGCGTGCGGGCCAGGCTGTCGGCGAACAGATCCACCGACCTGTGGAGAACCTTGTGGAGAACTCGCTCCGAAGGGCTCATAATCCGCTGTTTTGGCTGCCTCCCAGGTAGAATGGTGAGGTCATTCCGGGTCACTCCGCGCGCGCCGACTGGCACGCGCGCGAGCCGGAACCGATGAGCCGTGCAGCGATCCTCCCCAGCGGGTGAACCTGTCGCGTGCAAGATGACGAGGAGCGCTTCCGCCCGTGGCAGAGCACACAGACAACGTCCCTTCGAGCCTGCCCCCGGAGAGCGGTGGAGGTCCCGGCCTGGACCAGGACCCTTCGGGCGGCACGTACGACGCGAGCAACATCACCGTCCTCGAAGGGCTCGAGGCCGTCCGCAAGCGACCCGGTATGTACATCGGCTCGACCGGTGAGCGAGGGCTCCACCACCTGGTGTACGAGGTTGTGGACAACTCTGTGGACGAAGCCCTCGCGGGCTACGCCGACACGATCGACGTGACACTTCTGGCCGACGGAGGTGTACGCGTCACCGACAACGGCCGCGGTATCCCCGTCGCGATCCACCCGACCGAGGGCAAGCCCACGGTCGAGGTCGTCATGACGATCCTCCACGCCGGCGGGAAGTTCGGCGGGGGCGGCTACGCGGTCTCCGGTGGACTGCACGGCGTGGGCATCTCGGTCGTCAACGCGTTGTCGCGCAAGGTCCAGACGGTGATCAAGCGCGACGGTCACGTCTGGAGCCAGAACTTCAAGGACGGCGGCAAGACCGACGGGCCTCTCGTCGAGGGCGAGGCCACCACGGAGACCGGCACGACACAGACGTTCTGGCCGGACCCGGAGATCTTCGAGACGACCGAGTTCGACTTCGAGACCCTCCGCTCGCGCTTCCAGCAGTACGCGTTCCTCAACAAGGGGCTGCGCATCACGCTCACCGACGAGCGCCGTCAGTTCCTGGACACCGACGACGAGGTCACGGGCCAGGTCTCGGACCCCGCGGAGGACCTCGTCGCGGCCCCCGAGGGGGAGGACGAGTTCAAGCCCCGCGTGGTGTCGTACAAGTACGACGAGGGGCTGGTGGACTACGTCAAGCACCTCAACGCGGCCAAGAAGGTCGAGCTGATCCACGACGAGATCATCGACTTCGAGTCCGAGGACAAGGAGCGGCGCATCTCGGTCGAGATCGCGCTCCAGTGGACGAGCTCCTACTCCGAGTCCGTGCACACGTTCGCCAACACGATCTCGACGACCGAGGGCGGCACGCACGAGGAGGGCTTCCGTGCGGCCATGACCTCGCTGGTCAACGAGTACGCGCGGGCCAAGGCCATCATCAAGGAGAAGGACGACAACCTCACGGGCGACGACATCCGCGAGGGTCTCACGGCCGTCCTGTCGATCAAGCTCGGCGAGCCCCAGTTCGAGGGCCAGACGAAGACCAAGCTCGGCAACACCGAGGCCAAGTCGTTCGTGCAGCGCGTCGTCCGCTCGCAGCTCACGGACTGGTTCGACTCGCACCCGACCGAGGCGCGCGACATCATCCGCAAGGCCATCCAGGCCTCGCAGGCGCGGCTCGCCGCCCGCAAGGCGCGCGAGGCGACGCGGCGCAAGGGGCTCCTCGAGTCCGGCGGCATGCCGGGCAAGCTCAAGGACTGCCAGTCCAACCGGCCCGAGGAGTGCGAGGTCTTCATCGTCGAGGGCGACTCGGCAGGCGGCTCGGCCGTCCGTGGACGCAACCCGCACAACCAGGCGATCCTCCCGCTGCGAGGCAAGATCCTCAACGTCGAGCGCGCCCGCCTCGACCGTGCGCTGGGCAACAACGAGGTCCAGGCGCTCATCACGGCGTTCGGCACGGGCATCGGCGAGGACTTCGACATCGCCAAGCTGAGGTACCACAAGATCGTCCTCATGGCGGACGCCGACGTCGACGGACAGCACATCTGCACGCTGCTGCTGACGCTGCTCTTCCGGTACATGCGCCCGCTGATCGAGCACGGCCACGTGTACCTCGCGCAGCCGCCGCTGTACCGGCTCAAGTGGTCCAACGCACCGCACGACTACGTCTACTCCGACCGGGAGCGCGACGCGTTCCTGGTCGCGGGTCAGGCCGCGGGCAAGCGCATCCCCAAGGAGAACGGGATCCAGCGCTACAAGGGTCTCGGCGAGATGGACTACTCGGAGCTGTGGGACACGACCATGGACCCCGAGCACCGCACGCTCAACCAGGTCACGCTCGACGACGCGGCTGCCGCGGACGAGATCTTCTCGATCCTCATGGGCGAGGACGTCGAGTCGCGCCGCAACTTCATCCAGCGCAACGCCAAGGACGTGAGGTTCCTGGACATCTAGCGGGTAGGTCAGGGTCGGTGGCGAAGGATGGCCGGGTGGAAGACCCGGCCGTCCGCGCGCCGACCCCGACCTACCGCGCGACGGCACGGCGGACGACCGGCCCCGGGACCTTCACGGTCGAGCGGGCGCGCTTCCGCCGGGCCGTGACGACAGCTTCACCACACAGCAGGACCACGACAGGACGAGGTAGACGACGGTGACGGACGAGACTCCCGAGCAGGACGAGAACCAGGGGACCCTTCCCGGGGACGGGACCGAGGTGACGCTGGGGGCCGACGGCGCGGTCGCGGTGCAGCACGGCCGGATCGCACAGGTGGACCTGCAGCTCGAGATGCAGCGCTCGTACCTCGACTACGCCATGAGCGTCATCGTCGGACGAGCGCTCCCCGACGTGCGTGACGGCCTCAAGCCCGTCCACCGTCGCGTGCTGTACGCGATGCACGACGGCGGCTACCGCCCCGACCGTGCGTTCTCCAAGTGCAGCCGTGTCGTCGGTGACGTCATGGGAAAGTTCCACCCGCACGGTGACACGTCGATCTACGACGCCCTGGTCCGCCTGGTCCAGGACTGGTCGCTGCGCTACCCGCTCGCTGCCGGCCAGGGGAACTTCGGGTCTCCTGGCAACGACCCGGCCGCGGCCCCTCGATACACCGAGTGCCGCATGGCGCCGCTGGCCACGGAGATGGTCCGGGACATCGACAAGGAGACCGTCGACTTCCAGGACAACTACGACGGCCGTACCCAGGAACCCGTCGTCCTGCCCTCGCGGTTCCCGAACCTGCTGGTCAACGGCTCGGCCGGTATCGCGGTGGGCATGGCGACGAACATCCCCCCGCACAACCTCCGTGAGGTCGCGGACGGCGTGAAGTGGCACCTCGAGCACCCGGAGGCCTCCAAGGAGGAGCTCCTCGAGGTCCTGCTGACCAAGATCAAGGGCCCGGACTTCCCGACCGGCGCGACGATCCTCGGCCACAAGGGCATCGAGGAGGCGTACCGCACGGGTCGTGGATCCATCACCATGCGCGCGGTCGTCAACGTCGAGGAGATCCAGAACCGGATCTGCCTCGTCATCACCGAGCTCCCCTACCAGGTCAACCCCGACAACCTGGCGCTGCGCATCGCGGACCTGGTCAAGGACGGCAAGGTCCAGGGCATCGCGGACATCCGCGACGAGACGTCCGGTCGTACGGGGCAGCGCCTCGTGATCGTGCTCAAGCGCGACGCGGTCGCGAAGGTCGTCCTGAACAACCTGTACAAGCACACGTCCCTCCAGGAGAACTTCGGCGCGAACATGCTCGCGCTGGTCGACGGCGTGCCGCGCACGCTGAGCATCGACGCGTTCGTCCGGCACTGGACGACGCACCAGATGGACGTCGTCATGCGCCGCGCCCGGTTCGACCTGCGCGCCAAGGAGGAGCGGGCGCACATCGTGCGCGGCTACCTCAAGGCGCTCGACGCGCTCGACGCGGTCATCGCGCTCATCCGTGGTTCGGCCACGGTCGAGGACGCCCGAGAGGGCCTCATGGCGCTGCTCGAGGTCGACGAGGTCCAGGCCCGCGCCATCCTGACCCTCCAGCTGCGCGCCCTCGCGGCCATGGAGCGGCAGAAGCTCATCGACGAGTACGCCGAGCTCGAGGCCGCGATCAAGGACCTCAACGACATCCTGGCCCGTCCCGAGCGCCAGCGTCAGATCGTGGGCGACGAGCTCGAGGAGATCGTGGCCCGGTACGGCGACGAGCGTCGCACGACGATCCTGCCCTACGACGGAGAGGTGTCGATCGAGGACCTCATCGCCGAGGAGGAGGTCGTCGTCACGATCACGCGCGGTGGCTACGCCAAGCGCACGCGCAGCGACAACTACCGTCAGCAGAAGCGCGGCGGCAAGGGCGTGCGCGGCGCGCAGCTGCGCGAGGACGACATCGTCGACCACTTCTTCGTCACGACGACGCACCACTGGCTCCTGTTCTTCACGAACCTCGGCCGGGTGTACCGGGCCAAGGCGTACGAGCTGCCCGAGGGCGGGCGCGACGCCAAGGGCCAGCACGTCGCGAACCTCCTGGCGTTCCAGCCCGGAGAGAAGATCGCCCAGGTCCTGGACCTGCGCGACTACGACGCCGCGGAGTACCTGGTGCTCGCGACCCGTCGCGGTCTGGTCAAGAAGACGCGCCTCGCGGAGTACAACTCGCCGCGCTCGGGCGGTCTCATCGCGATCAACCTGCGCGAGGACGAGGACGGCAACACCGACGAGCTGGTCTCCGCCCGGCTGGTCGACGCGACGGACGACCTGATCCTGGTCTCGCGCAAGGGACAGTCGACCCGCTTCACGGCCGACGACGACGCCATGCGTCCCCTCGGCCGGTCCACGTCGGGTGTGACGGGCATGAAGTTCCGTGACGAGGACGACCTCCTGGCCATGGACGTTGTCCGGGACGACGCGTTCCTCTTCACGGTCACCGAGGGCGGCATCGCCAAGCGGACCCAGCTCACGGAGGACAACTACCGCGTCCAGGGTCGCAACGGGTTCGGGATCAAGGTCGCCAACCTGCCCGAGCGCAACGGTGACCTGGTCGGCGCGCTCGTGGTCGACGCCGACGACGAGGTGCTCGTCATCATGGAACGGGGGAAGATCGTCAGGTCGTCCGTCGACGAGGTCAAGCCGACGGGTCGTACGTCGCAGGGCGTGATCTTCGCCAAGCCGGACAAGAACGACAAGATCATCGCCGTTGCCCGTAATGTCGAACGTCGACTGGGGGAGGATCGGGATACCGTGGACGAGGAAGCATCCGAGCAGGGGCAGCCTGACGTCGCCTCTCCCGCCAGCACCACCGGGCAGGAGGCTTCGTCGGAAGCGGCCCCCGGAGCCACCGAGGATGGTAGATGAGCAGCGAGAAGAAGTCCCCGCCGACGATCGTGCCGAAGGTGGTGACCCCGCGTCCTGACGACGTGACGGGCACCGCGAGCCGCCCTGCGGCGACCAACGGCACGGCACGGCCCGCAGGGGGCGGGACGACCAGCGGCGCGCAGGCCGGGGCGAACGCCCCGGTGCCGCCGCCTCCTGCGACGGGAGCGGCGTCGTCGGGCGGGACCGAGGCTCCCGTGCCGCCGCCCCCCGAGTCGAACGGCGGCACGGCGCGCTCCGGTGCGCTCAAGGCCGCCGCGGCCGCCATGGCGACGGCCAAGGCTGCCGCCAAGAAGCTGTCCGACCCGGCTCCGGCGACCGCCAAGCCGGCGACCGCCAAGCCGGCGGCGAGCCCGGCGCCTGCAGCTGCCGCCCCGGCGGCTCCTGCTCCACAGTCCACGACCGAGATCGACGACCGAACGGTGCCGCGCGTGACGAAGAGCTCGACGAGCACCACGGCTCCTGGCGGTACGCAGGAGGTCCCCGCGATGCACTACACGGCCGCCGGCTTCAGCGGGACGGCCCGTCCGGTGACGGGAACCACTCCAGCGGCTCCGGCCGCTGCGACGGCCACCGCGGCTGCTCCTGCGCCCTCGACGGGGGCGACGCCCGCCGCGCGACCGGCGTCCGACGGCCCCCGCAGGGTCCGTCTGACGGTGTCGCGGGTCGACCCGTGGTCGGTCATGAAGCTGTCGTTCCTGCTGGCCGTGGCGATCGGGATCATGACGGTCGTCGCGACCGCGGTCTTCTGGACCGTGCTGGACGGCATGGGCGTCTTCACCGAGGTGAACTCCCTGGTGGAGAGCATCGTCGGCAAGGAGAGCCCGGTCGACGTGCTCCAGTTCGTGGAGTTCAACCGGGTCGTCGCGCTCGCCACCCTGATCGCGATCGTGAATATGGTGCTGATCACAGCGCTGTCCACGATCATGGCGTTCATCTACAACCTGGTTGCCGCGATGGTGGGCGGAATCCACCTCACGATGACGGACGACTAGGGCAAAACGTCCCCTGACCGGGGCGTCGTCGCAGGCCGTGGGGCGTCCTGCACGGCTCCCGACGATGTCCCGGTTTGGGTACCACCCGAGAAGTGCGATAGTCTCAAGCGCTGCCGCAGCACAGCAAGGGCCTATAGCTCAGACGGTTAGAGCGCTTCCCTGATAAGGAAGAGGTCAGAGGTTCAAGTCCTCTTAGGCCCACTGCCGGAAACCCACCCGAGGGGGAACGTCATGAAGAAGTTCTTCGTACTGCTGCTCGTTGCTGGTGCTGGATTCTTGATCTGGCGCAAGGTGTCCGAGGACAACAACGAGCGCGATCTCTGGGCAGAGGTCACCGACACTTTCGAGTGACGGTTCTCTGCACGTCGGTTCCGAGCGTTCTGGGGCCATGGCGCAATTGGTAGCGCACCTGCTTTGCAAGCAGGGGGTTGGGGGTTCGAGTCCCCCTGGCTCCACACAGTGAGAAGGCCGTCGGCCGGGTCCATGACCTGGTCGGCGGCCTTCTGCGTACCCCGGACGTCTCGGTCGCCCGGAGGCAGCGGCATACCTGAGAGGGGCCCGCCCGGCGAGACCGGACGAGCCCCTCACGTTCTCTCGCAGGTGTCAGGCCGTCGGCTTCTTGTCGTCGCCCTCGGTGCTTTCGTCGGTGCCCGACGACGCCGCGTCCTTGGCACGTCCGGTCGCCTTGCGCGTGGCCTCCTTGGCATCGGTCACGGCGTCCTGGACCTTGCCGGAGATCTTGTCCCCTGCGTCGGCGACGGCACCCTGGACCTTCTCGCCGGTCTCACGGCCCTTGGCGACAGCTGCACCGGCCGCTTCGCCGACGGCCTCGGCCGCGTTCCCCACGGCTGCCCGTGCGTCGTCGAAGGTCGAGGCAGGTACCTGGTCCCAGGGCTCGGCCCACGGGTCGGTGGTCGGCTGGGCACGGCGCCACAGCACGTAGGCGCCCCCGGCCGCGGTCACGCCACCCACGACCCACCACAGAGCCTTGCTCTTCTTCTGCGGGTCCGCAGCCTCAGCAGCCGCCGTGAGCTTGGCGGGCGCAGCCTTGGCGGCCTTCTTGGCCGATGCGGCCGAGGCGTCGATGCCCTTCTTCGCTGCCTTGGCAGCCTTCTTCGCGGCCTTCTTGGACAGGGTCTCGGTGGTGGCGGCGGAGTCGGCCGTGGCGGACGCCGCTGCGTCCGCCGCGCGGGACGCAGCGTCTGCTGCGGCCGCGGCCGCTGCGTTGAAGCTCGCCACGATCTTGGGCAGGACCTCGTCGACGAGCTTGTCGTGCGCGGTGTCGATCGCGGGCGCCGCCTTCCCTGCCGCCTTCTCCACGCGTGGTGCGGCAGCCTGGACGCTGTCCTGCCATGCCTTCTCGACGCGAGGCGTCAGCCACTCGACGAACGCCTCGACCTTGGGGCTGCCCCACTCCTTGGCCTGACCGGCGGCCTCCTTGGCCTGGTCGGCGAGCTGGACCGCGGTCGTCTGCGCCTTGGCGCCGGCCTCTCCGACGAGCGCAGCGACCTCAGCGGCCTGATCCTTGAGCTTCTCGGTATCGATCGTGTCGGTCACGGCGCGTGCGGAACGGCGGGTTCGGTCGGACATGGAGACTCCAGGTGTTCGTGGTGCGGGCTGTAGGCGCTGGAACTCCACTCTGCCACCGTGCCCGGGGGCTCGCGAGGCAAGCGCGCCGTGGTGCGGGACACGAGCCGAGCGACAGGGCGGGGGTACAGGCGACCGTGTGAGAATGGGGGCATGTTCGCAACCCTCCACACCACTGCTGGTGACATCCGTATCGAGCTCCTGCCGAACCACGCGCCCAAGACGGTGGCGAACTTCACCGGTCTGGCGAAGGGCACCACGACCTGGACGGACCCGCGCACGGGCGCGGAGCGCAACGACCCGTTCTACGACGGTCTGATCTTCCACCGCGTGATCCAGGACTTCATGCTGCAGGGCGGGTGCCCGCTCGGCACCGGTACGGGTGGTCCCGGCTACACGTTCAACGACGAGATCCACCCCGAGCTCCAGTTCGACCGCCCGTACCTGCTGGCCATGGCCAACGCCGGGTCTCGCCGCAACCCGGTCTCGGGTGAGGTCGAGGGCACCAACGGGTCGCAGTTCTTCATCTCGACGGTCCCCACGCCGTGGCTCAACGGCAAGCACACCATCTTCGGCGAGGTCGTGGACGACGAGTCCCGCGCGGTCGTGGACGCGATCAACGCGACGCGGACCCGTCCGGGCGACCGCCCGGTCGAGGACATCGTCATCACCTCGGTCACTATCGAGGACTGACCATCTCCGGCCCCGCCTTCGGGACACCGGGGCCGGCGCAGCCGGCCCCGGTGTGTCCCCGACACCCCGACCGCGTCTCGTACGTCCGCTGCCAGCGCTGTGGACGTCCCGCCTGCCCCGAGTGCCAGCGCCCGGCGGCGGTCGGCGTCCAGTGCGTCGACTGCGTGCGCGAACAGGCCCGCGCGGTGCCCCAGACGAAGACGGCCCTCGGCGGGACCGTCCGTACGGGGCGGCCGGTCGTCACGCTGACGATCATCGCGCTGTGCGTCGTCAGCTGGCTGCTCCAGCGGGCCACCGGGGGCGAGTGGACGCAGCGGTTGGCGTTCGCACCGTTCATCGGTGACGTGCAGCCCTACCGGTTCCTCACCGCTGCCTTTCTGCACTCGACGAGCGTCTTCCACATCCTGTTCAACATGTACGCGCTGTGGATCACCGGGCCCTTCCTCGAGCAGATGCTCGGGAGGGCGCGCTTCATCGCGCTGTACGTCCTCGCGGCCGTCGGAGGATCCGTCGGGGTCGTGCTGCTCGCCCAGCCGACGGCTGACGGCGGGTGGTTCACGCCGGTCGTCGGTGCGTCCGGGGCCGTGTTCGGGCTCTTCGGTGCGATCCTCGTGGTCCTGAGGCGCCTGGGTCGGAACGCCGCCCAGATCCTCGTCCTGATCGGGATCAACTTCGCGATCGGCTTCATGGTCAGCAACATCGCCTGGCAGGCGCACCTGGGCGGGCTCGTCGTGGGACTCGTCCTCGGGGCCGGGTACGCCTACGCTCCCAAGGAACGGCGCAGGCTGTGGAGCATCGGCATCACGGTTCTGGTCGCGGTCACCCTGGTGATCGTCACCGTCCTCAAGTACAGCTCGGCCCCACAGTTCGTGCTGTCCTGAGCAGACTGCTCGATCTCGGATAGTTATCCACAGAGTTACTCACAGGTGTGGAACTACACCGATGTAGTTATCCACAGGTCGGGGGATCTGTGGACAGCCGTCCGTCCCACGCCCCGGCGCGTCGCGCGCACGCAAGAGGGTGGGGTCCGCAGCTCTGCGGACCCCACCCTCTCGTGGACCGAGCCCGCCCGACGTGGGGGCTCCACGTCGTCGAGCGAACTACTTCCAGCGCGTGGTCAGCGCGAATCCGGCGATGATCAGGACGAACCCGACCACCAGGTTCCAGTTGTGGAGCGCCGGGATCGGCAGGCCGAGGCCACCGCTCGTGAGGTAGAAGATGACGATCCATGCCAGGCCCAGGAGCATCAGGGTCAGCATGGTCGGTACCAGCCAGCGCGGGTTGCCGGTCTCAGGCTTCTTCACCTGCGGGGCCTTGACCTTGGCGGGCTTCTTACGGGACTTCGACTCGGGCACGAGAGCTGGCTCCTGTCCTCGGGATGCGTGTTCCTGGCACCAGTCGTGTGCAGGAGCTGTGTCGGGTGGGACGAAGCGCCGTTGCGCGACGTCGTGAACGGCGACGCCATTCGTCATCTAGCGTAGTGGGCGGACAGAATAGCGTGTGCACGGGCAGGTGGACGAGAGCCGGGAGTGAGCCAGATGGATCGCCGTCACGGAGCGACGCACGACACGGGGGGCGCAGGAGCCGAGGATGCTCCGAGCTCCACCGCCGGCGAGCCTGCGGTCACGGCTGCGACCCGGCCGCTCACCCGAGCACGTCGTATCCGGTCGAGCGTCACGGTGCTCCTGGTGCTCGGCCTCTCGGGGCTCATGTTCTCGGCCAGCGCACGCCTCGCGCAGGGCCAGGAAGGGCGCCACCCCGAGAACCTGACCGACCTGGTGCAGAGCGAGGAGCGTCGGGTCGAGGACATGACCGAGAAGGTCGTCGGCCTCGAGGTCGAGGTGTCGAGGCTTGCGGCCGGTACCGGCCAGACGGAGACCGAGTCTCCTGAGCTCGTCGAGCGCACCGGGATCGTCTCCGGGGCGGTCGCGGTGACGGGGCCGGGGCTCAGCGTCACGCTCGACGACGCCCCGTTGACCCAGGACCACTCCAAGGCGCGCGTGGACGACCTCGTGGTCCACCAGCAGGACCTGCAGGAGGTCATCAACGCGCTCTGGGCGGGAGGCGCCGAAGCGATGACTCTCCAGGGCCAGCGCGTCACTCCCACGACCGCCTTCCGGTGCGTCGGGAACGTGCTCAACCTCCACGGGCGGGTGTTCTCACCGCCCTACACGGTGTCCGCGGTGGGCGACCCCGTGCAGCTCCAGAAGGCGCTCGATCGTTCCGACGCGATCGACATCTACAAGCAGTACGTGGACGAGTACGGCCTGGGGTGGAAGGTCGACAAGTCCGACTCGCTGCTCATGCCCGTGTTCGAGGGAGCGCCGGACCTGAAGTACGCGCGTGTGGCCGGCTCGGCCGACGAGGGCGCGTGACCGGGTCGGACACGGCGACGGGATTCGCTTCCCGTGTGCCGACCGCCGGCGAGCACCCGTATGGACACAGCCGCCGGCACCCCGCAGCAGGGACAATGATGAGCAGGCGGGGCCGGGTCCGGCCGCGCCGGACGAGCCGCTCACCCGGCGCGGCGTCCGGCTGCTTCAACGCAACGACTTCCGAAGGAACAGGTGGGTAAGGGATGGTCCGCATCCTCGTCGTCGACAACTACGACTCGTTCGTCTACACGATCGTCGGTTACCTGAACCAGCTCGGGGCGCGGACCGTGGTCGTGCGCAACGACGCGGTCCCCGACGTGGGCGCGGACGGTCGGTTCCGCGACGCTGACGGTGTGTTCGACGGCGTGCTCGTCTCCCCCGGCCCCGGCACCCCCAAGGAAGCCGGGCAGAGCGAGGCCGTGATCCGCGCGTGCGCGGCGTCCGGCACGCCCATGCTGGGTGTCTGCCTGGGGCACCAGGCGCTTGCCGAGGTCTACGGGGCGACCGTCACGCACGCCCCCGAGCTCATGCACGGCAAGACGAGCCCGGTGGTCCACGAGGACCTCGGCGTGCTCGCCGGCCTCCCCTCGCCCTTCACCGCGACCCGCTACCACTCGCTCGCCGTGGTGCCCCGGACGATCCCGGCCGAGCTCGTCGTCACAGCGACGACCGAGAACGGCGTGGTGATGGGTCTGCAGCACCGCGACCTGCCGCTGCACGGCGTGCAGTTCCATCCCGAGTCCGTGCTCACCGAGGGGGGCCACCTGCTGCTCGCCAACTGGTTGACGGTGTGCGGGTCTGTCGACGCGGTCGAGCGTGCGCAGGGCCTCGCCCCTCTCGTGCGCCTCTGACGAGCCTCGCGAGGCTCGACCAGCTTCTGAACGCGAGGAGGGCCCGGCACCAGATGGTGCCGGGCCCTCCTCGTCTCAGGAGCCGACGCGCGTCGGGTCAGCGGACCGACCGAGACCCCACGTCAGTGCGTCACGGGGTGGACGTGCCGTCGTCGTCCCCGCCACCGGTGGGCGGACCGCTCGAGATGACCAGGTCCACCTTGGTCCCCTCGTCGACCTCCGTGTTCGCGCCGGGGCTGGTCGAGATGACCCGCCCCTTGGGCACGTCCGCAGACTCCTTCTCGGTGACGTTCCCGGGGTTCAGCCCGTTGGCGTAGAGAGCCTCGATGGCCCTGTCCTTGGTCATGCCGACCAGGTCACCGGGCACCGTGGTCTTCTCCGGCCCCGTGGGCACGATGGCCTTGGCCACGACGAGGGTGACCTTCTGGCCCTGCTTGGTGGGACCCGGCTTGGGCGTCTGGTCGATGACGGTGCCCGCGGTCTCGACGCTCTCCTTGGTCGTGATGACGGAGGTCAGCCCCAGCTTGCCGAGCTCGGTGACGGCCTGGTCCTCGGTCATGCCGATCAGGTCCGGGACGCTCACGTTGCCGCTCGAGATGAAGATCTTGACCGTGGATCCCGCAGCGGCGCTCTCGCCACCGCCAGGATCCGTCCGGGTCACGAGACCCTTCTTGATGGTCCCGTTGTCCTCGGCCTCGACCGTCGGGTCGACCACGAGGTTCGCAGCGGTGATCTTGGAGTGCGCCTCCTCCTGCGTCAGACCCGTGACGTCGGGGACCAGCACGGTGTCCGGTCCGGCGGAGAAGAAGACCTCGACCTTGGTGCCCTCGGGGACCTCCGTGCCGCTCTCGGGGTCCGACTTGGTGAAGGTTCCCTCGGGTTCGGTCGACTCGGTGTCCCGCGCATACAGGTACACCAGGCCGACCTCCTCGAGCGCCTGCTTGGCCGACTCCTCGGTCGTCGAGGCGTCGAACTGAGGAACGGCGACGTCGACCGGGGCGTCGGGGCGTGAGTTGATCACGATCATGGTGATGATCGCGGCAAGAGCCAGGACACCCACCGCGATCAGGGCCCACATCAGGCCGCGCCTCTTGGCCGGCTCCTCCTCGGGTTCCTCGGCGGCCAGCCCGTTGCCGGGCTGCTGGCCCGGAGGGACCGCTGCCGGGGCGACGCCCGTGGTCTCCCACGGGTTGGGAGGCGTCGCGACGGCCGGGCTCATGACCTGGGTCGCGTTCTCGAGCGGCTGCTGGACCTGGGTCGCGGCGACCGCGGCCCCTGCCACGGCGCCGGCGGCCGCAGCTGCGGCCGCCCCGATGGCCGGGGCCGTGATGTGCCCGCCGCGGACCGCGTTCTCGAGGTCGTTGCGGAACTCGGCGGCACTGCTGTAGCGCGCGGTACGTTCCTTGGCGAGGGCCTTGAGCGTGATGCGGTCGAGGACCTCCGGCACGTCGGGGGCGAGGTCGCTCGGCTTGGCCGGCGCCTCCCGCACGTGCTGGTAGGCCACGGCGACGGGCGAGTCGCCGATGAACGGCGGACGCCCGGTGAGCAGCTCGAACAGCAGGCAGCCGGTCGAGTAGATGTCGCTGCGAGCGTCGACCGTCTCCCCGCGCGCCTGCTCGGGCGAGAGGTACTGGGCCGTGCCGATCACGGCGTGGGTCTGCGTCATGGTCGCCGCGGAGTCCGCGACAGCGCGCGCGATGCCGAAGTCCATGACCTTGACCGCCCCCGTGGGGGTGATCATGACGTTGGCCGGCTTGATGTCGCGGTGCACGATGCCCGCGTGGTGGGAGTACTCGAGCCCCGACAGCACACCGGCCGTGATCTCGATGGCCTCGTCGATGGGGACGGCCTGGCCGTCGCCGAGGATGTCGCGGACGGTGTGGCCCTCGACGTACTCCATGACGATGAACGGCACGTGCGCCGTGCCACCGCCGGGCTCGGTGTGGGTGTCCTCGCCCGTGTCGTAGACGGCGACGATGGCCGGGTGGTTCAGAGCGGCGGCGGCCTGTGCCTCGCGACGGAACCGCGCGAGGAACGACGGGTCGCGCGCGAGGTCGGAACGCAGGATCTTGATCGCCACGGTCCGTCCCAGGCGCGTGTCGTGGCCGATGTGCACCTCGGCCATGCCGCCGCGGCCGATGAGCTCACCGACCTCGTAGCGGCCGGCGAGTACCCGGGGAGCGTTGTCCACCACTTAGGAATCCTTCGAGGTTGTCGGAGCCGAGGACGCAGAGGCCTCCGGCGCAGTACTGAGCATCATCCCATCGCTGGACGTCGAGTCCTGGGACGCGTGCAACGATCTGGTCACGGTCACCGAGCCCGCGTCGTCCGTGCCGTCCCCGCCACCCCTGACGAGAGTCGCCACGAGGACCACGAGCAGCAGGATCAGCAGGGCCACGAGCGGCCACGACAAGCCCTTGGCGAACCCGCCGATCCGTTGGCCCGTCGTCGTCGAGGTGCGGCCGCCTGCCGGCTCCTGGGAGGCTCGGCGTCGCTCGGCGCGCGTCACCCCGCCCGGCTGAGCCTCCGCGGGAGCGGGAGCCGACGACCCCGCGGTGCGCGACGTCGTCGGGCCGGCGTCCGGGCGCCTCGGACGCGAGGCCGCCGCACCGTGCATCTCCCGGCGGGGCGGGTACGAGCGCGGGACCGCAGGGGCCTCCGGCCCGCCCGACGAGTCGGCGCGTTCCCAGGGGAGGGCGTGGCCGGTCTGCGGAGCCTCCGACGACGAACGGGGGGCGGGCGGCGGAGGCGGCGGGGGGACGGCTTGGTCGTCGTACGGGACGTCGTCGCGTGCGACCGACGCGGCCGATGCCGCGGAGGGGGCCGAGAGCGCCGAGTAGCCCGACGGCGCCGAGAGCGCCGAGTGCCCGGAGTACGCCGACCAGCCGGAGGTGGCCGGCCCTGCTCCCCCGGCCGCCGGGGCCGGGGGCACCGTGGGCAGCGGACGCGACCGGAGCTCGGCAGGGATCTCGATGGGTGTGGGCGAGCTCGGAGCCGTCGGAGCCCCGTGGCGCGCGGGCTGCGGCCGGCGCGAGCGCCTGCTCCCCGAGGCAGCGCCGGAACGGGCCGTGGCCCCCCACGGGTCGCGGGCGATGGTCTCGGCCAGGTCGTCGAGCGTCTGGGCCAGCGCGGACGCGGGCATGGGACGGGCCTTGGGGTCCTTCGCGAGCATCGCGTAGATGAGCGAGGCCAACGACGGGTGCACGTGCGCGGGCAGCGGCGGCACCTTCTCGTTGACGTGCGCGACCGCGATGTCGACCGGGGTCGTGCCGGTGAACGGCCTGTTCCCCACGACCGACTCGTAGGCCACGATCCCCAGCGCGTACACGTCCGACGCGCCGGTCGCGGCCTGGCCGATCGCCTGCTCGGGCGACAGGTACTGGGCCGTGCCCATGACCATGCCCGTCGCCGTCATGGGGACCTGGTTCGCCGCGAGAGACACCCCGAAGTCGGTGATCTTCACGATCCCGCGCGACTCGAGCAGGATGTTGCCCGGCTTCACGTCGCGGTGCACGACCCCCGCGAGGTGCGCGGCGTGCAGGGCCCGCGCCGTCTGCGCGAGGATCGGCAGTAGCTTGGCCGGCATGAGGACGGGCTCGCGCTCGAGCAGGTCCGCCATGGGCTCGCCCATGACGAGCTCCATGACGAGGAAGCCCGAGGCGTTCTGCTCGCCGTAGTCGTACATCTGCGCGATGTTCGGGTGCGAGAGGGCCGCGCTGTTCCGTGCTTCGGTGCGCAGGCGCTCGAGGAAGTCCTCGTTGCCCGCGTACTCCTCGCGCAGGACCTTGACGGCGACCTCACGGCCGAGGGCCTTGTCGTTGGCGACCCACACCTCGCCCATGCCGCCGATCGCGATGCGGCGGACCAGGCGGTAGCGGTCGCCGAGCCACAGCCCCTCGACCGGCCTCACTTGTTCAACACCGCCTCCATCACGGCCTTGGCGATCGGTGCGGCCACGGCGCCGCCCGTGGCCTCGTTGCCGCTGTCCCCACCGTTCTCCACGATGACCGCGACCGCGACCTGGGGGTTGTCGGCCGGGGCGAAGCCCGTGAACCAGGCGTGCGGGGCGGCACCCGACTGGTGCTCGGCCGTGCCCGTCTTGCCCGCGACCTGGACGCCGTCGATCTTCGCGGCCTTGCCCGAGCCGCCCTCGACCACGCTGATCATCATCGAGGTGAGCTGGGACGCGACGGTCGGTGAGACGGACGTGCGCAGGAGCGAGGGCTCGTTCTGCTGGACCACGTCGAGGTCCGCGCCGCGCACGGTCGCGACCGTGTAGGGCGTCATCTGCTTGCCGCCGTTGGCGATGGCTGCCGAGACCATGGCCATCTGGAGAGGCGTCACGCGGACGTCGCCCTGGCCGATCGAGGCGCGCGCGAGCTGACCCGCGTCGTCGGTGACCGCTGCGTCGGGGAAGTGGCTCGGCGTGACCGTCATGGGGATGCTGAGCTTCGAGTCGAACCCGAAGTCCTCGGCCTGGTCACGCATCGCGTCGCCCCCGAGCGTCACGCCCAGGTCCGCGAAGGCGGTGTTGCACGAGATGCGCATCGCGTCGGCCAGCGTCTGCTCCCCCGTCGGGGAGCAGCGCGCTCCGCCGAAGTTCTTCATGGTCTGGGTCGAGTTCGCGTACGGGTACTCGTCCGGTGCGGGGATCACGGTCTCGGGCGTGTACTGGCCGCTCTCGAGCGCGGCGGCCGCGGTCACGAGCTTGAACGTGGACCCCGGCGGGTAGGTGTTGCCGGAGATCGCGCGGTTCACGAGCGGGTCGTCGTCGGCGTTGATGAGCGAGGTGTAGGCCTCGCGCGCGGCCTTGGTGTCGTGGGTCGCGAGCAGGTTGGGGTCGTACGACGGCTTCGAGACGAGCGCGAGGATCTTGCCCGTCGAGGGCTCGATCGCCACGACTGCGCCCCGCTGGTCGCCCAGCGCGTCGTACGCGGCCTGCTGGGCCGCGGGGTCGATCGTGAGCTCGACCGACGCGCCCTGGGGCTTCTTGCCCGTGATGAGTCCCTGGAGACGGTCGATCCACAGCGTGCTGGCCTGGCCGTTGAGGAACTCGTTCTCGGTGCGCTCGATCTCCTTGGTCCCGTTGACGATCGAGAAGAACCCCGTGACGTGGCCGTACAGGGGTCCGTTCGTGTACGAGCGCTGGTAGCCGTACGGGTCGTCGATGGGGGTCGAGAGGGCCACCGACTCCCCCGCGACCACGATCGGGCCGCGGAAGTTCCCGTACTCCTTGTAGATCTGGCGGACGTTGCGGGAGTCGCTGTTGAGCGAGTCCGCCTGGACGAACTGGATGTAGGTGGTCGAGACCATGAGTGCCAGGAACATGACCAGCACGACGGTCGCCACTCGGCGCAGGGGGACGTTCACGGGGTCTTCCACTCGGTGTCTTCGATGATCTCGGTCGCCCCGGTGTCCGGGCCACCACCGACCTCGGGCAGGGCCGTGCGGACGACCTGCGTGGGCTGGTCGTCCGGGAACGCGCCGTAGGCAGCGGGCTCACGCTGCCCGACGGCGGGGCGCCCGTCCGCGAGGTCGGCGGCACCCTGGGCGCCGGCCTGGACCACGACGGGCTGGGGGCCGGTGTCCGGGCGCTCGGCAGCGCGGGACGGGGCGACCTGGCCGCGCACCGGCAGGGAGGACGGCCGGCGCGCGTTGTCGGAGATGCGCAGCAGGAGCCCGACCACGAGCCAGTTCGCGAGCAGGGACGAACCACCTTGCGCGACGAACGGCATGGTCAGACCCGTGAGGGGGATGATCCGGGTGATCCCGCCGATGACGACGAACAGCTGCCACGCCATGACGAACGCGAGGCCGCCCGCGAGGAGCTTGCCGAACCCGTCGCGGACGCCGATCGCGGTGCGCAGACCGCGCTCGACCAGGACGAGGTACATGACCAGGATCGCGAGCAGGCCCGTGAGCCCGAGCTCCTCGCCGAGCGAGGTGTAGATGAAGTCGGAGAACGAGTACGGCACCAGGCGGGGATAGCCCTCGCCCCAGCCCGTGCCGGTGAGCCCACCGTTGGCGAGACCGAACATGCCGCCCACGAGCTGGCCCGAGCCGCCCGGGTCACGGCCGTAGATCTCCGGGTCGAGGGGGTGCAGCCAGACGTCGACGCGGGCCTGCACGTGCGGGAAGGCCGAGGCTGCGACGACGGCGCCCACGGCGAACATGCTCAGACCGATCGCGACCCAGCTGAAGCGTTCGGTCGCGATGTACAGCATGGCCACGAAGAGGCCGAAGAACAGGAGCGAGGTCCCCAGGTCGCGCTCGAAGATCAGCACCGCCAGCGAGGCGGCCCAGACGATGACGAGCGGCCCCAGGTCCCGCAGGCGCGGGAGCTGGAGCCCGAGGACCTTGGGGCCGGCGAGCGCGAGCGTGTCCCGGTTGGTCACGAGATAGCCCGCGAAGAAGATCGCGAAGGCGATCTTGGCGAACTCCGCGGGCTGGAGCGACATGCCGGCGATGTTGACCCAGATGCGGGCGCCGTTGATGTTGCGCCCGATCACGGGGAGCAGAGGCAGCACGACGAGCACCAGGCCGACGATCATGGCCGTGTAGGAGTACTTCCGCAGCGTCCGGTGGTCCTTGAGGAGCCACACGACCACGCACGCCGCGATGACGCCGAGCGCCGTCCACATGAGCTGCTTGGACGCGAGGTCCTTGTCGCTGCCGACGAGCTTGCCGCCGATGTCGATGCGGTTGATCATCCCGAGGCCGATCCCGTTGAGGGCGATCGTGACCGGCAGGATGACCGGGTCGGCGTACGGGGCCTTGAGGCGCAGGACCACGTGCCCGACGACGGCGAGCGCGACGAGGCCCGCGCTGTAGACGTAGAAGTTGGTGGGCAGCTCGCCGAGCATCGACAGGCCGACGGAGGCGTAGGCGCCGATGCCGAGGGCGAGGGCGAGCACGAGCAGGCCCGCCTCGGCCCGCCGCGAGGGACGCACCTCGTGGGGCTCGACCGTCGCCATCAGGGGGCCGCCGGCGGGTCGGTCGTGGTCTCGGGGGGCACGGTGCCGTCGGCCGGGGCGGCAGGGTCCGTGGTCGTGTCGGCCGGGGGTGTGGTCGCTGCGGTGCCCGCGGGCTCCTGCGTGGAGGTGTCGGTCTCGGCCTGGGCGTCGGCGACGAGGCGCGCCGCGCGGTCACGGGCGTCGTCGAACGACGTGGCGCTGATGGTCTCGGTGAGCCGGTCGACGACGTAGGGCGGGAGGTCGTCGACCTTGTCCCCCGTGAGCTCGATCGGGGTCGAGAGCGTGAGGGGACCCGCGCTGGTGGGGATGCCCCGGAAGACCGCGACCTGGCCGTCGGACACGCCCACGTAGTACTGGTCCTGCGTCCACCGGTAGCCGTACAGGCCGCCCGCGCCGACGACAGCGAGGATCGCGATCGTCACGACGGGGGCGATCCAGCGGCGCGGGCGCTTGCCCGGGCGCACGTCGGAGTCGTCGCCCGTCGCGTCGGTACCGTCCTGGGAGGCGTGCGCGGCATCCTCGGCAGAGGCCTCCGGGGAGTCTCCGGCGGACGTCGCGGCGGCGACGAGCGTGGCCGCACGTGCCGCGGGGCCGTCCTGCGCAGAGGTGGGACGGTCGCGGTCGATCGCGGCCGAGCCGACGACGACCGGCACGGTGGAGGGACCCGCGCCGTCGGCCAGGGTGTCGAGGTCGACGACGTCGGCCACGACGACCGTCACGTTGTCCGTGCTGCCGGCCCGGAGCGCGAGCTGGAGGAGCTGGTCGGCGCACTCGTCGGTGTCCGCGACGGTGCTCAGGGTGTGCTCGAGCGTCTCGATGCTCACGAACCCCGACAGGCCGTCCGAGCAGAGCATCCAGCGGTCGCCGGGGCGCGCCTCGCGCACCGACATGTCCGGTGTGAGGTCGACGTCGAAGTCGCCGAGGACCCGCATCACGACGTTGCGCTGCGGGTGGTACTCGGCCTCCTCCGGCGTGATGCGGCCCGTGTCGACGAGGTGCTGGACGAACGTGTGGTCGGTCGTGACCTGGTTCAGGACGCCGTCGCGGAGCAGGTAGGCGCGGGAGTCGCCGAGGTGCGCCATCGCGAGGGCGTTGCCGCTGCGCAGGATCGCGGTGACCGTGGTGCCCATGCCGGCGAGCTCGGGGGTCAGCTCGCTGCGCTCGACCAGGTCGAGGCGCGCGCTGTCGATCGACGCCTCGAGGTGGGACAGGGCGTCGTCGGGCCCGTGCGACTCCCCGTCGAGAGGCGCGAGCGCCGCGATGGCGAGCGAGGACGCGACGTCGCCGCCCGCGTGCCCGCCCATGCCGTCCGCGACGACGAGGAGGTGCGGACCCGCGTACCCGGAGTCCTGGTTGTTCGACCGGACGAGGCCGACGTCGGAGACCGCGGCGTACCTGAGTGCGATGTTCATGGCGCGCTACCGCTGCAGCTCGACGATGCTCTGCCCCACCCGCACGCTCACTCCTGGGGCGAGGGGCTGGATCCCGGTGATGCGCTGCTCGTTGATGTAGGTGCCGTTCGTCGAGCCGAGGTCCTCCACGTACCAGGTGCCACCCTGGGGGAAGATCCGGGCGTGCCGGGACGACGAGTAGTCGTCGTCGAGGACAAGGGTGCAGCTCGGGGCGCGGCCCAGCAGGATCGAGGACGCGGAGAGCGGGACCGTGGTCCCGCGCAGCGGGCCCGCGGTCACGACGAGCCGGGAGGGCCCGGTCGGCGCCGGGGCCGCGGGGGCAGCCGGGGACGGGGCCGAGGGGGCCGACGCCGCCGCACCGCGCCCGGCGGTGGGCGCGGGACGGTGCCCGTCCTCTCGCGTCTTGCCCTTGCGTGCCGTGATCTTGGTGCCGTACAGGTCGCGTCGCAGCACGCCGATCGCGGCGAACACGAACACCCACAGCAGGACCAGGTAGCCCAGCCGCAGCAGGGTGAACGTCAGCTCGGTCATGCGGGGTGGATCACCATTCCTCGTTCTCGGGCGCACCCGTCCAGAACATGATGCGGGTCCGCCCGATGGTCAGGCTGTTCCCGTCGAGCAGGGTAGCGGCCGGGACCTGGTGGCCCTCGACGAAGAGTCCGTTCGTGGATCCGAGGTCCGTCGCGATGACCCCGTCCTGCGTCACCCGGATCTCGAGGTGACGGCGCGAGACCCCGGGGTCGTCGACGACGATGTCCGCCTCCGAACCGCGGCCGATCACGGTCACAGGACCGGTCAGCAGGTAGCGCTGGCCGTCGATGTCCACCAGAGGGTGGCGTGCGCTCGGGGCCGACGCCGTCGCCGGTGCGACGTTCCCCCGCACGCTCGCGGAGCGCAGCTGGAAACGGCCCGTGTCGAGCGAGTCGTTCTGCTCGAAGGACACGCTGACCGGGCCGACGAACGCGTAGTGCTGCGACGCCGCGTGCTCGGTGACGTTGGCCGCGAGCTCGTCGGCGAGCGACTCGGCCCCCCAGCCGCCGACCTGCGCGTAGTCGTCCGGTGACAGCTCGATGGTGAACTGGTTGGGCACCACGGTCCGGTCGCGGTCCACGACCGCGGCCCGGTCGTCGACCTCACGACGCAGAGCGCTCGCGAGCTCGACAGGCTTGACCTCGCTGCGTCCCACCTTGAAGGCGTTGTTGACGACGCGTTCGACACCCTTCTCGAAACGATCCAGGACTCCCATGCCACCTCCTCCCTCATCGACGTTCCCACGACCGGGGTACACGGTCCCCGGGCAGACTACCTAGATCGTAACGACCCGGGGCCTCGACGGGCCGGGAATCTCCCGGAATCGAGGGGGAGATCGCGGGGAGATCGGGTGACTCGGGCGTGAGGCGCTCCGCGGAGCGGCTACTGTTCTCTCTGGTGCACCACCGGGCTCTGGCCCGGTCGGGGCGCAGGTGGAAGAGCGCACGAGGACGGCCGTCCGACCGATGCACGGTTGGGTCCGCTCTCGTGATAATCTTCTGCGGCACGCGCGAGTGGCGGAATGGCAGACGCGCTAGCTTCAGGTGCTAGTGTCCGAAAGGGCGTGGGGGTTCAAGTCCCCCCTCGCGCACGTGATGTACGAAGGCCCCGGATCTCAGATCCGGGGCCTTTCGTCGTTCCCGGGGTCGGCTCGAGGTGCCGCTCGACGGGTCCACCGCGTGCGCTTCCCACGCTGTCGCTGGGCGAGCCCCGCGGTGCGCAGGTGCTCCACGACCTGGGGCGGCAGGTCCGCGAGCACGGTCGGTCGCATCGAGCCGACCGTGCGTGGCAGCAGGCTCACGGTGCCCGCGTCTCCCGCGACGGCGAACGTGGCGCTCGCGGGTCCGGGACGGTAGACGACGCTCCGGAGGGTGGCGAGCGGCTGCTCGTGCACGAACGCCCCGCCGTCGGTGATCGAGAGGTGCTGCGCGGTGATGCTGATCCGGTAGGGGCGAGATCGCGACCCGACGCTCAGTGCCACGGTCACCGACACGACGACGAGCGGGGCGACCAGCCACCAGGGCGCGCCGCGCCCGTCGACCGAGGTCATGAGGTTGTCCAGGTCGATCCCCAGTCCGGCCATCACGGCGAAGCTCGCCCCGGTCACGACGACGCCGAGTGCGAGGAGAAGGGTGACGAGGGTCGCGTGGCGCATCCGGAGCGCGGTCGTCTCGAGGGTCGCGAAGCCGTGGACGACGTGCCAGGCGCCCACCTCGACGTCCTGCCGCTCGGTGCGGGCTCGGCCTGGTCTCATCCGGGGAGTCTGCCAAAGCGAAGCTCCGCTCGGCGACCATACCTAGGTCTGCTAGGTTTGAACCCCTAGCAGACCTAGGCATAGGAGTGTCATGCACATCGACAAGGACCTTGTCGCGGCCTCGGCCACCCCGCTCGTCCTCGGCATCCTCGCGGACGGCGAGTCGTACGGCTACGCGATCGTCAAGCGCGTCAACGAGCTCTCGGACGGCCACATGCAGTGGACCGACGGGATGCTCTACCCCCTGCTCCACCGGCTCGAGCGCCTCGGGCACGTCGAGGCGTCGTGGGGCGTGTCCGACGTCGGGCGCCGGAGGAAGCACTACGCGATCACCCCCGCCGGGCGCGAGGCCCTCGCCGAGCGGCAGGCGCAGTGGAGCGTCGTCGCCGACGCGCTCCAGAAGGTGTGGAGCGACGCCCGCGACACACAGATCCCGCGGACCGTCGCCGAGGGGTGGGCCTGATGAGCACGCACCCCGAGCTCGAGGCGCAGATCGACCAGTGGCGCGGCTACGTCCAGCGCCGCCAGGCGATCTCGACGGCCGACGTCGACGAGATGGAGGACCACCTGCGCGAGCAGGTCGCCGACCTGACCGCGACCGGCCTCGACGACGACGAGGCGTTCCTCGTCGCGGTCAAGCGCATGGGCAACCTCGACGAGGTCTCGCGCGAGTTCGCCCGCGAGCACTCCGACCGCCTGTGGAAGCAGCTCGTCCTGGTCCCCGACGCGGCCGCGGTGGGCGGCGGCTCACCGCGCTGGCGCGAGCTCGCGGTCGTGCTCGCGCTCGCCGTCGGCGCGGGGATCGCGGTCAAGGTCGCCGCGGAGACCATCAGCGACGAGACGGTCCTGCTGCGCAACGTCAGCCTGCTCGTCTTCCCCTTCCTCGCCGGGTACTTCGCGTGGAAGCGCCGCCTCACGTGGGGCGTGGGCGCCATGCTCGCGATCCCGTTCGCGGTGCTCGCGGTCGTCCTCAACGTCTACCCCTTCGCGCCCGAGGGCTCGACCCTGCTGCTCGCGGCCCTGCACGCCCCGGTCGTCCTGTGGGCCCTCGTCGGGGTCGCGTACGTCGGCGGGCGCTGGCGCTCGGACAGCGGACGCATGGACTTCGCCCGCTTCACGGGCGAGCTCGCGATCTACTTCACGCTCCTCGCGCTGGGCGGCGGTGTGCTGCTCGGCCTCACGTTCGGGACGCTGAACCTCGTGGGGATCGACCCCGAGCCGTTCTTCGAGGGCTGGGTCCTGCCGTTCGCCGTCCCGGGCGCGCTCGTCGTCGCCGCATGGCTCGTCGAGGCCAAGCAGGACGTCGTCGAGAACATCGCCCCCGTCCTTACGCGCGTCTTCACCCCGCTGACCGTCGTCATGCTGGTCGTGCTCTTCGTGGTCCTCGCGACCGCCGGCTCGCTGCTCGACACGGACCGCGGCCTCCTCATCCTCATGGACGCGATCCTCGTCCTCGTGCTCTGCCTGCTCCTCTACTCGGTCTCGGCACGCGACCCGCTCAGCCCGCCGCACCTGTTCGACGGGCTGCTGCTCGTCCTGGTCGTCGCGGCGCTCGCGGTCGACGCCGTGGCGCTCACCGCGATGCTGACCCGCATCGCCGAGTTCGGGTTCAGCCCCAACAAGGTCGTGGCCCTGGGCCTCAACGTGCTGCTGCTCGTGCACCTCGTGGGCTCGGCCCTCCTGCTGACCGGGTTCCTGCGGGGGCGGCGCCCGTTCGCGGCCCTCGGCCGGTGGCAGACGCAGTTCCTGCCGGTGTACGCGGTGTGGGCCGCGGTCGTGGTCGTGGTCTTCCCGCCCGTGTTCGGGTTCGTCTGACCCGTCGCCGTCGCCGTCGCCGTCGCCGTCGCGGTCGCGGTCGTCTCGCCGTCGTCTCGGCGGCCAGGCGGCGGCCCGGCGGCTACGGCCCGCTACGGCCCGCCGTCGTAGTCTCGGAGGATGACCGACGACGCTCTGGTCGACTGGCTCCTCGACGCGGACCCCGCGCTGCGGTGGCGGGTCGAGCGCGACCTCGTCCGAGCCCCCGACGAGGTCTGGCAGCAGACACGGTCCCGCGTCGCGACCGAGGGCTTCGGTGCTCGTCTGCTCTCGCTGCAGGACCCGGACGGGCAGTGGGCGGGTGGTGCGTTCTTCCCCGCCGGCTTCGACATGGACGGCCCCGAAGCCCGGTCCGGCACCGGACAGCCGTGGACTGCGACGACCTGGTCGTTGAACGCGCTGCGCGAGTGGGGCCTGGACCCGGCGGTCCTGCGCGAGCGCCGGACCGTCGAGCTCCTGGCGCAGAACAGCCGCTGGGAGTACGACGACCTGCCCTACTGGGGCGGGGAGGTCGACTGCTGCATCAACGCGTGGACCCTGGCGAACGGCGCGTGGCTCGGTGCCGACGTCGCGCCCCTCCTCGACGCGATGCTCGCGGTGCGCATGGCCGACGGCGGCTGGAACTGCGAGTGGGTCGAGGGCTCGGTCCGGTCCTCGTTCCACTCGACCCTCAACGTCGTCAAGGGACTCCTGGCGCACCAGGCTGCGACAGGCGGTACCGACGAGACGCGCGAGGCGCGGCGCTCGGCCGAGGAGTACCTCCTGCGTCGGGACCTGTTCCGCCGCGAGTCGACCGGAGAGCCCGTCGCGCCCTGGGTGCGGTACTTCACCTACCCGTACCGCGCGTTCTACAGCGTGCTCAACGCGGCCGTCCACCTCCGCGAGGCGTCGCTGCTCGACGGCACGCCCCCGGACCCTCGCATGGCCGAGGCGATCGGGATGATCCGGGCAGCTCGGCAGGCAGACGGGACCTGGCTCCAGTCGCCGCGGCACCCGGGCACGGTGTGGTTCGAGGTCGACGCGCCGGCAGGTGAGGCCTCGAGGTGGCTGACCCTCGACGCGACCCTCGTGCTCGCCTGGTGGGACGGACGCTAGCGCCGCGCTCCGTCGTCGGGCTCGCCGTGCTCGCCGGGCAGCCGAGACGCCCGGCCGCTCGTCCCACGGACGGACTTCCTTCCTCTCCCCCGGTGTGTGACAGTGGGCCGGATGCTCCGGTGCACCCCCCGATCGCACCGCAGGACCCTGGAGGAACCATGACCGACGTGCACGTGCCCGTCGCCGCCGACCATGTCGTGACCGTCGACGACGAGGGGACCCGCACCGGGACCTTCGCGCGCAGCGCCGTCCACACCACCGAGACGCCGCTGCACCTCGCGTTCTCCTGCTACGTGGTCGACGGCGCCGGCCGCCTGCTGGTGACTCGTCGCGCGTTGTCCAAGCGCACGTGGCCCGGGGTGTGGACCAACTCGTTCTGCGGCCACCCGCGCTGGACCGAGACGACCGAGGAGTCGATCGTGCGCCACGCCGCGCACGAGCTGGGGCTCGAGATCACGGGGCTCGAGGTCGCCGTGCCTGGCTTCCGCTACCGGGCCGTGGACGCGTCGGGCGTCGTCGAGAACGAGATCTGCCCCGTGTACGTCGCGCGCGCCGCGAGCGACCTCACGGCCAACCCGGACGAGGTCGCCGAGCTCGCGTGGGCCGAGCCCGGCGCGCTGGGGCGCGCGGTCGACGCCACGCCGTGGGCGTTCAGCCCGTGGATGGTCCTGCAGGTCGCGGCGCTGCGCGACGCGGCGAGCGGGCCCGACGGCGACGTCTCCCCCCTGCTGGCGGAGGTCGCCTCGGCCCTGGGCTGAGGGGGCTGAGAGGGCCGGGCGCGTCGGGCGCCCGGCCCTCCGCCGGCCGGCGGCTCGACCGCCGCGCCGTGCGAGCGGAGCTCAGCGCGCCCCGGCCCGGACCTGCAGGCTCGTGGAGCGCAGGCGCTCGGGCAGGTGGAGGTGGTCGGCGTCCGCGACGCTCACGCGCAACCGCCGAGCGGGCAGCGCGTGCGGCAGGGCGAGGTCGGCCCCCGGCTGGCCCGAGAGGCGCAGCGCGGCGGCGAGCTCGTGCACCAGGACCTCCTGGCGGTGGGAGTCGCGCACCGAGAAGACCCACAGGTCCTGACGGTCGGGCTGGGGTCGCCAGGTCCCGGTCCGCGTGAAGGCTCGGGAGACCTCGGCCGTGGGCCCGACGAACGTGACCGAGCGCAGCGACCACAGCGCGGTGCGGTTGGTCGCGGACGCTCCCTGGTCTGCCTTGAGCAGCGACACGGGGCGCTGGGTCCCGACGATCGCGGCGACGCTCGGCGCCACGACGTCCGCGTAGGGCACGGCGTAGGGGCTCAGGAACGGACCGAACGAGCCGACCACGAGCCCTCGTTCCAGCACGAGGAGCTTCTCGCTCGCGACGAACCGCAGGATCACGGCCAGGACGAGTCCCATGCCCAGTGCGAAGACCGCGACCTGCAGGAGGCTCCCGTTGAACGCCACGACGGCGACGACGAGCGCGAAGACCCCCGCCACGATCCCGATCCCACGCGCCGACAGGGTGCACGACTCGACGTGGCGCAGCTCGCCGAGGGTGGGCCGGTGCCGCTCGGCGACGTCACGGACCTTGCGGGTCGGGCGGTGGCTCGACGGCGAGAGGAGGGGCATCGGCGGGGCGCTCCGAGGGCTCGTGCGGGACGGGGTCGTGCTGCGGTCCCGCAGCCGCGCCGATGCTATCCGACAGGCAGGATTCCCTACCGGGCGTGCCGTTTCGACTGTGCCCGCGCCAACGGGTGACAATCGACGCATGTCAGCAGCCGGATCTCTCCCCGTCCCCGACCCCGCAGCGTCGTTCGAGGCGCACGTCGAGTGGGCCCGGGCGACGCCGGTCGAGGGGTTCGACCTGACACCGATCGACGACCGCTGCGTCGAGGACCCGTTGCCCTGGGACTACCTGGTGCTGGCGCGCGAGCTCGTCGGGAGCGGCCGGGGCCCGGTCCTGGACCTGGGCACGGGCGGCGGGGAGGCGTTCTCGTCGCTCGCGCCCCTCCCCGAGGGCTCGGCAGCGACCGAGGGCTGGCCCCCGAACGTCCCCGTGGCCCGACGGCGCCTCGAACCCCTGGGTGTGGACGTCCGGCAGGTGGGGAGCAGCAAGGGCGAGGGCCTCATGCTCCCGTTCCTCGACGGCCGGTTCGCGGTCGTCCTGGACCGGCACGAGGAGTTCGAGGCCTCGGAGGTGCTGCGGGTCCTGGAGCCCGGGGGCGTGTTCATCACGCAGCAGGTCGACAGCCGCGACGGGATCCGGCTCAACACCGCGCTCGGCGCGGACCTGCCGTGGGACCCGGACGACGTGACGATCGAGGGCGTGGCGGCCGAGCTGGCCGAGGCCGGGTTCGTGATCGACGTGGCCCGCGAGCACGTGGGGACGCGCCACTTCCACGACCTGAGCTCGCTGCTCTGGTACCTCAAGGTCATCGCGTGGCAGGTCCCGGAGATCGCGAGCCTCTCCCCCGAGGCGGTCGCGAGGTTCGAGGCACCGCTGCGGGCGCTGCACATGCACTTCGCGGCGGGCAACGAGTTCGTCGACGAGGCTCCCCGCTTCCTCGTGGTGGCGCGCAAGCCGTTCTGAGCCCGGGGCGGCGGAACCCTCGTAGGACGTGACCGAGCGTGCTCGGGGTGCGCTCCGTCGTCGGGCTTCTTGGGCATGAAGAAGCCCGCGGGCTGGTGGATCTCTCCACCCGTCGCGCTGGACGAGGGCGCGACTCCCGCGGGCTCCGGTGGTTGCTCGGTTCTCGCCGGTCGTGGGTGACCTGACGGTCACCGGTCGGCCGCGGGTTCCTCGCAAGGTCCGTCGCTCGATGGCACGACTAGCGTGCAACCACCTCATGTGTCCGAAGATTCTTCACTTCGTGGACCACCTCCTTTCCCATGTGCCGACGACGCTACGCCTGCTCTCCGAGGCTGCCAAGACTATTTCTCCCACGGCTCAGCGGGCCGTCGCGTCGGGCTCGGGAGCGGGAGTCGTCGGCGTGCGCGACGAGGCCCCGCCCTGGTCGACGCCCTCGCGCCGGGAGGCCGCGACGACCCGCGACGAGCACAGCAGGCCCAGGAGCAGGAACCCCGCCGCCACGTACAGCGAGACGCGCGTGCCGTCGCTGAAACCCTCGGACAGCGCGTCGACGACCTCGGGCGTCTTCTCGCCGAACTGGCTCCTGGTGCCCTCGGTGCGCAGCTGCGGGATGGTCCCACCCGCAGACTGCTGGGTGGCGTCCGCGACCTGCGTCGCGACCGCGGGCGGGACGCCGTCGACCTTCTCGAGCGCGGGCGGGACCGCGGTCGAGAGGCCGATCGCGAGCGCGGCACCGATGAACGCCGTGCCCAGCGCCGAGCCGAGCTGGCGCGCCGTGGACTGCGTCGCGGACGCCTGGCCGGACTCCTCCTCGGGGACGTCGACGAGCGTCGTGCCCGTGAGCTGCGCGGACGCGAGCCCCAGGCCCAGGCCGTAGATCACGAGCAGGGCCGCGATGAGCCACGACGACACGGTCGGCGTCACGACGAGCGCGACCGCGAGCACCCCGACGACCTCGAGCACGAGGCCCAGGACGATCGTGCGCGGGGACCCGATCGCGGCCGCGAGGTGCCGCGCCATGGCCCCCGAGACGAACGCGCCGGCGGCCATGGTCGCGAGGACCACGCCCGCGCCCAGGCTGGTCAGTCCCAGGATGTTGACGAGGTAGAGCGGCAGCACGAAGATCAGGCCGAACTCGCCGATCGCGACGAGCATCGCGGTGAGGTTGCCCCAACGGAACGTCGCGACGCGGAAGAGCGTGAGGTCGAGCAGGGCCGAGCGCGCGACCCGCGCGCGGTGCCGCTCCCAGAAGGCGAACAGGACGAGGAACAGCACGCCGATCGCCCCGATCACCGGCACGGGCGAGACGGGGGCGTCGGTCCCCCAGACAGCTCCGAAGAGCTTGAGCTCCGCCTTGGGCGTCCACCAACCGAGGGACTGCCCCTCGATGAGCGCGAACACGACCGCGCCGAACCCGAGCGCGCTCGTGAGGAGGCCGACCACGTCGAGCCCCGGCACCGTGATGTGCGCGCGGGTCTCGGGGACCACGAGGAGCGCCCCGATGACGACCGCGACCCCGATCGGGATGTTGACGAGGAAGATCCACGGCCACGTGAACGACGTCGTGAGCCAACCACCGAGGAGCGGCCCGACCGCGGCCATGCCCGAGATCACCGCACCCCAGATGCCGAACGCGACCGCCCGGTCCTTGCCGCGGAACGTCGCGTTTACGGTCGACAGGGTCGCGGGGAGGACGAACGCGCCGCCGACCCCCTGGATCAGGCGCGCGACGATCAGGGTCCCGGCGTCGTCGGCCTGGGAGGCCAGGACGCTGCCGCCGAGGAAGACCACGACGCCCACGAGGAGCAGGTTGCGTCGACCGAGCCGGTCGCCCAGGCGGCCCGCGGTCAGCAGGAGCGCCGCGAACACGACCGAGTAGGACGCGTTGACCCACTGCGCGTCGTTGAGGTCGAGGTGCAGGTCCTCGATGATCGTCGGGAGCGCGACGCCCACGATCGTCCCGTCGAGCACGATCATCGACAGCGCGGTCGCCAGGACGAACAGCCCCGCCCAGCGGTGGTCGCTCTTCCCGCCCGTGGCCGTGGCCTGGTCCGGTGCGGCGGAGGACCCGCCCGACTCGTCCGACTGCGCGCTCATGGACGCTCCTTCGAGTAGGGGGCGATGCCGTGCCCCTGGGGGGTGGGGTCAGGCCGGGAGCAGGTGGTCCCACTCCTCGGGGTAGTCGTCGAGCCACGAGGCGAGCGACTGGGCGGGCCGCCCGGCGAAGCGCTCGACGACGTCGCTCACCACGGCCAGGTCCCCCGCGGCGATCGCGGTGTAGGACGAGACCCAGCCGTCGACCGCGAACGGCGGCGCGGCATAGACGGCCCGGGACGCGTACGCCTCCTCGACGGTCTCCGGGTGGTACGTGATGCTCCGGCCCGTGACCTGGGACAGCAGCGCGGCGACCTCGGTGAGCGTCAGCGCCTCGGGGCCCGTGAGGTCGTAGGCCTTGCCGTCGTGCTGCGCGGGGCGCTCGTCGAGGAGGATCGCGGTCGCGACGTCGGCGATGTCGTCGTGCGAGACCGAGGACAGGCGCCCGTCGCCCCCGGGGCCGCGGATCACGCCGTCGTCCCCGACCATGTGGACCAGGCCCTGGTGGTACAGGTTGTCGCGCAGGAACGTGTGCCTGAGGCCCGTGCCCTCGATGTACTCCTCGGTGTGCCAGTGGTCGCGCGCGAACGTGAACGTGGCCTCCGGGCCAGCGCCGAGGAACGACACGTAGACGATGCGCTCGACCCCGGCGGCCACCGCCGCGTCGACGGCCGCGCGGTGCTCCTCGACCCGGTTCGGGGCCTCACGGGCCGAGACCAGGAAGACCGAGCTCACGCCCTGGAAGGCGCGCACCATGTTCGGCGTGTCGGTGTAGCCGGCCGCGACGGCGACCTCGGACTCGGGCAGCGGCTCGCCGTCGAGCAGGCGTGGTGCGCGCGTCGCGTCGCGCACGACGAGGCGCTGCCGCGCGCCCTCGGCGGCCAGCCGCAGCGCGAGCTTGGAGCCCAGCCGCCCGCTCGCCCCGGTCACGGCGACGAGCCCCGAGTCGGTCCTGATGGTCATGCGTCCACGGTAGGCCGGGCGGAGGGGAACCGCCTGGGGGCGCCTCCGCGGCCCCGCCCGTGGGGGCCAGAGGACCGCGGCCGCCGTGCCTCCGGCACACTGGAGGCGTGACGACACCGACCTCTCCTGCTCCCGGGGGCGACCGCGGGACCCACGACGCTCCCCGCGCCGCGACGCCGGACCCCGCGCACCGGCCCTACCGCGTCATGACGGTCTGCACGGGCAACATCTGCCGCTCCCCCATGGCCGAGATCGTGCTGCGCGACCGCTTCGAGGCCGCGGGCCTCGGCGGCCGGGTCGTGGTGGACTCGACGGGCATCAGCTCGGAGGAGCACGGCAACCCCGTGGACCATCGCGCGCGGCGCGTCCTGGCCGAGCACGGGTACGACACGGGCGAGGGGCACCACGCCCGGCAGGTCCGCCCGAGCGACGTGGTCTCGCGCGACCTCGTGCTGCCCATGACCTCGCAGCACGCCCGTGCGCTGCGGCGCCTGCACGGCGACGGCAACGTGCGCATGTACCGGTCGTTCGACCCGGCGGCGCCCGTCGTCCCGCCCGAGCGGGTCGAGCGTGACGAGCACCTGCTCGACATCGACGACCCCTGGTACGGCGGCATGCAGGACTTCGAGGACTGCCTGGCGCAGGTCGAGGCCGCAGCCGACAGGATCGTCGAGCACGTGCGTCAGGAGCTGGCCAGGCGTCAGGCCTGAGGGCCCGCGCCCGACCGGTCGAACCACCCGCGCACGGTGTCGCGCACCGCCCCGGCGGCGTGCCCGACCCACCCGACCCACCCGGGTGCCCGGTCGTCCGGCGTCGGGTCCTCCTCGGGGGCGGGGGGACGCTCGGGCACGTAGCCCCGCACCCACGTCGCGATGTCGTCGTACGCGACGGCCCGCACCGGCGGGGCCGAGAGCACGACGTCGTGCAGCGCCCCGTCGATCCGCACGAGCGTGACCTGGCTGCCCAGGTCCGTCGAGCGCCGGGCGATCCCGACGACGTCGAGCGCGGTGTCGCTGCGCATCATCTCGGGCGACCACGTGGGCAGCAAGGTGCTGCGCGCCGAGAGCAGCACGAGCACGGGGACCGTGATCCCGAGGCCGCGCTCGACCGTCCCCTGACCTCGCAGGATCGCGGTCAGCCAGGCCGGGTGCGTCGGGAAGCCGCGCACGGGGCGCCACGCGAGGTCGTAGTCCCACTCGCCGTCGAGCGTGCGGGACACCGAGCGCGTGTAGAAGCCGAGGTCGACCTGGGGCAGGGGCGCTCGCGGGTCGAGGCGCGCCTGGAGCTCGAGCGCGGGCGCGAGCACCTTGCGGCCGATCCCCCGGGCCTGGAACTCGAGCCACGGGCTGTTGAGCACGAGCGCGGCGACGCGGTCCTGGTGGCGCGCGGTCCACAGGCTCATGGTCAGGCCTCCCGTCGAGTGCGCCATGAGGACCAGGCTGCGCTCGTGCTTGGGGCGGTCCGCGGTCAGGATGCCGTGGCCCATGGTGGTGAGCGCGGCCTCGATGTCCTCGTCGTACGTCGCGAGGTCGGTCACGAACCCGGGGGTCTGCCCCGGTCGGAGGCTGCGCCCGTACTTGCGCAGGTCGAGCGCGAAGAAGCGCGCGCCGCGGGCCTCCCAGAAGTCCGCGAGCTCGGTCTGGAAGAAGTAGTCGGACCAGCCGTGCACGTACAGGACGTCGATCCCGCGGTCGGCGACCAGCGGGTCGCGGGACTCCCGGGCGTCGGCCGCGGAGCCGCCGCCCGCCCGACGGCGTCGCACGAGGGTCGCGACCACCTCGCCCTCGTCGTCGGGCGTGAGGGGCAGGGTCAGCTGCTCGAACCCGTCGAGCACGTCGGGCTCCCAACCGGTGGTCTCGGTGGGCTGGGCGTCGGGTTCGGGCATGTCCCGAGGGTAGGAGCCGGGGTGCGGGGGCGCGCGGTGGGAGGGGGAAGTCAGGTCTCGTCGTCGTCCCGCCGTGCCCGACGGCGCCACCACCGCCGGGTGGGTTCGTCGCCCGCGGTGCGCCTCGCCCCGGGCGAGGCGTCCGCGGAGGTGCGGGACGGCGTCGGGCCGGTGGTGCTGCGGGCCGTGCGACGCTCGCGCCACAGCGACACCTCCTCCTCGACGTCCCGCAGCGGCGTGACCACGGGAGGACCGCCCAGGAGCTGGCGCCGTGCGTCGACCACGCGGGCGTTGAACTCCTCGACCACCTCGCGCACCGACTCCTCGGAGAACTGACGGTCGAGCTGGTCGCGCAGGCGGGCGTCGTCGGCCCGGAGCTGGGCGGGGGGCAGGACACCTGTGATCTGCTCGCGCTCGACCAGGTTCTTGAGCCACCAGTCGGGGTCGTGGTGCGAGCCCAGCCCCGGGATGGGCTTGCCTGCGAGCGGCAGGTCGTCGAACTCGCCGCGGGCCATGGCCTGGCGCACGAGCTCGTCGACCCACTGGCCGCGGTTCTCGAGCGGCAGCCGGGGCCCCGCGGTCCGCGGGGGCTCCGTCCCCTCGTCCTCGGAGCCGTGCTCCTGGGTGTCCTCCGCCGCCTCGCGCGCCGCCTCGCGGTCGACGCGATACTGCGCGGCCCGGCGCACCGGGTCGTCCTCGCTCATGGGTACCTCCCTGCGGCCGTCTCGCGAGCGTGCTGGTCCCATCCTTCCTGGTTCTCCCGCTCGCGGAGAAGAGGCTCGACCACGGAGACTGGCACCCGACGAGACCGGCACGGGGGCGCTCCGTGCGATCGAGGTTGTACGCTGGGCCGCCGTGCTCGGACAGGCGGCGTGCTCGTACCCGGTGATGAAGCCGCCGGGACAGGCCCGGCAGCGTGCTGCCGTGAACGGCCCGCACACCCGCGGGAGGGGGAGCTGCAATGACACAGAGCACTGACGAAGAGATGCTCGGACCGGCCGAGGCGATCGACCTCGAGAACTGCGCCCGGGAACCCATCCACATCCCGGGCCGGATCCAGCCGCGCGGGGTCCTGCTGGTGGTCCGCGAGAGCGACGGCCGGGTGGTGCAGTGCTCCACGAACGTGCGCGGCGTCCTGGGGCTCGCGCCGCAGGACGTGATCGGTGCCGGGCTGGTCCAGGTCCTCGGACCCCAGGACGGCACCAGGTTGCTCGACCATGCCGCGCAGCACCAGGACCTGGCTCCGCACAACCCGGTCGAGATCCGCACGGGGCACGGGCGCACGGTCGAGACCGACGCGATCCTGCACCGCCCGCCGCTCCCGGACGGTGCCGAGCCCGTCGTCGTGATCGAGCTCGAGCAGGCCGTCGTGCGGCCCCTGAGCTTCCCCAACACGTACCAGGCCGTGCGCACGGCGCTCGCGGACCTCGACCGGGCGTCGACGCTCGACGCGCTGTTCACGACGGCGGCCGAGCACGTGCGCCGCCTGACGGGCTTCGACCGCGTGATGATCTACCGGTTCGACGCCGACCACAACGGCGAGGTCGTCGCCGAGGCCAAGCGCGAGGACCTCAACTCGTTCTACGGGTTGCACTACCCCGCGACGGACATCCCCCGCCAGGCCCGGGCGCTGTACGAGAAGAACTGGATCCGGTTGATCGACGACGTGGACTACGTCCCGAGCGACGTGCTCCCCACGGCCCTCCCGACGACGGGCGAGCCGCTCGACCTCACGTACTCGACCCTGCGCAGCGTCTCCCCCATCCACCTCGAGTACCTGCGGAACATGGGCGTGGGTGCCTCGATGTCGATCTCGCTGCTGCGCGACGGGCGGTTGTGGGGTCTCATCGCGTGCCACCACTACGCCGGCCCGCACCATCCGTCCTATGCCGTGCGGGCCGCCGCGGAGTTCCTGGGGTCGGCGCTCTCGGTGCTGCTCGTGGCCCAGAGCGAGGAGGACCGGCTCGTCGCGTCGCGGGCCTCGTCGAGGCTGCTCGCCGGGCTCGTCGCCGACAGCCGTGACGAGGACACCTCGCTCGTCGAGGCCATCACGGCCGACGGCCGTCTCCTCGACCTCGTGGACGCCGACGGCGTCGTCGTGCTCGCCGAGGGTCGTTCGGCGTCGCTCGGACGGGTGCCTGACGAGGAGGGGGTCGCGCTGCTCGTCGGGTGGCTCACGGGCCTGCTCGCCGAGACCGTCGACGAGGTGGTGGCGGTCGACTCGCTGCGGGTCGCAGCCCCCGAGATCGCCGACCTGCTGCCCGACGTCGCAGGCGTCCTGGGCGTGCTCCTGAGCGACGGGCAGGCCGTGGTCTGGCTCCGGGACGAGGTGCTGCGCAGCGTCGACTGGGGCGGCGACCCCCACAACAAGGCCATCGCGCTGAGCGAGGGCGACACGGTCCGGCTCAGCCCCCGGAGGTCGTTCGACCGGTGGCGCGAGGTCGTGAGCGGCCACAGCGAACCGTGGGCCGAGGACGCGGTCGAGAGCGCCGGCACGCTGCGCAGCCACCTGGTCGAGGCGCTCTACCTCCGTGGACGACGGGACGTGCGCGCCGCAGAAGCGCTCCAGCGCAGCCTGCTCCCCGCGACGCTGCCGGACACGCCGGGCTGGGACGTGACCGCGCGCTACGAACCGGCCGGCGGCGGGTTCGTCGGCGGGGACTGGTACGACGCGTTGCTGCTGCCCTCCGGGGCGCTCGCGCTCGTCGTCGGGGACGTCACGGGTCACGGGCTCCAGGCCGCCGCCTCGATGGGGCAGATCCGCAACACGCTGCGCGCGGCGCTCGTGCGCGCAGGGACCGCGCAAGGGGCCGTCGAGCAGCTCGCCGAGACGGTGCAGTGGACCATGCCCGGGCAGATCGCGACGCTCGTGGTCGCGGTCGTGGACCTCGACGAGGGCACGGTCGAGTACGTGACGGCCGGGCACCCGCCGCCCTTCTTCCTGGTCCCGGGCGAGGGCGTCGTCTGGGGGCGGCTGCTGGGCAGCCCGCCGCTCGGGCTGCCCAGCCGCGGCGTCGTCGCCGGGACCACCACGATCGGCCCCGGAGGTGCGCTCGTGCTCTACAGCGACGGGCTCTTCGAACGTCGCGACGAGTCCCTCAAGGCCGGGCTGCGGCGGCTCGCGGGGACGTTCGCCGAGCACGTGGGCGACGTCGACGCGGTGCTGCGCTCGACCCGGGACCCCGAGTCCGAGGACGACGCGACCCTGCTGGTGCTCCGCCGTCGGGCCGGGGACGCGCGCGGCTGACGCACGCCTCGCGCGCCTCTCGAGCAGGCTGCGCCGGCGGTGCCTCGCGCGCCGGCCGTGCCCCCGAGGGCACAGGTGCTCCGCGGGTCAGGGCGCCGCCCCTGCGGGCACGGCCGGCGACGCCGCGTCCCGTGCCGCGCCGAGGCGTGCCCAGACGTGCTTGCCCTCGGCGACGAACCATCCCACGTCGAGAGCGAGCCGCTGCGCCAGGACGAGCCCGAACCCGCCGTCGCCCGGGAGCCGCGGGGCGGCCACCACGGGGGCCCGGCTGGTGTCCTGGTCGATCACGTCGACGATGTACTCCTCACCGTCCGTGAGGAGCTGGACCGTCGTCGGTGGGCGTCCGTGCCGCAGCGCGTTCGTGGCCAGCTCGCTCGCGACCAGGACGATCTTCTCCGAGACCTCGGCCATCGCGCCGTCGGGGGCCAGCGGACGCCCTGTCAGCTCCTGGTGCAGCGACGTGCGCAGGATCGAGAGCTCGTCGAGCGAGTCGAGCTGCCAGACGCGGACCACGCGGAAGGTCTCGGGCGGACGGGACGAGGGGATCGTGGTGTCCATGGGCGTTCCTCCGTGGTTGCCGGGCTGTGTACGTGCGTGGTGTGCGGGTGCGACGCCGCGGCCGGGGGTGGTGGCCCGTGACGTCGGGACGGTCAGTCGACGAGAGTGAACTGCGAGATGACGCCGCTGATCTCCAGCAGGTCCCGGATGCGATCCGGTACCCCGACCAGGACGGGTTGTTCGCCACCTCCGAGCACCGAGAGGTACAGCAGGCGCAGACCCCCCGAGTCCATGAAGGTGACCTCGGTCAGGTCGATCGTGACGGGACCCTCCGCGCGCTGGACGGAGCGGGCGAGGTCGCCCTCGGAGCGGTCCTGGACCGCGGCGTCGACCTCTCCCCACATGGTCCACCGAGGACCGGAGTCGTCGATACGGACTCCACCTTGCATCGTCTGATCAGGCACTGATCGCCTCTCGCTCGTCTCGTGCGGCCGCGTCACCCGCCGCGCGACGGACGGGGACCCGTGCCAGGTTACGGAACTCCGGGCCGAGGTTCCTCCCGGGGCGTGTCTCGTCACGGGACCTGCACACCGCGGCGGGCGTCGTCAGGCGCGTCATCCCGGGCATGATGGCCTCATGAAGGTCTCGCGCAGGTCGCACGTCCCACCGTTCGCCGTCATGGAGGTGCTCGCCGCGGCCAACGCGCGCCGCGACGCGGGCGAGTCCGTCCTCAACCTGTGCGCCGGGGAGCCCGCGACGGGGGCCTCGGACGTGGTGCGACGCCGCGCGATCGACCTCCTCGAGTCCGGGGACCTGGGCTACACCGAGGCCATGGGCGTGCCCGCGCTGCGCCGAGCCATCGCCGACCACTACGAGCGCACGTACGGCGTGGTCGTCGAGCCGTCGCGGGTTGCGGTGACGACCGGGTCGTCGGGCGGGTTCATGCTCGCGTTCCTCGCGGCGTTCGACGCGGGGGACCGCGTCGCGCTCGCCCGACCGGGGTACCCCGCCTACCGGAACATCCTCGCCGCCCTCGGGTGCGAGGTCGTCGAGCTCGACTGCGGCCCCGAGACCCGCTACCAGCCCACGGTCTCCCAGCTCATGGAGGCCTACTACGAGGGCGGCCTCGACGGGCTCGTGATCGCGAGCCCGGCGAACCCGACGGGGACCATGATCCCGCCGGCCGAGCTGGCGGCGCTCTCGGCGTGGTGCACCGACCACGACGTCCGTCTCGTCAGCGACGAGATCTACCACGGGATCGTCTACGCCGACCCGGCCTCGCCGGCCGGGGAGACCGCGACCGCGGCGCAGTACCTCGACGACGGTGCGGTCGTCGTCAACTCCTTCTCGAAGTACTGGGCCATGACGGGCTGGCGGCTCGGGTGGCTGCTGCTGCCCGAGGACCTCGTGGGCGCGGTCGACGCGCTCGCGGGCAACATCGCGCTCAGCCCGCCCGCGCTCGCCCAGCACGCGGGCGTCGCGGCGTTCTCGCCCGAGGGGTACGCCGCCGCGGCGGAGAACGTCGCCCGGTACGCGGACTCGCGCGCGCTCGTGCTGGACCGGCTCGACGACCTGGGCTGGGACCCGGTCGCCCCCGCCGACGGCGCGTTCTACGTCTACGCGAACGTCGCGGCGTCGGGGCTCGACTCGGTCACGTGGTGCGAGCGGCTGCTCGCCGACACGGGCGTCGCGCTCACGCCCGGCACGGACTTCGACGGCGTGCGCGGGGGCGAGTGGGTGCGGCTGTCGTTCGCGGCCGCGCCCCAGGTCGTGGCCGAGGCCGTCGACCGGATCGTGGCGTGGCGCGCGGCGGGGTACCGGCGGGCGTGATCGCCGCGCTGCGGCGAGCTGTCCGAGGTGTCGCCGCCGAGCTGTCAGAACTGGCCCGGGGTAGGGCCCGGCCACGTTCTGACATCCAGGCCGTGGGAGGAGCCGAGGAACCCTCAGGCCGCCAGGTCCACCGAGCGCACCTGAGCGGCGGGCACCTCGAGGGGCACGACGACGGCCTGGGTCGCGCGACGCCGTCGGGCCTTGACGAGCACCACGATGGCCTGACCGCCGATCACGATCCACACCACGTTCGCGACCGCCGACGGCCACACGCCGTTGACCGCGGCGACCAGGCACATGAGCCCGGCGCCGACGAAGTTCGTGAGCTGGAACCGCAACGAGTCGCCCGACCAGCGGCCACGCGTGACCATCGCGTACGCGGTGACCGCGGCGATCGCACCGACCCATCCGAGCGGGGTCACGACCATGTCGACGAGGGAGGGGGAAGCGGACATGGCGGTCTCCGGGCAGGGGTCACGAAGGGATCGGGGAGGGGGGACCTGGTGGGAGCTGCGACGCTGCAGCGACCAGGGGGATCGTGGGCGCCAGCCCCTTTTGAGGAGGACCGGCCGGCGCCACGTCACAAGTGTGGCCCCGAAAATCATTCAGCACAATTGAAGAACTCTGACGTGGCCGTTTAGCATCTCTACATGGCCACGGACCCACGAAGACTTGGTTTCCTGCTTGCCGTGCACCGAGCCGGAGGTGTCCTGGCTGCGGCCGACATGCTGCACGTGACGCCCTCTGCCGTGTCTCAGCAAATAGCGCGTCTGGAGGCCGAGGAGGGCATCCAGGTCCTCGACCGCGGACCCCGGGGCGTGACCCTCACGCCCGCGGGCCGCATCCTGGCCGACGCGGCAGAACGCATCGAGGCCGAGATGGTCGAGGCCCGCAAGGCCATCGTCGCGATGAGCGAGGAGATGACGGGCACGGTGTCCGTCGGCTCGTTCCAGACGGCCATCCGCGCGGTCGTCGGCCCGACCTTCGCATCCCTCGAGACGCGCTACCCGGGCGTCGAGCTCGACGTCCAGGAGCTCGAGCCCGCCGACGCGCTCCGGCTGCTGCGCACGGGCGACCTGGACGTCGTGCTCCTCGAGCGCGACGAGGATGCCGACTCCCCCGCCCCCCGCGGCATGCGTGAGGTCCCGCTGCTCGACGAGCCGTGGCGCGTCGTCGTGCCCGCGACGTTCCCCACGCCCGCACGCCTCGACGACGTGAGCGACGCCGTCTGGCTGGGCCCCGAGCCCACCACGGCCGCGGCGCGCGCCCTGCGCCGCCTCTCGCGCACGCTCGGCACGACCCTGCGCACACGCCACTCGTACTACGACTTCGACGTCGCGCTCGCGCTCGTCGCAGCCGGGCAGGGCGTCGCGATGCTCCCGGCGCTCGCGGTCCAGGGAGAGATGCCCGACGGCGTCACGGTCGTCCCGCTGCCGGGCTTGGGTTCGCGACGGCTCGTCGCGCGCCACCGGGCCACCCGGCACGAGCCGCGTCCCGTCGTGAACGCGGTCATCGACGAGATGGTCGCGGCGGCCTCGGCGATCGAGCTGGGGTGAGGCGCGCGACGCCGTGCCCGCCGCCGAACACGTCTCAGCGCGCGGCCACGGCGAGCTCGCCGTCGTCGAGGACCGTGAGCTCGTCGAGCAGGCGCGTGAGGGTGCTGACCGACCGGTCCCACCTGCTCGACCGCGGGTCGACGGGGGTGTCCGCCCCGGCCGGGACGGCGTCGGGCTCGGCGAGGTGCCGCGGGACGTAGGTGCTGGTCGACTGCTGGGCCTGCGTACTGCTGTCCATACCGGGTGATTCCCCCTCGGGGCGCTCGCGACGATCCCCGTCGCACGCGCACGACGAGGTGAGCACCTCATCCTTCCCGGACGACCTGTGGGGCAGAGGAGGCGCGCCCCACGACCGTGCGCGGGTCAGTGGGGAGTGTCGTGGAGATCGTGTGGGAAACGGTCGCAGCGCGCGTCGGCGCCTCTCCTCCTACCGTTGCAGTGTGCGCCCCTCGCGAAGCACGACCGCTGCGCTCGTCGCGGCCCTCGCCGTGCTGCTCGGACTCCCCCTCGCCCTGCTCGTCGCTGCCCCGGCGGGAGCCGTGACCACGGCAGGCTGGGCCGCCTGGGACCCGCTCGCGGGCAGCGGGGGGAGCTTCACGACCACGGTGCGGCTCCCCGCGGGTGGCTTCCCCGCCGCGACCGTCACGTCCGACTCACGGTCGGGCCAGGTGGGCGTCCAGTCGGGTGCGAGCTCGTGGCTCGGCGCGACGACGCCCGTCGGGGCGACGTACGGGTCGAGCCAGGGGCAGCCGTACCTGAACCTCCGCCCGCGCGCCGACTCGCCGAGCGCGCCGTCGACCACGACCTACACGTTCGAGCGCCCGACCCCGGCCGGAGGATGGACGTTCGTGCTGGGAGACGTCGACGCCGACCAGGTCACGGTGAGCGCGCGCGGTCTCGCGGGCCGGCTCCTCACGGGCGCCGAGCTGGGCTATCGCGGCAGCTTCAACTACTGCGCCGTGACGCCGGGCCCTGCGTGCACGGGCACCGACGTGCCCACGTGGGACCCCGCCACGGGGGTGCTCGTCGGGAACGCGACGGCCACCGAAACGTCCGGCGCGTCCGCCTGGTTCGAACCCACGGTGCCCCTCACGAGCCTCACGTTCCTCTTCCAGCAGCGCTCGGGCTTCCCGGTCTACCAGACCTGGTTCGCCTCGCTGGCCCGCGACGTCAGCGGCACCATCACTCTGCAGGGCGGGGGCCCGCTGGCCGGTGCCACGCTCTCTCTCCTCTCGCCCGAGGGCGTCCGGCTCGCGACGACGACCTCGGCCGAGGACGGGACCTACGGCTTCGCCGGGTACACCGCGGCCGACGGCTGGACGGTCGAGGTGACCCCGCCGCCCGACCCGGACGGGCCGGGGCTGATCGTCGAGGGACCGTCCCGGCTCCCCGCGGACCTCGCCGACGAGGACGCGACGGGTGTGGACTTCCTCGTCCGAGAGATCGTCCCGGTCCCCGTGAGCGGCGCGGTCCGCACCGACGGGGGCCGGCCGGTGCCCGGTGCGACCGTCACGATCGACAGCCCGGGCGGTCCCTCGTTCACGGCGACCACCGACTCCCAGGGGCTCTACCTGGTCGACCAGGTGCCTGCAGGGCCGCACACGATCACGCTCACCCTGCCCGAGGGCTTCCCGGTCGCTCCCCCGCCGATCCAGATCGAGGTCCCCGAGGCCTCCGAGGTGCCGATCACGGACCAGGACTTCGTGGTCCCGACCCTCCCGTCGCTCTCCGGGACCGTGACCGCGGGCGCCGCGGGGGTCCCGGGGGTCGTCGTGACCTTCACGGGGCCGGGCGGGGTGACGGGCAGCGCCGTCACGGGCGCCGACGGCGGCTACCGGTTCGAGCAGCTCCCCGCGGGCCCGTACACCGTCGCCGTGGCTCCCCCGGCGGGGTTCACGGTCGAGGGGGCCGGGACCCGCGCCGTCACCGTCGGGGCCGACGACGTGACCGGGATCGACTTCGCGCTCGCGCGCCCCGGGGCGATCGGCGGCACGGTCACCGACGACCAGGGGGCGCCCGTCCCGGGCGCCGTGGTCCTGGTGAGCGGCCCCGACGGGGACACCTCGTCGACGACCGACGACGCGGGGAGCTACTTCGTCGACGGCCTGCCCGCGGGCGACTACGTGATCACGCTGACCGTGCCCGACGGCTACACGGGCACCGGGCCGGTCGAGCGCGCCGTGACGCTCACCGACGCGGGCGAGTCCCGGCTCGACCAGGACTTCGCGGTCGCCACGGCCGACCCGCCCGTCGACCCGCCCGTCGGCCCCGGCGGCGCGCCCGGCGGGGGCACCGTGCCCGACGGCGGCACCTCCACCGCGCGCCCTGCGCCCGAGCACCTCGCGGCGACGGGGCTCGACGCGGGCGCTCTCCTCGGGGTCGGGCTCGCCCTGACGACCACCGGAGTGCTGGTGGCAGCGGGCGGACGGAAGGTGTGCCGTCGGGCGTGAGGGACGCGCTCACCCCTCCGGACACCGCTCCCGCAGCCGGACCGCGGCCAGGACACCCCCGGCGTAGCCTGCTCGGATGGACGTTGCAGTGCTCGGTGCGACCGGGGACGTCGGACGGCAGGTGTGCACGCAGCTCGTCGAGCGACGCATCCTGCCCCCGACCTCCCGCCTCCAGCTCGTCGGACGCCCCGGCGGGGCGTCGGGGCGCGCGGTCCACGGCCTGCGGGCGGACCTCGTGGACGCCTACGACGAGCACGCACCGCTGATCGACGTGGCCCACTCCCCCGACGACGTCGTGGCGGACGTGATCGTCGTCGCGGCGGGAGCCACGTCGCCCGCTCGGGCGGGGGCCTCGCTCGACAGGACCCGGCTCGCGCTCGGCAACCGCGAGGTCTTCGCCGGCTACGCCGACGCGATCGCACGGCACGGCTCGGGGCACGAGGTCGTGATCGTGGTGTCGAACCCCGTCGAGGTGGGCGTCGCGGTCATGGCGCGGACGCTCGGCGCGCACCGCGTGGTCGGGATGGGCGCGTGGCTCGACACGCTGCGCTTCCGGCGCGAGATCGCCGCCGAGCTGGGCGTGCGGCGGCACCGCGTGGGCGGGTTCGTCGCAGGGCAGCACGGTGAGGACGCGGTCCCGCTGTGGTCGACGGTCCGCATCAGCGGCCACGACCCCGCCGAGCGCGAGCGCACGCTGCGGCGCCTGCGCCGAGGCCGCACGCTCGACGCCTTCCCGCGCGAGATCGCCGTGGCCCAGGCCGAGCTCGTCGAGGTCGCGGCCGTCGACGTCGGGGCGGCCTACCGGCTGATCGACACGTGGCCCGCTGACCTGCGCCTCGTCGCGCGCCCGTGGATGACGCACCAGAGCGGCGCCAAGACCGCGACGGCGACCGCCGCCGCGACCGCCGACCTGGTCGAGGTCGTGCTCGACGGCCGCGAGACCGTCGTCGCCGGCCAGGTCGCTCTCGACGGCGAGGTGTCGCTCGCGGGCGAGCGGCTGCGGGGGGTGCTGGGGGTACCGCTCGTGCTGGGCCCCGAGGGGTGGACGCGCGTCCTCCTGGACCCCCTGCCCGACGACGAGGCGCGCCGCCTGCGGGGAGCGGCGGCAGCCGTGGGGGCGTCGCTGCGGTCGGCGGGGATCGAGGAGGCGGCCGGAGCTCGGGCCGGCTCCGGCGACGACCTCCCCCTCGAGGACCTCGGGGCAGAAGAGGCCGGCATGGAGACCGGGACGGAGGGCGACCAGGTCGGCGAGACCGGCACCCGTGCGCGGATCGCGGCCGTCGACGGGCAGGGCGCTCGGGACGGTGCGTCCGCGCCCGAGTCCTCGTGGGCCGCCCAGGTCCACGGACTGCATGGCGTCGGCACCCTCACGGGCCTCGCGGGCGTGTTCTCGACGCGTGGCGTGAGCTTCGAGTCGTTGGCGACCGAACCCGTCGACGGTGACGGCGACGCGGGGACGATCCACGTCACCTTCCGGGCGACCCGTCGACGTGCCCGGGCGCTCGAGCGTGCGGTGACCCGCCTCGCGACGGTGCGCTCCGTCGTCGTGCAGGAGACCACCGACCGGCCGTCCTCGCCGCGTGCCCGGGCCGACCGCTAGGCTAGGAGCCGCACGACCACAACCACATACTGCTGCTCGAACCACTGCGGGAGAGCCCGGCCACCTCAGGGTGAGGTCGGCGCCGAAGGAGCAACTCCTCCCCGAGAAACTCTCAGGCCGACGTACCGCGGTGGCGAGGCAACTCTGGAAAGCGGTGACCCCGTCCCCCTCGGGGGCGAGTCCCCTACCGACGGTGCAAGCCGGCGCGCCCCGGGTCCGCGAGGACCATGGCGGACCGGCAAAACTCTCAGGTCGACGCTGCGCGTCCGATGACAGAGCGGGGAGGAACTGGTGGGCTCCCGAGCCCGCCGCCGTCTTCCTCGCCGACCCCCGGAGACCTCCGTGACCCAGCAGTCCAGCGACGCGTTCGACCGCGCGCACTTCCCGTTCCGCCACATCGGCCCCCGCCCGGTCGCGGCCGACGCGAACGACGTCCCCACGGGCGAGGTCGCGGCGATGCTCGCCGAGCTCGGCTACGACTCGCTCGACGCCCTGGTCGACGCCGCGGTCCCGGACTCGATCCGCACCGACCGCCCGCTCGACCTGCCGGCCGCACGCACCGAGACCGAGGTCCTCGCGGACCTGCGGGCCATCGCGGCGAAGAACGTCGTCAAGAGGCAGATGATCGGGCTCGGCTACTACGGGACCATCACTCCCCCGGTCATCCGCCGCAACGTGCTCGAGTCCCCCGCCTGGTACACGGCATACACGCCGTACCAGCCGGAGATCTCGCAGGGACGCCTCGAGGCGCTCCTCAACTTCCAGACCGTGGTCCTGGACCTCACGGGGCTCGAGGTCGCGAACGCGTCGCTGCTCGACGAGGCCACCGCTGTCGCCGAGGCCGTGGCGCTCATGTGGCGCGCGGCCAAGGGCGGGGCCGGCGTCGTGGTGCTCGACTCGGAGCTGTTCCCCCAGACCGTCGCGGTGACGCGCGCGCGGGCCGAGTCGGTCGGCCTGCCCGTGGTCGTCGTGGACCTGTCGCAGGGTCTGGCGGCAGGCCTCGCGGCGGCCGGTGCCGCGGACGAGAAGCTCATCGGCGTGGTGCTCCAGCAGAGCGGCGCCTCGGGCGTGGTCCGGGACCTGCGTCCGCTCGTCGCGGAGACCAAGGACCGGGGCGGCCTGGTGACGATCGCCGCCGACCTGCTCGCCCTGACGCTGCTCGTCTCGCCCGGAGAGCTCGGCGCGGACGTCGCGGTGGGGTCGGCCCAGCGCTTCGGTGTCCCGCTCTTCTACGGCGGTCCGCACGCGGCGTTCATGGCGGTCCGCAAGGGCCTCGAGCGGTCGCTCCCCGGCCGTCTGGTCGGCGTGTCGGTCGACGCGGACGGGGACCAGGCCTATCGGCTCGCCCTCCAGACCCGTGAGCAGCACATCCGCCGCGAGAAGGCGACGAGCAACATCTGCACCGCGCAGGCGCTGCTCGCGATCGTCGCGTCGATGTACGCGGTCTACCACGGGCCCGCGGGGCTCCGGGAGATCGCGGAGCGTGTCCACTCGCGTGCCGTGGCGCTCGCCAACGGCCTGCGCGCCGCGGACGTCGAGGTCAGGCACGACGTCTTCTTCGACACGGTCTCGGCCGTGGTCCCCGGCCGCGCGGCGGCACTCGTCGCTGCCGCCGCAGACGCCGGCATCAATGTGTACAACCCGGACGCAGATCATGTACAGATCGCGTGCGACGAGACCACGACGCCCGACGACGTCCTCGCGCTGGTCGAGGTGTTCGCCACGGGCCAGGACCTCGAGTTCGAGGGCGGCGGCAGCGTGCTGCCGGCGGACCTGCTGCGCACGACCGACTACCTGAAGCACCCGGTGTTCCACCGGCACCGCTCCGAGACCGCGATGCTGCGCTACCTGCGCTCGCTCTCGGACAAGGACCTGGCGCTCGACCGCACCATGATCCCGCTGGGCTCGTGCACCATGAAGCTCAACGCGACCGCGGAGATGGAGGCCATCTCGTGGCCCGAGTTCGCGGACGTGCACCCGTTCGTCCCGGCCGAGCAGGCCCTCGGGTACGCCGAGCTGATCGAGGGGCTCCAGTCGCAGCTCGCCGAGATCACGGGCTACGCGGGTGTCTCGGTCCAGCCCAACGCGGGGTCGCAGGGTGAGTTCGCGGGCCTGCTCGCGATCCGCGACTACCACCGCTCGCGTGGCGAGGAAGGGCGCGACGTGTGCCTCATCCCCGCGTCGGCGCACGGCACCAACGCGGCGTCGGCGGCTCTCGCGGGCATGCGCGTCGTGGTCGTGGCGACGTCCGAGAAGGGGGAGGTCCAGCTCGACGACCTGCGCGCCAAGCTCGAGCAGCACGGCCCCCAGGTCGCGGCGATCATGATCACCTACCCCTCGACCCACGGCGTCTACGAGGAGCACGTGCGCGAGGTCTGCGATCTTGTACATGCTGCCGGTGGGCAGGTGTACATAGACGGGGCGAACCTCAACGCGCTCGTCGGACTGGCGCGCCCGGGCGAGTTCGGCGGCGACGTCTCGCACCTGAACCTGCACAAGACCTTCTGCATCCCGCACGGCGGTGGCGGCCCCGGCGTCGGGCCCGTCGCCGTGGCCGAGCACCTGGTGCCCTTCCTCCCGGGCGACCCGCTCACGGATGAGGGCGCCTCGCCGGTCTCGGCCGCGCCGTTCGGCTCGGCGGGCATCCTGCCGATCTCCTACGCCTACGTCGCCCTCATGGGACCCGACGGCCTCGAGGCCGCGACCAAGACGGCCGTGCTCGCCGCGAACTACCTGGCCAGCCGCCTGACCGAGCACTTCCCCGTCCTGTACACCGGCGAGACGGGCCTGGTCGCGCACGAGTGCATCCTCGACCTGCGCGGCATCACCGCGCAGACCGGAGTGACCGCGGAGGACGTCGCCAAGCGCCTCATGGACTACGGCTTCCACGCCCCGACGCTGTCGTTCCCGGTCGCGGGCACGCTCATGGTCGAGCCGACCGAGAGCGAGGACCTCGCCGAGCTCGACCGTTTCGTCGACGCGATGGTCGCGATCAAGGCCGAGATCGACGAGGTCGCCGCAGGGACCTGGGCCATCGAGGAGTCCCCGCTGCGCGGGGCGCCCCACACGGCCGCCGCCGTGGTCTCGGACGCGTGGGACAAGCCGTACTCGCGCGAGGTCGCGGCCTACCCGCTCGCCACGCTGCGGGCCGGCAAGTACTGGCCGCCCGTGCGCCGCATCGACGGCGCCCGGGGGGACCGCAACCTCGTCTGCTCCTGCCCCCCGATCGAGTCGTACTCCTGAGGTCGACCGGTCCGGCACGGCCGCGAGGTCGTGCCGGACCGGTCGGCCCCGGGCCCACCCGCCGTGCCGGACCGAGCGTGACGCAGCGGTCACGCCGACCCGGCTCCCCCGAGAGGAACACCATGACGGAGTCCGAGCAGCACACCCCGGTCGCTGACCGCTTCAGCCCGCTCCACGACGAGCACGTCGCCCTGGGAGCCTCGCTCACGAGCTTCGGCGGCTGGCAGATGCCGCTGCGGTACACGAGCGACCTGGCCGAGCACCGTGCGGTGCGTGAGGCGGCCGGCCTGTTCGACCTCTCCCACATGGGAGAGATCGAGGTCAGCGGGCCTCAGGCAGCCGCGGCCCTGGACCGGGCGCTCGTCGGCAACCTCACGGCCGTGGCCGTCGGCCGTGCGCGCTACACCATGATCTGCGCCGAGGACGGCTCGGTCCTCGACGACCTGGTCGTCTACCGCCTGGCCGAGGAGACGTTCCTCGTCGTCGCCAACGCCGGGAACGCCCCGTTGGTGACCCAGGAGCTGGTCCGTCGGTGCGCGGGCTTCGACGCGACCGTCACCGACCAGGCTGCGGAGACCGCGCTCATCGCGGTCCAGGGACCGCGGGCCGAGGCGATCGTGACGTCGCTCGTCGCCGCCGACGACGTACAGACCGTCCAGGAGCTGAAGTACTACGCGTCGGTCTCCGTGCGGGTCGCGGGTCTCGACACGCTGCTGGCCCGCACCGGCTACACGGGAGAGGACGGGTTCGAGCTGTTCGTCCCGGCCGAGCATGCGCGAGAGCTGTGGCAGGCCGTGCTGACGGCGGGGGAGCCGCTGGGGCTGGTCCCGGCAGGCCTCTCGGCCCGCGACTCGCTGCGCCTCGAGGCGGGGATGCCCCTCTACGGGCACGAGCTCGACACCACCACCACGCCGTATGAGGCGGGGCTCGGGCGCGTCGTGAAGCTCGACAAGGTCGATGCCGAGGGCAACCCGCTCGAGTTCGTCGGGCGCGCTGCGCTCGCGTCGCGCAAGGGCGCACAGCCCGCGCGCGTGCTCGTGGGCCTCCGCGGACTCGGCAAGCGTCCCGCCCGCGCGGGCTACGCCGTCGTGATCCCGGGCAAGGACCCCGACGTGCAGATCGGGTTCGTGACCTCGGGAGCGCCCTCGCCCACGCTCGGGTACCCGATCGCGATGGCCTACGTGACCCCCGAGTTCAGCGCCGAGGGCACCGAGCTCGCGGTCGACGTCCGTGGTCGCGAGGAGCCGGTGGTGATCGTGCCCATGCCGTTCTACCGTCGTCCTCAGGCGTCCTGACCGTCGTCGGACCGGTCCTGACGCCCGGTCCTGGCGTCAGGACCTGCCCCGCGCAGCGCACCGCCCCCGTTCTGCGGGCCACACGGCCCGCCCCCGTCCAGCACCCGCACCAGCACACCAGGAGCCCCCATGGCCGACTTCCCCGGCAACCTGCAGTACACCGCCGAGCACGAGTGGCTCGACGCCTCGAACCCGGCCGTCATCGGCATCACGAGCACGGCCGCCGAGGCGCTCGGTGACATCGTCTACCTCGAGCTCCCCGAGGTCGGGGCGGCCGTCACGGCCGGCGCGGTGATCGGCGAGGTCGAGTCGACCAAGTCGGTCTCCGAGCTCTACTCCCCGGTCACGGGGACGGTGGCCGAGGTCAACCAGGCCGCGATCGACGACCCGTCGCTCGTCAACGCCGAGCCCTTCGCGGGTGGTTGGCTCATCAAGGTCGACGTGACCGAGACGGGCCCCGTGCTCACGGCCGAGGAGTACAGCGCGCTCGTGGGCGGCTGACGGACAGCAGCGATGATCTGCGTCCGGCGACGGACGCGCCTCGGAGGGCCGGTTTCGCGACGACGTCGCGGGCCGGCCCTCCGGGCGTCCCGGGGTGCGTTCGGGTTGTGAGTCACGCACGCTCGGCCCAAACTGTGAGGCGGGTCACAATTCTCGTCGCAACGCGACAAGGGTGATCTGGGACACATGGGAGATACCACCTGCTACCGCTCGTCGCGGGTAGAAATCGCTCTGACCAGCGGAAATGCACCGTACCTGCGATGCTCACGCGCCGCTCGGCAGAGCAATCCAGATTGAGGGTGAAAAACCGCGTCATGAATCGACGACTGGGCCATCTCTCCCAGTAGCAGCAAGGCGCCGGATCGATCCATGACGCGATGGAGAGACCGGTCAGCACATGGAGGAAGCATGAGCATCATCGAACTGGCCCGGACCGAGTCGCCGGCAACCCAGCTCTCAGCCCCGCTCACCCGTCGTGAGCACGTGGTGCTGTCGAACCTCTCCGAGGACATCACCCTGGAGCAGATCGCCACCAAGCTGTTCGTGACGCGCAACACCGTCAAGTCGCAGGTGCGCAGCCTCTACCGAAAGCTCGGCGTCTCGACCCGCGCAGAAGCGGTCGAGTGGGCCAAGGCTGCCGGGATCCGCTGAGCCGGTCCCGCACCGGCATCGGCACCGTCGCCCGCCGACACCTGTCGGCGGGATCGTGAGCCTCGGCCGGGTCGCCGCGTGTGACCAGCCGGACACGTCCCGGGTCCTGTCCCGTCATGTCCGGCGTGAAACACTCCGCGTATGACTCTCCGCCGACTCGTGGTCGCCGCGGCCGTCGTCGACGACCTCGCCACGCCCCGTCTCCTGCTCGCCGCGCGCCGTTCCCGGCCGATCGAGCTGGCCGGGCGCTGGGAGTTCCCCGGCGGCAAGGTGGACCCGGGGGAGACCCCCGTCGAAGGGCTGCACCGTGAGCTCCGCGAGGAGCTCGGTGTGCAGGTCGAGCTCGGAGCCGAGCTCCTCGGGCCCGACGACGGGGGCTGGATCATCACGGACCGTCACGTCATGCGCCTGTGGCTCGCGCGCGTCGTCGCCGGAGAGCCCGAGCCCCTGGTCGAGCACGACGCGCTGCGTTGGCTCCCTGCGGGCGAGTGGGCGAGCGTCGACTGGCTGGACGGTGACGTCCGGATCGTCGCGGCGCTCAGCGAATGGGTCGCCAGGGAAGCCGTCTGACCCAGGTCTCGACCTGTCGTCTGCTCCGCAGCCGCACGAGTGCGACGGGCGGGTCCTGCCGGGCTGCGACCACCGGGAGGTCGCGCAGCGACCGTCGCGTCGACCACGCCCACCGGACGATGTGGTCGCGGTCCGTGAAGATCGTCCGGAGCGGCGGCTCGACGTTCCCGTTCCACAGCACCTCCTTGTGCCGGGCCCGGCGCACGGTCCTCGTCACGACCTGACGCATGGTGGTCAGGGTGGGGAGGTCGAGCCACACGACGAGCTCGGCCTCGTCCAGCAGGAGCGGGCGCACGGCGCGGTACTGCCACTCCATGACGAACGCCTCCTGCCCGACGGCGGCCCGCACGTCCTCGACGAACGTCGCCCGGGGAGTCCAGTCGGGTCCGTGGAAGAGCGCGTCGATCTCGGTGTGCGGCAGGTCGAGCCGTGCGGCGAGCCGTCGTGCGAGGGTCGTCTTGCCCGAGCCCGAGACCCCGGCGACGAGGATGCGGCAAGGGATGTGCCCGAGGTGCGCGACGACGTCGTCCTGGGCTCCGAGGGTCGTGTGCACCCCGGGACACTACCCGACGCCGTGCGGGTGCGACCTCGGCGGCGTGCGAGGAGTCAGCCGTCGGCGGGCTCGCGGGCGGGGGAGTCCTCGGCGGGGGCATCGGCGGCCGGTACCGACTGCTCGCCCAGGTGCTTCGGGGTCCAACCGGTGCTGACGGCACCGATCATCTGCGGGGGAGTGTGCTTGCGGGCCCACGCCTTGAACACGAGGTACATGACGATCACGAGGACGTACCGGAGGTTCGCCAGGACCAGCTGGACGGTGGGCTCGCCGCACCCGAGCGTGGCCGAGGTGTCGTTGAGCGAGTGGACCACCATGACGAGCAGGATCCCGCCCAGTGCCGCGGGCGTCCCCTTGCGGCCGTACAGGTGCCAGGCGCGCCACGCGATCGCGACCGCGATGCCCGTGAAGAGCCAGTGGAAGGGCGAGACGCCGAAGATGCGCGCGACCTGGGCTGCGATGACCGACGCGGTGGTGACCGCCGGGGTCTCGCCGCCGCAGAAGGCGGGCCCGGACGCTGCGGCCGTCTGGTACGCGTAGAGCGTGGTCTCGGCGATCGCGAACCCGAACCCGGAGGCCAGGCCGATCGCCACGCCCACGCGCGGGTTGCGGTAGGTGCCGAGCAGGAACAGGGCGACGGGCACGAGCAGCTTGGCGGTCTCCTCGGTGAGCCCGACGAGGTTCGCGGAGAGCGAGATGCCGCCGATCGAGCCGGTGAGGTTGTTGAGGTTCATGCCGACGAGGAAGGTGGCGCCGGCCGTGGCGACCGCGACGGCCACGACCTGCCCGAGCCCGATCAGGTCCCGGAGCGCGAGCTGGCGCTCCACGAACCCGTAGAACGCCCAGCAGACCAGGGCCATGGCCACGAAGCTCGTGACGGCGATGACGTGCACGTTCTCGGTGGACCGGTAGAGCGTGGTCCCCGCGAGCAGCACGACGGCGGCGGCGACCAGCGCCCAGACCCATCGCCCCCAGAAGCGACCGCGGAAGTGGTGGCCGCGGTCGGCCGCCTCGGCGCCGTCGGTGACGCGGGCCGTCCAGGCCTGCCCGTCCCACAGCCGACGCCGTGGTGTCCTGGCGGCGGGGTCGGGGAACCACCGGGCCGGGGGCGCGTCGGTCGGCCGCGGAGCCAGGCGCCAGGCGGCGTAGAAGCCGGCGACCAGCAGGACCGCACCGAGCACGTTGAGCAACATCATGACTGCAGCCAATCACTCGTTCTGGTCGGACAGGGGACGGTCGTCACCACACCTGGACGTTCGACCAGGGTGGATGACCCCGCGCAGCCCACCAGCCAGGAGGCCCCGTGACCGTCCGCGTGCTCGTCGTCGACGACCAGGAGCTCATCCGGGCGGGCTTCGCCGCGCTGCTCGGGGTCAGCGACGGGATCGAGGTCGTGGGGGAGGCGGCCGACGGGGCCCGGGCGGTCGAGCTGGCACGAGACCTGCGGCCCGACGTCGTCGTGATGGACCTCCGGATGCCGGGGACGGACGGGATCTCCGCGACCGCGCAGATCGTCGGCGACCCCGATCTCGCCGAGGTTCACGTGCTCGTCCTGACGACGTTCGAGGACGACGAGCACGTGATCGGAGCGCTGCGCGCCGGTGCGGCCGGGTTCCTGGGCAAGGGTGTGCGCCCACAGGTCCTCGTGGACGCGGTGCGCACCGTCGCTGCGGGGGACTCGCTCCTGTCCCCGCAGGCCACACGGAGCCTGATCGCGCGGGCGGTCACGACCGAGCCGCGTCCCCGCGTCGACGGCGAGGCCTTCCGGTCGCTCACCGACCGCGAGCGCGAGGTCGTGCTCCTGGTCGCCCAGGGGCTGAGCAACGACGACATCTCGGCGCGGCTGCACGTCACGCCGCTCACGGCCAAGACGCACGTGAACCGAGCGATGTCGAAGCTCGGGGCCCGTGACCGGGCCCAGCTCGTGGTCCTCGCCTACCGGTCGGGGCTCGTCACGGGCGAGGCCTGAGGGCCTGCGCCGGGCTCTGTCGGCGGACGGTCCCCGAGGGTTCCGGTCCCGGGTGGCGACGTCGACCTGATGCGTGGGCCGGGCCCCGCACGTCCTGCTCATCCTCAGGCAACACCTCTCGGCGTGCGGACCGCGTGGAACTGTGCCCTACTACTGAGCGGTAGGTTTCAACTTTTGATTGACAGGCGATAGAAGTCGGCCTAGATTCCTACCAGGTGGTCGAGGAAGACCATCTCGGTAGCAGGTAGATACGCCGCATTCCAGGAACTTCCGGGCCGCTCACACTGTGTGAGCGTTCATCCGTCGGGGCGACCCGGCGTTCAGCCGGTGCCACCCGACAGCGATGACGGAGAACACCACCACTCGACGGCGAGGGGAGGACGACGACGGTGGCGAGGGCGGGAGTGCCCGGGGAGCCACCGCCACGAGACACAAAAAGACCGGACCACCCGTGATCCCGCTGTCTCAGCAGCGAGCGGTGGCCCGGTCCGGCGATGAACCCCCATGAGGAGCTGCATCACTGTGAAGTCTATTCCTGCACGAAGGACCGCGAGATCAAGGGTGGTCGCCGCGTCTCTCGCGGGCGTCCTGGCCCTGTCGGGCCTCGCGGCCGCGACGGGCCCCGCGACGGCCCACGACGGCGTCGACCACGGCAGCGAGCCCGGCGCGGAGGCCGCGCTCGACTGGTCCAACTACGAGAAGATCCTGCTGACCAAGGACGTCGGCGAACCGATCGACCTCGCGATCCTGCCCGACGGCAAGATCCTGCACACCGCACGCAACGGCGACGTCCGGCTCACGGACCCCGAGACCGGTGTCACCGCCATCACCAACAAGATCCCCGTCTACGCGAACTCGGAGGACGGTCTCCAGGGCATCGGGATCGACCCCGACTTCGCGGAGAACGGCTGGGTCTACCTCTCCTACGCGCCCCTGAGCGGGACCCCGACGGGCTCGGCCCCCAACACGCTCCCGGCCGGTGCCGACGAGAGCTACTGGGACCAGTGGAAGGGCGTCAACCGGCTCTCACGGTTCAAGTGGACGGGCACGGGCCTCGACCTGGCGTCCGAGCAGAAGATCATCGACATCGAGGTCCAGCGCGGTCAGTGCTGCCACGTCGGCGCAGACATGGACTGGGACGGCGACGGCAACCTCTACCTGTCGAGCGGTGACAACACCCCCGCGAGCGCGCCCGGCGCCAACGGCTTCGCGCCCAACAACGACGCCCCCGGCATGAACCCCGGACTGGACTCGCGCCGCGGCGCGGGCAACACCAACGACCTGCGCGGCAAGATCCTGCGCATCAACGTCCAGGAGGACGGCTCCTACACGATCCCCGAGGGCAACCTCTTCCCGGTCGGTACCGAGAAGACCCGCCCCGAGATCTTCGTGATGGGTGTCCGCAACCCGTTCCGCATCGACGTGGACCCCGAGACGAACAGCCTCTCGTGGGGCGACTACGGCCCCGACGCGGCCAACGCCGACCCGGCACGTGGCCCCATGGGCTACGTCGAGTGGAACACCGTGAGCCTCGACGACCCGCACAACGCGGGCTGGCCCTACGTGCACGGGCCCAACGCGCCCTACAACGAGTGGAACTTCGCGACGAGCACGCCCGGGGCCTTCTTCGACCCGGCCGCGCTCAAGAACAACTCGCGCTGGAACACGGGCCTCGTCGACCTGCCCCCGGCACGCGAGGCGACCCTGTACTACGGCGACCGCCCCGGCGACCAGCCGTGGGACGAGCTCGTGAACTTCGGCACCGGCAGCGGCCAGGCCCCCATGGGCGCCCCCGTCTACCACTACGACGCCGAGAACCCCTCGACGTCCAAGCTCCCGGAGTACTGGGACAACAAGGCGTTCTTCGGTGAGTTCTCGCAGGACTACCTCGCGGCCTTCACGGTCGACTGGGAGACCTACGAGGTCACGCACATCGAGGACTTCACGCCCAACGCCCAGCTGGCCAAGAACGCCCAGCCGCTCAACGACAACATGATCGACATGGAGTTCGGCCCCGACGGCTCGCTCTACGTGCTCGACTACGGCGACGGGTTCTTCCGCGCCAACCCGGACGCCGGCCTCTACAAGGTGTCCTACGCCGAGGGCAACAAGGCCCCGCAGGCCCGCTTCACCGCGACCCCCAACTCGTCGTCCGAGGCCCCGCTCACCGCGGCCTTCGACGCGAGCAGCTCGAGCGACCCCGACGGCGATGCCCTCACGTACCAGTGGGACTTCGACGGCAACGGGACGTTCGACGCCACGGGAGTCACCGCGAGCCACACGTACACGACCCTCGGTCAGTACAACGCCCGCCTGCGCGTCACCGACGCCAAGGGCAAGTTCACGCTGACCTCCAAGGTCATCTCGGTCGGCAACCAGGCCCCCGAGGTCACGGTCGACTACCCCGGTGACGGCTCGTTCTTCAGCTGGGGCCAGGCCGTCCCGTTCAAGGTCTCGACGAACGACGCCGAGGACGGCACCGCGACGGCCTGCAACCGCGTGGCGTGGACCTACGGTCTGGGCCACGACGAGCACGCCCACCCCGAGGTCTCGGGCACGGGCTGCACGGGTGCCTGGAAGACGTCGCCGGACTCGCCGCAGCACGGTGAGGGCGCGCACATCTACGGCGCCGTCGTCGTCTCCTACACCGACAACGGCCACAACGGCCTGCCCGCCGCCCCCGGCGAGGCGACCGTCCAGCTGAACCCGTTCGTCCAGCAGGCCGAGCACGCCAAGAGCAAGGGCGTCGTGGCCTACGAGGACGAGACCGCAGGTGCCGGTCAGGCGATCCGTGGCCTCGGCAACGGTGACCACCTGTCCTACAGCCCGGTGAACTTCGCCGGGATCACGGGCGTCAAGGTCGTCGCCAACGGTGGCGGGCAGCTCCAGCTCCGCTGGGGTGCGGCCGACGCCGCGCCGTTCGCCACGGCCCAGATCCCCGCCGGCGCAGGCTGGAAGGAGGTCACGGTGCCGTTCACGAACGCCCCGCAGGGTTCGGGCACGCTCTTCGTGACCTCGGCCAACGAGCTGGCCGTCGACTCGTTCGACTTCCAGGGCGTGGGCGTCGGCGACGTCAAGGCGCCGACGATCAAGCACACGCTCGACCCGGCAGCGCCCACGGGCGTCGGCGGCGTCTACAACAAGGCCGTGCGCATGAACCTCGACGTCAAGGACGACGGCGCTCTCGCGAGCGTCCAGTACTCGACCAACAACGGCCAGTCCTGGACGAACGTGGCCGCGGCCAGCGGCGCGTACAGCGTCAACTTCACGACCAACGGCGTGCGGAACCTGCAGTACCGCGCGACCGACACGGGCGGCAACGTCTCGGTGGTCGGGTCGGTCTCGTTCACGATCGACCTCGCGGCGCCGAACGAGCCCACGGTCTCGTCGGTCACCAAGGTCGCCGTGCCGGCAGCCCGCGTCTCGTTCGGGGCACCGGGCGAGGCCACGGTCACCGTCACGGGCGAGGGTGGCACGCCGACCGGCGACGTCGTCCTGACCTCGGGTGACACCGAGGTCGGTCGCGGGACCCTCGTCGACGGCGTGGCCACGGTCGCGCTCGACCCGACGCTCGCCGTCGGGACGCACACCCTCAAGGCGAGCTACCAGGCCGACCAGGTCTTCAAGAAGTCCTCGGCGACAGTGCGCCTCACGGTCGCCGCGGCCTCCTCGACCGTCTCGGGCTCCGTCTCGCCCAACCCGGTCAAGCCGTCGATCGCCGCCAAGGCGACCATCTCGGTCGAGAGCTCGACGGGTGTCGTCGCCACGGGCGACGTCACGGTCACCGTCAAGCGCAACAACGCCACGGTCGCGACCCGCACCGGGACGCTCGACGCCGAGGGCGACGTCGTCGTGACGCTCCCGAAGCTCCCCGAGGTCGGCACCTACAAGGTCGAGATCGCCTACCAGGGCTCGACCGGCGTCACCAAGAGCGCGACGTCGCTCAACCTCACCGTCCGCAACTAGGCACGTGGTGGCCCGGGGCTCGCGCCCCGGGCCACCGAACCTCACCTCGAAGGAGAGACATGAGTTCACACGAGCACCACCACGAGTCCATCCCGGCTCGCCCGATGAGCCGGCGGAACCTGCTCAAGGCCCTCGCGGCCTCGACGGTCGCCGTCGGTGTGGGCGCGGCGATCGGCCCGACCGCGGCGTCCGCCCTGGGCGGCGTGGCCGCAGCACCGAGCAGCGGCCGCAACCGCCTCGTCCCCGTCAACCGCATCGGCATCCAGCTCTACACGGTGCGCGACAAGGTCAGCTCGCTCGGCTTCCGGGCCGTGTTCGAGGAGCTCGCCGACATCGGCTACTCCGAGGTCGAGTTCGCGGGGTACACGCAGGGCAACGTCGGCGCGATCACCATCCCCGAGATCCGCCAGCTGCTCGACGACAACGGCCTGCGGGCCGTCGGGACGCACGCGACCCTCAACCCGGGCAACATCGACGCCGAGATCGAGAAGGCGCTCATCCTCGGGATGCCGCACATCGGTCAGGGTGGCCCCATCAACAACACCCCGACCGTGGCCGCCTGGACCGCCGCGGCGAACACGTGGAACCAGATGGGCGTCAAGACCAAGGCCGCGGGCCTCAAGCTCTACGCGCACAACCACGACGGCGAGTTCCGCTTCACCACGGACGACCCGACGCGCCGCGTGTACGACCTGCTGTGGGACGAGTTCGACCCCGAGCTCGTCTTCTTCGAGATGGACGTCTTCTGGGCGCACGTCGGCAAGCACAAGTACCCCGGGTTCGAGCCCATCGACTACATCAAGCGCGACCCGCGCCGCTTCCCGATGCTCCACCTCAAGGACGGCAAGACCAACACGGGCAGCGCCAACGGCTACGACATCATCGAGTTCGGCGAGGGCAACATCGACTACCAGGCCTTCCTGTCGCAGCTGCGCACGCGCGGCCAGCACTTCGGCCTGTTCGAGCAGGACAACGCCAGCTCGGTCGCCGCGCCGCCGAACCCCCTGAACTCCCTGGGCAACGCACGGCGCAGCTACACCTCCATCTACGGCCTTCGCGGCTGAACCACCGAGAAAACAGGAGATTCGCCATGAAGTGGAAGGTTTCAGCAGCCGCTGCCGCAGCGTTCGCGCTGATCGCGGTCGGTGCACCAGCAGCGCACGCCGCCGTCACGAGCTGCACGACCGAGCTCGACGACACGGTCATCGCGGGCGACCTGGTCGTCCCCGCGGGCGCGACCTGTGTCCTCGGCGGGACCACGGTCCAGGGGTCGATCACGGTCGGTGACGACGCGTGGCTCGACGCGACCGAGGCCGTCATCGAGGGCGACGTCGTCGCGACCGACGCCTACGGCGTCCTGATCGACGGAGCGAGCGTCGGGGGCGACATCAGCTCGTACACCGCCGGCTCGCGCGTCGGGTTCCTCTACCTGTACGACCTGCGCGTGGGTGGCAGCGTCGCGGCGGGCGGGGTCGACGTCGAGATCTCGGACTCGAAGATCTCGGGCAACCTCTCGACGCAGGCCGCGACGTACGTCGACCTGCTGCGCACGAGCGTGAACGGTGACGTGACGCTCGGCGACAGCGACTTCGGCGTGAGCGTCGGCGGCGCGGTCGTCGGAGGCAGCCTGTCCGTGACGGGCACGTCGCGCGACGCGCTGGTCGGCGCGACGAGCGACGGGTCGGCGGACCAGTGGGGCAACACGGTGGGTGGGGACCTCGTCCTGACCGGCAACACCGCGAACCTCCAGGTCGCGGGCACCACGGTCCACGGGGCCGTGCGCCTCGCGGACAACGCACCGGCCGCGAACTTCGGCCCGGGCAACACCGCGGGCTCGGTCGAGGGCGACCTCACCGGCACGGCCCCCGGTGCGCTCGCGGCGGGCGACCAGTCGGTCGCCGTCGTGATCCCCGAGCCCCGTCCGGGCGAGCTCACGTGGAGCCTCGAGGGCTCCTCGGGTCTCGTCGACCTGGGCGTGGCCGAGGAGCAGGGCGACCACTTCGCGGCCTCGGGCGACCTCGTCCCGGTCCGTGTCACGGACACGCGCATCAACGCCCCGGCGTGGTCGGTGTCCGCACAGGTCGGCGACTTCGTGGCGGGCGGCGAGACGGTGTCCGGCAAGTACCTCGGCTGGACGCCCGCGCTCCAGGAGAACGACGGCGGAGCGGTCGCGGGTGCGGCCGTCGCCTCGGGCTTCGTCGAGGGTGACGGCCTGTCCGTCGCCCGCACCCTGGGCAGCGCGGAGGCCGGGCACGCCCGTGGCTCCGCGGTCATCGGGGCGGAGCTCGACCTGAAGCTCCCGCTCACGGTGAACGAGGGGACCTACAACGCGACGCTGACGCTGACGGCGCTCAGCTAGTCACGTCGTGATCGTGGTGCCGGCCGGCCCGTTTCTCCGCGGGCCGGCCGGCACCACCGTTCGACAGCTCTCCTGACCGGCGCCCCTGACGGGCTGCTCCTGACGGGCACGGACGGCCGCCCCGACGCGGCGGACCGCCCGGCTACCCTCGGTCGGAACCCACGAAAGCAGGCACGACCATGGCGACCCAGCACCTCTCCCCCCAGGCCGCGCGCGACCGCGCGAGCCAGACCGCGCAGCCCGCGCAGGACCCGCGCTCGGCGCAGCGCAACGCGAGCGCCCACCAGCGGGAGAACGGCCACAGCCACGCGCTGTGGCTCCTCGCCGTGCTGGCCGTGACGCTGGTCGTGGGTCTGCTCGTCTCGCTGGTCGCCCCCGGAGCGTCAGCCGTCGCCTCGCCCGCATCGGCCGCCGCATCGCGGACCGCCGCGCTCCCGCACGGGGTGAGCGCCGCCGTCGGGCAGGTGGACCCCGCCGCGCCCGCTCCGGACGCCCCTGCCGAGCCCGACGCCCCCGCCGTGACGACGCCCGTCACCTGGGGCGTGCGGCCCGCCGACACCGTGCACGGCACCGACCGCCCCAACTACGCCTACGGCCTGGAGCCCGGGACGAGTCTCGACGACGCGATCATCGTCTCCAATTACACCGAAGGGCCGCTGACGTTCCGCGTCTACGCGGCCGACGGGTACATGACCGAGGCCGGCGAGCTCGACCTGCTGCCCGCGGGCGAGGAGTCGCAGGCGCTCGGCTCGTGGGTGACCTTCGAGGCCGACGACGTCACGATCGAGGGCGGGGGCACCGCGGTCGTGCCCTTCACCGTGACGGTCCCCGCCGACGCGACGCCGGGCGACTACGCGGCGGGCGTGGTGTCCTCGCTGCTCGTCGAGAACGCCGAGGGCGTGAGCGTCGACCGCCGCCTCGGCTCACGCATGCACCTGCGCGTCGCAGGCGACCTGGTCCCCGCCGTCGTGGTCGACGACGTGTCGGTCACCTACGACGGCACCCTCAACCCGTTCGCCGCGGGCGACGCCGTCGTCACGTTCACGGTCACGAACGACGGCAACACTCGCCTGGCCCCCGGTCAGGCCGTGCGCGTCGCGGGGCCGTGGGGCGCGGGCGCGCAGAGCGCGCCGCGCGTCGAGCTCCCTGAGATGCTCCCCGGCACGTCGCTGACGCGGACCGTGACGGTCGACGGCGTCTGGCCGCTGGGCCGGGTCAAGGGATCGGTCACGGTCTCGGCGGAGGTCGTGACCGCGATCGGTGCGGCCGACGCCGCGCCCCTGCCGGTCGCGCCCGCCACGGGCTCGGCCTCGACGTGGGCGGTGCCGTGGTCGGCCCTCGCGCTGCTCGTCCTGGTGGTCGGGGGCGTCGTCCTGCAGCGTCGCGGTGCCCGACGGCGGCGCGCGAGCGACGAGCGCAAGGTCGCCGAGGCCGTGGCCCAGGCGCTCAAGGAACGCGACGAGCAGCCCGTCGCCTGAGGCGGGCTGCGGCGGTCAGGACGGGCCGGCCGGTCGGCGCCCCCTCGGGGAGCCGACCGGCCGGCCCGTTCGCGTCGACGGACGCGGTCCCGTCCCCGTGCTCACGGGAGCCACGCGGTCGGCCCCCAGGGGCGGCTGGGTGACAGATCATGCGCCCCGGACGACAGGTTGTGCACAGGCCCCGGAGGGCCTGGTGATCCGGTGCTTGACTGCCGACGACGCCCTGTCCCCGCGGACGGGTGTCGCCGCAGTCCCCACGACGAGGGGTCGACCGCAGCAGTCGCGGCCCTCGTGTCCGGATCAGGCGCACGGACTTCACGTCCTCGAGCGTCCTGTCAGCAAGGAGCACAACGCAGTGAGCACTCCCACGGCACCATCGCCGAGCCCGAGCCCTTCGTCGGGGGGTCGGTCGTCGTTGTTCGGTCGGTTGCGTGGGTGGTGGTCGGGGTTCGTGGAGCGTCGGCCGGGGTTGGCTCAGTTCTTGGTGTTCTTCGTGCTGAGCAATGGTGTGACGGTGTTGCAGCTGGCGTTGATGCCGTTGTTCAAGGCGGGGTTCGGGTTGACGTCGTTGGTGGACACGAGCTTTCAGGTGTTGGCGGTGGGGTCGAATCCGGATGGGTCGCCGTTCTACCTGTTCGACTATGCGGGGGGTGGGTTGCCTGAGGGTGGGGGTGGGTTGGCGTACTTCTTGGCGGTGCAGGTGACGTTGTTGATCGCGCAGGTGATCAACTTCTTCGCTCAGCGCAACGTGACGTTCAAGTCGAACACGAACATCTGGCGGGCGGCGTTCTGGTACACGGTGGCGTACGTGGTGATCACGTTCGCGGCGGCGGCGTTGCAGGGGTGGTACAAGGCGCCGGTGTACGAGCTGTTGATCGATACGTGGGGGATGGGTAAGACGGGGGAGACGGTGGCCGACATGGTCACGATGATGATCAACGCCGTCCTATCCTTCTGGGTGTTCTTCCCGATCTTCAAGATCATCTTCAAGCGTGAGCCCGAGCCCGTCGAGCCTGCTGACGTGGGTGGGTCGGGTGGGGTGGATGTGTCGTCGGCCCGTGCGGGCCAGGAAGTGTGAAGAGTGTTGTCCTGATGAGCAAGCTGTTGACGATCGTGGTGCCGTGCTACAACTCGGCGGCGTACATGGAGCGGTGCATCGAGTCGTTGCTGCCCGGTGGTGACCTGGTCGAGATCTTGATCGTGAACGACGGGTCCTTCGATGCCACGGGGGAGGTCGCGGACCGGTATGCGGGCGCGTATCCGGGGGTGGTGACCGCGATCCATCAGGTCGACGGTGGGCACGGGGCGGCGATCAACACCGGGCTCAGGCATGCGCGCGGGGCGTTCATCAAGATCGTGGACTCCGACGACTGGCTCGATGCGGACGCCTACCGGCGGGTCCTGGAGACGTTGGGCGGGTTCGCCGCGGCCGGGACCGGGGTGGACGTCCTGGTGTCGAACTTCGTCTACGAGAAGGTCGACAAGCGCAAGAAGACCGCGGTGCGGTACACCAACGCCCTGCCCAGGAACCGGGTCATGGGCTGGGACCAGGTGGGGCGCTTCCGCAAGTCGCAGTACATCTTGATGCACTCGTTGATCTACCGGACCGCTTTGTTGCGTGAGGTGGGGCTGGTGCTGCCTGAGCACTCGTTCTACGTCGACAACCTCTACGCGTACGCGCCGTTGCCCGCGGTGCGGACGTTGTACTACCTGGACGTGGACCTGTACCGGTACTACATCGGGCGTGCGGACCAGTCGGTGAACGAGGACGTGATGATCTCGCGGGTCGATCAGCAGCTGCGCATCAACCGGGCCATGATGGAGCACCTGCGCGCGGTGCGCGCCGACCCGCAGGCACCACGCGCCCTGGCGCGGTACATGCTGCACTACATCAACATCGTGAGCATGGTCTCGTCCATGCTGTTGATCCGGTCGGGGACCGCGCAGTCCCTGGCGAAGAAGGACACCTTCTGGGCCGAGGTCCGCACCCAGGACCCGGCCCTGTACCGGCGCCTGCGCCGCACGCCCTTGCACCAGATCACCAACCTGCCCGGACGCCCCGGACGCGGCATCTCCGTCCTGGCGTACAAGACCGCCCAACGCGTCATCGGCTTCAACTAACACCCACCCCGGCGCACCGGCCGGCCCGGCACCCCCGCCCACCGGGGCGCCCCCGGCCAACGGCACGCACCAGCACGTGGCCCGGCTTCACCACCGAACCCGGTCCGGCTCCACCGCCGAACCCGGCCTGCGTCGATCCACCGCCCGCATGGTCCACATCGAGGCCCCGCTGGGCGAACACGCCAGGAGACCCCTCGGTGGTGTTTGTGTGTAGCCACCACAATGGTGGTGGCTACACGAACAACACCACCCACCCCCGGGGAGACGCTGGTCGGGGCTGCGGGGCTGCGGGGCTGCGGGGCTGCGGGGCTGCGGGGCTGCGGGGCTGCGGGGCTGCGGGGCTGCGGGGCTGCGGGGCTGCGGGGCTGTCCGGCTCGGACCCTCAGCGCTCGGGGACCGGGATCAGAGCCCGCACCACGAACCACCCGGCCTCGGTGTGCACCGTGAGAGAGCCGCCGTAGCTCTCGACGACCTGGCGCATGTTCCGCAGGCCGTACCCGTGGTTGAGCGCGTCGCCCTTGGTCGTGCGCGGGATCCCGTCGTCGAACTCCAGGTCGCCCAGGTGGTAGTTCTCGAAGCGCACCAGGACGAGCGAGTTCTGGGTGTAGACCGCGACGCGGACGAGCCGGTTCTCCGGGTCCGGCAGGGTCGCGGTGCTCTCGATCGCGTTGTCGAGCGCGTTGCCGAACAGCGCGCTGAGGCCCATGGGATCCATGAAGGACAGGGCTGCGCCGTCGACCACGCACGTCAGGGTGATCCCGAGCTCGGTGCACTGGGACGTCTTCGACGTCAGGATCGTGTCGAGCACGGGGTTCCCCGTCTCGACCTGCGCCCCGTAACCCTGGATGCTCTCCTCGAGCTGGTCGAGGTACGACGCCTTCGCGTCCGGGTCCTCCTCCGCCCGGATCGCCGTGACGAAGTGCTTGAGGTCGTGATACTTGCGGTGGACGATGTCGATGTTCCGCTTGGAGTGCAGGTAGTGGTCGTGCTGGGAGTGCAGCATCCGGTTCATCGCCTCGACCTCGACCGCGCGCTGGAGCTCGAGCCGCTGCCCCTGCTGCGCATAGAGAGCGACGTACCCCGCGAGGTCGACGAGCGTGCGGATGTAGAAGATCTCGGGACCGAACTGCGCGCTGAACGGGGTGTTCGAGCTCACGAAGCTCACGTTGCTCATGAGGAACGTGACGGCGGCGATCGACGATGCGCTCAGCAGGGCGCGGCGGTCGACGTCGAGCCGCTGGTCGGGCGGGAAATGTCGCCGCTCGATGAAGTAGGCCGCGGTGAACGCCGCGCCGTACACCAGGACCAGCAACCCCACCTGGATGCCGACCCCCGTGAACCCTGGTCGACGGCATAGCTGTAGAGCTGCCAGTGGAGCGACGCGACGAGCTCGGCGAGCACGAACGCGCGCGCCGTGAAGTACCCGGCCTCGCGCGTCGAGACGTCGGCACAGACCACGACCACGGCGAACATCGCCGCGACGGCCATCGCCATGCCGAGCGTCCACAGGGCGATCGGCAGCCCGCCCGCGAACGTCTGGACGGCCCACAGGAGGCCCAGCCCCAGGCCGAGCGCGAGGGCCAGGACCGGCGGGGTGAACCGCTTGCGCAGGAGCAGGATGTAGACGAGGCACGCGGACCACTCGGCGAAGGCCGTGAAACCGCGGGGGATATCGGTCGGGAGATCCCCGATCACGCGACGTGCCCTCCGACGTGGTCGGCGAGCGCGTCGAGGAACGCGCGCTTGCGCGGGCGGCTGATCTGGAGCTCGTCCCCGCCGAGCATGACGCACGTGCTCTGCTTGACGGCCGTCACGTGGCGCATGTTCACCAGGTAGCAGCTGTTGCTCCGGAAGAACCCCTTGTCGCCGAGGTCGGCCTCGAACGCCTTGAGAGTGCCCGTGAACGAGTACGTCCGGTCGACCGCGTGCACGACGACCCGGTGCTTGATGCTCTCGACGTAGACGACGTCCAGCAGGTCGACGCGGGCCAGCTCGCCGTTCACGGTCAGCATGACCGAGTCCGTCCCGCTGCGCCGGACCCGCTCGATGCTGCGACGCAGCTCCTGGGAGAACGCGAACCAGGGGACAGGCTTGACGAGGTAGCTCAGGGCGTCGACCTCGTAGCCGTGGATCGCGTACTGGGCCATGTTGGTGACGAACACGATGACGACCCGCGTGTCGAGCGTACGGAGGTGCCGGGCCGTGTCCAGGCCGTCGAGGTCGTTCATCTGGACGTCGAGGAACAGGACGTCGAACTCGGGTCGGTACCCCGTGACGAGCTCGCGCCCGTCGGCGAACGTGCGGACGTCGAACGTCACGTCGTTCTCCGCCTGGTATCGATCGAGGTGATCGAGCACGATCTGCCTGCTCGCCGACTCGTCGTCGACCACGCCGATGCGGATCATGGGACTGCTCGACCTCCTCTGGGAGGACCCCCCAAGATACCAAGCATGGACGGGCTGGAATCCGTGCGAACAGGCGGATTCGGGCATGTCATGACGTGATCCTCGGCGGTGGGGTGGCCGACCTCGCGCCGGGTGCGGCACCTCCCGTCGACGCGGCCGTCAGGCGGTGTCGTCCGGCAGTGCCCGCCGCTCGCGCCGCGAGCACTGCGCGCCCGGACCCCGGGTCACGTGCGCTCGGGGACCGGTGTCATCGCCTCGCGCGGCAGCGGCTTGACCTGGCCCGCCAGCGCGAGGCTCAGCACCATGGCCGCGCAGATGGTCAGGAGCGCGTAGCGGCCCCCGATCTCGTCGGCGAGCAGGCCCAGGACCGGGGGAGCGGTGAGCTGGGCGAACGAGCTGAACGACGTCACGACGGACACGCGCGCGGGCGAGCGGAGCGGGTCGTCGGACGCCGCGGCGATCGCGATCGGGTTGGCCAGCGCCGCGCCGCAGCCCCACAGCACGATCCCGAACCACGCGAGCCAGATCTGCGGGGCCAGACCGAACAGCAGGAGGCCCACGAGGGCCGAGACGCCCGAGGCGCGAAGCACCGTGACGCGCCCGAACCGGTCGATGAGGCCCGTCCCGGCGAAGCGGAAGACCGTCATGGCACCCACGAACGTCCCGTAGGCCATGGCGCCCATGGCCTCGCGCACCTCGAAGCCGTCGACCATCGCGATCGAGAGCCAGTTGCCCGCCGACCCCTCGGACAGCGACGAGGCCAGCAGGACCAGACCGATGAGGATGGTTCGCGGCTCGCGCCACGCCGACAGGGCCGAGCGCATGCCCGCGCCGCGCCTGGGCGACGTCCGTACCTTGTCGCCGGCCCCACCGGCGGGCCCGGCCGCGCCGTCCCTCCCGGCCACGCTGCCCGCCGCGGCCGGGGCGTCCGCCTCGTCGACGACGGCCCCCGACACCGCGGGCTCGGTCGCGCCGCCCGCGGGGGACTCGGCGAGGTCGTGCTCGAGGTCGGCCGGGCTCACGCCCGGCGTGGCCCCGGCGCCGGCGCGGCGCTCGGGCGCGAACACCGTCGCGGGTCCGATCGTCACGACGCGCGCGACCGCGACCGCGACCGTGACGATCACGAGCTGCACCGAGATGTGGACATGGGCCGCGGAGAACGCGGCACCCACGAGAGCACCGGCGCCCGCACCGATCGAGAAGGCCGCGTGGAAGTGCGGCAGGATCGCGCGCCCCACCTGCTGCTCGACGAGCGCGCCGTTGAGGTTGATGGGCACGTTCATCAGTGCGCCGCTCACGCCGTTGAGGAACGCCCCGACCGCGAAGATCCCGACGCTGCCCACCGCGGTGCCCCACGCGACGAGCAGCAGCGCGACGAGGTTGAGGGCCGTGGCGGCCACGAGCGTGCTGCGGCTGCCGAACCGGGACACGATCGCGCCCGTCGAGACCACGGCGAACAGGGCGCCGACCGCGCCCACGATGAGGATCAGCCCGAGCTGGGCCGAGGAGACCCCGAGCGCGTCGCGGATCGAGGGCAGCCGTGTCATCCAGCTCGTGCCCACGACGCCGAAGAGCGCGAAGAGCGCCATCAACGACCAGCGCGCGCGAACGACTGTTAGGTTCCCTGACATTGGATGAACTCTATGCCGCCGGGGAGTGCGCTCTCACACTGTTTCCCTGGGCCGCGACGACGACGTCCGTTCCCTGGGCCGCAACGACGACGTCCGGCCGCGGACCGCCGTGCGACCGCACCGGCCCCGGCCAGTCGGCCAGTCTGCCCGCCCAGGGCGACGCCGGCCGGTGCCGGCCGACGCCGGGCTCAGAGCAGCACGGTCCCCTCGATGCACGTCACGGCGTCGCCGCCGACCCAGACGGTCCCGGAACCGTCGCGCGTCACGTGCACGCGCCCGGCCCGCCCGAGCGCCGTCCCCTGGCTCGCGACGTACGCCTGCGGGAGCAACCCGTCGGGCACGAGCCACTGGCCGACGACCGCGTTGAGGCTGCCCGTGACCGGGTCCTCGGGGATGCCCATGTCGAGCGCGTAGCCGCGCACCTCGACCGCCGCCCCGTCCGGGCCGTCGTACCGGCCGTCGCCGAGCGCCCCGTACGGCCCGACGACGCCGATCGCCAGGTCGCCCAGGCCCGTGAAGTCGGGGTCGAGCGCCAGGACCTTCTCGGCCGAGCCAAGGAGCAGCACGCGCCACCCGGGCCCGTTGTCGAGGAACCGGTGGTCGACGACGTCGCGCGCCTCGAGGCCGAGCGCGCGCGTGATCGCGGCGAGCGTCGAGAGGTCGACGGGCTCGTCCGTGAGGAGGTCGGGGGCAGCGAAGGCGAGCCGACCACCCGGGGCGGCTCCGCCGTCGGGCGGGGTGGACGATGCGTCGCGGCGCAGCGGCACCAGACCGATCCCGCACTCCTGGACCACGACCCCCTGCTCGCGCGGCGTGCCGCCCGCCGCGAGCCACGCGTGGCACGAACCGAGCGTCGGGTGCCCCGCGAATGGCAGCTCGCCCGCGGGCGTGAAGATGCGCAGGCGGTAGTCCGCTCCGGTGGCCGCACCCTCGGGGGAAGGGGGCAGCAGGAACGTGGTCTCGGAGAGGTTGGTCCAGCGGGCGAACGCGGCCATCTGGTCGTCCTCCAGCCCGACGGCGTCACGCACCACCGCGACCGGGTTGCCCCGGTAGGGGGTCGTCGTGAAGACGTCGACCTGCGAGAACGGGCGGTTCCGGGGCGGAGGGGTCATACGCCCGACGCTACCGCCGCGTCATGGCCTGTGCAGGGCCGACAGCAGTCGACCCTGCACGGGCGGCTGCGTGGTCCGCGTGCCTCAGCGCTCGACGTCCTGGCCGCTGTAGGCGATCTCGGCGACGTCGACGACGCCCTCGCGGGCGTACGGGCCCACGACCCGTCCCGTGAACGACTCGCAGAAGTCCGAGGAGAGGAACGCGCCGTCCACGCCGCCGACCTCGACCCACCCGCCGTCCTCCCAGACCTCGCCGCGCAGGCGGTCGCACGAGGCGCCCAGCACGGCCTTCCCGACGACGGGCGGGTCCGCGACGATGCGCAGGCGAGCGGGCTCGTCGGCGTTCTTGCGCTCGCGGCACCAGGACTGGGCGAGGCCGCGGGCCGTCATGGTCAGGGTCACGACGTCGGTCGTCGCCTCGAGGTCGAGGTGCGAGCTCTCGTCGTAGCGCATGGACAGGCCGCCCGCGCCCTCGGAGACGTCGAGGGTCGTGGTGACGGTGCAGGCCTCGGTGGTCTGCCTGATCCCGAGGAACGTCGGCCTGGTCGCCTCCATGCCCTCGCCCGTGCCGCGCAGGCGGGCCCACCCCGGGCGGGCCTCCAGGTCGGCGACGTCCCGGGGGAAGGCGCGCACGGCGACGACCTCGCCGTCGAACCCGTCGAGCGACGAGGGGGCGTCGGACGGGAAGGTGACGGTGTGCTCGACCGGCTCGTGCCGCTCGTCGAGCACCACGGGCTCGGCGTGCGGCCAGCCGTCGTCGTCCCAGGTCACGGGCGTGATGAAGGTCTCGCGGCCCATGGGCGCGAACGCGCGCGTCATGGAACGCGGCCGCGTGCCCAGCAGGATCATGGCCCACGAACCGTCGGGGAGCTGGACCAGGTCGCCGTGGCCCGTGTTCTGCACGGGGCGGTCGGAACCGCGCGCGGTGACGAGCGGGTTGTGCGGGCACCCCTCGAACGGGCCCTCGGGTGACGGTCCGCGGGCGATCGTCACGGCGTGCCCGCGCTCGGTGCCGCCCTCGGCGATCATGAGGTACCAGTGGTCGCCCACCTGGTAGAGGTGGGGCGCCTCGGGGAACATGCCGCCCGTGCCCGACCACAGCGGGCGCGGCTCGCTCAGCGCGGCCCCCGTCTCGGTGTCGAGCCGGACCTGCGTGATGCCGAGGTGGACCGCGGTGCCGTCCTCCTCGAACCCGAGGCCGGACATGGTGATGTAGCAGGTGCCCTCGTCGTCCCAGGCGATGTCCGGGTCGATGCCGAACACGTCCATGACGACACCGTCGGACCACGGGCCGGCCGGGTCGTCGGCCGTGAAGAGGACGTTGCCTCGGCCCGTGCCCATCATGTCGGGCACCACGAGGTAGAACCTGCCGTCGTGGTGCCGGATCGTGGGGGCCCAGGTGCCTCCGCCCGTCGGCACGCCGGTCGTCCCGAGCTGACCGTCGCGCACCGCGACGTGGGTCAGGAGCTCGACGTGCTCGAGGTCGGTCGACCGGAAGACCGGGATCCCCGGCAGGTACTCGAACGTCGACGTGGCGATGAAGTACTCGTCGCCCACGCGGCACACGCTGGGGTCGGGGTGGAAGCCGGAGATCAGGGGATTGCGCACGGAGCGGTCCTTCGGTGGTGGGGAGCAGGCGCAGGCGTGAGCCCGACCGTCGTCGCCGACGTGCCACGGTCGACCTCGACCTGAATTCCTACCGAGTGGTTACTCGGTAGCGTACCCCGAATGCCTACCGACCGGTAATGCCCGGTGCTCGGCGCCTCAGCGGTAGTCGTCCCACACGGGCGAGGGGAACAGGACCTGCTCGAACCGGGCCCACTGGTCCTCGAGCTCGATGGGCGGGTCGCGGAAGAGCCGGACCTGGACCCCGTCCATGGCCTCGATGCACATCTCGACCAGCGTCCGCTGGTCCTCCCACGGCCCGACCTCGGGGGGCAGGCGCCAGGTGGTCTGGGAGTAGAGCCACCACACGCCGTCGGGGCGCTGCGAGAAGTACTCGTGGGCCGGGTGCTCGGGCGACGCCGCCTCGGCGCCGAGCACCATGTAGAGGCGGATGAGCTCCGGGGTGCGGGCGTTGTTGCGGACCAGGTAGCGCAGGTACGCGGGGAGCGAGACGCCGTCGGGGTGGGTCGCGGCGGGGTCTCCCGTCGCGATGAAGTCGTCGGGGTCGAAGCGGCGGTCGTAGCGCTGCTCGACGAGCAGCTGGAGCAGGCCCTCCTTGTTGCGCACGTAGTGCAGCAGGCCCGGCTGGGAGAGCCCGACGGCGTCGCACACGTCCTGGAGCGAGAGGCCGTAGAAGCCCTTCTCGGCGACGATCCGCGCGGCGGCCTCGAGGATCTGCGCGCGTCGCTCGTCGGGGGTCAGGCGGACGCGGCGGCGAGGGGTCTCCTGCGTGGTGCTGGGCATTCCCTGACGCTAGCGCACCTGCGGGTCAGGGCCGACGGGGAGGCGGGAGGCGTCGGTAGTGGGTTCTCCATCCGCCAGTGGGGACGCGCTCCGACGGGCGTCTCACGCTGTGGATCCAGGGGTTCCAGGGGGCGTCTAGGGATCTCTGGGAAGTTGACAGCGTCGTCGAGCGAGTTCTACGTTCCCTTCTATCTAGTAGGTACTCGGTAGTGGTTCTCGGCCGGGTATCGACGACTCGGCGTGGAGTTGTCCGACCCCGCGCCAACGGCAGAAGGAACTGCCTCGACCAAAGAAGGTTGACATGGATGCACACCCCGTCGTCACGGTGGACGACCCCTCGGCGCAGAGCTCGACCGAGGATCTTGCTCCCGACACCGGGCATCCCCTGACGCGCGGCCGTGTCCTCCGGTTCGGCGCCGGGTTCCTGGCGTTCGGCCTCCTGTGGATCGTGGGCCTCCAGATCGTCGCGGCCGTCCTCCTGCCCCAGCGCCTGCGGGACATCGGCGTCGAGTCGCCCGAGACGCTCCTCGGGTCGATCAGCGCGATCACGGCGATCGTCTCGCTCGTGTCGAACCTCGTGTTCGGCAACCTCTCGGACCGTACGCGCAGCAGGTTCGGCCGCCGCGCCCCCTGGATCCTGGGCGGCGCCGTCCTGGGCGGCGTCTCGCTGACCCTCGTCGGCTTCCTGCCCAGCGCAGGGCTGATCACGCTGGCCTACTGCGTGAGCATGGTGGGCCTCAACATGATGCTCGCCCCCGCGGTCGCGGTGCTCGCCGACCGCGTGCCCAAGAGCCTGCGCGGCACCATGTCCGCGTTCTACGGCGGTGGCCTCGCGGCCGGCGCCCCGCTCGGCTCGCTCGTCGGCGCGCTGTTCATCACCAACGCCGTGCCCGGGTTCGTGCTCGGTGGCGCCTTCATGATCGGCGGCGCGGTCGTCGCGCTCGTCGTCTGGCCGCGCGAGCGCTCGGCCCAGGACCTGCCCCCTGCGGCCGGCGGCCTCAAGGAGCTGCTGCTCTCGTTCCGTCCGCCGCGCAACGCCCCGGACTTCTACCTGGCCTTCGCGGGCCGCCTCTTCATGCTGGTCAGCTACCAGATGATCATGGCCTACCAGCTCTACATCGTGCAGGACCACGTGGGGCAGACCGTCGCGGAGTCGGCCGTCACGATCGCCACGATGTCCGGCATCCTGCTCGTCGTCTCGCTGCTCGGTGCCGTGGTCGCCGGGCCGATCTCCGACCGCATCGGTCGTCGCAAGCTGCCCGTCGTGGTCTCGAGCGTGCTCTTCGCGGTCGGTATCGCGATGCCGTGGATCTGGCCCTCGCCCATGGGCATGTTCCTGTTCGCCGGCATCGCCGGGTTCGGCTACGGCGTCTACACCTCGGTGGACCAGGCGCTCAACGTCGACGTCCTCCCGAACGACGAGGAGGCCGGCAAGGACCTCGGCATCCTCAACCTGTCGACGACGGCAGGGCAGACGGTCGGACCGCTCGTCACCTCGGCGCTCGTCGTCGCGACGGGGAGCTACTCGGTCGTCTTCCCGGTCTCGATCGTCGCGGCCCTGCTCGGCGCGTTCTTCATCACGCGCATCAAGAGCGTGCGCTGAGCCCGACCGTCCCCCCGGTGCGGTGCGCCGCGGACCACCGCCGCGCACCGCACCACCGCACCACGGCATCACCGCACCACCCGGCCCCCTCGGGCCTGCCGAACCTGAACCTGCACCGCCCGCCCCGATCCTGAGGAGAACGACGTGACCACCTGGGTGACCTCGACCGACGACGCACGCTGGCAGGACGGAGGTGAGCCCACCCCCGGCGCGACGGCCGACCGCGGCCTGAGCCTGACCGGCACGCGCGGTCGACCGATCCGCGGGTTCGGCGGCACGTTCAACGAGCTCGGGTACCGCGCGATCTCCTCGCTCTCGGAGGCGGACCAGGAGCAGGTGTACCGCGAGCTCTTCCACCCCGACGAGCTCAACCTGCGGGTCAACCGGTCGGCGATCGGCGCGAACGACTTCGCGTCGTCCTGGTACAGCTACGACGAGGTGCCCGGCGACCTCGCGCTCGAGCACTTCAGCGTCGAGCGCGACGAGGAGGCGGTCATCCCCTACATCCGTCAGGCGCAGCGCTACCAGGACGACATGGTGCTGCACTGCTCGCCCTGGAGCCCGCCGACGTGGATGAAGAACCCGCCCGCGTACAACTTCGGCACGCTCGTCATGACGCCCGAGAACCTCGACGCCTACGCGCGGTACTTCGTGCGGTTCGTCGAGGAGTACGCGGCGCGAGGCATCCGCGTGGACCAGGTCCACATCCAGAACGAGGTCTTCGCGGACCAGAAGTTCCCGTCGTGCGTGTGGAGCTCGGAGCAGCTGCGCACGTTCGTGCGCGACCACCTGGGCCCGGTCGTCGAGGCGTCGGGTCTCGACGTCGACATCTACCTGGGCACCCTCAACGGCCCCGAGGACATGGCGTTCACGGCCGCCGGCCAGAAGCTCACGAACTACGCGCGCTTCGTCGACAACATCCTGTTCGACGACGACGCCCGCCGGTACCTCGCGGGCGTCGGCTACCAGTGGGCCGGGCAGCACGCGATCGCACGCACGCACGAGGCGTGGCCCGAGCTCGACATCATGCAGACCGAGTCCGAGTGCGGGTTCGGGGACAACGCCTGGCAGGACGCCGAGTACGTCTTCCACCTGGTGCGCCACTACCTGCAGCACGGCGCGACGGGCTACACCTACTGGAACATGGCGCTCGAGCCGGGCGGGCTCAGCACGTGGGGCTGGCCCCAGAACTCGCTCGTGACCGTCGACCCGGCCACGCGCACGTTCACGCGCAACCCCGAGTACTACGTGCTCAAGCACTACAGCGCGGGAGTGCGACCGGGGGCCGTGCAGCTGGGCACCACGGGTCGGTTCGCGGCGCAGGGGTCCGCCTACGAGAACCCGGACGGCTCGGTGGCCGTCGTGGTCCAGAACGCGCTCGACCGCGCCGAGCAGTTCTCGTTCACCGACCCCGAGGACGGCTCGCGCTCGTTCACCGCGACGCTCGCGCCGCGCTCGCTCAACACGTTCGTCGTCCCGGCCTGACGGGAAGCGCCCTCCGCCCTCCGTCCCTCGCGGGGCGGGGGGCGAAGCCCTGCCCCGGTGGAGGCCGAGCACGACGACGGACGACGAGGGCCGGTCGCCCCTCCCGCAGGAGGAGCGACCGGCCCTCGTCGTGGTGCGTCGTGCGCGGAAGGGTCAACCTTCGAGGACCACCAGGTCCCACGGCCCGACGGCGAGCACGTCGCCCTCGGTGACCGAGGCGCCGTCGAGCACCGAGGTCGCGGTGACGGGCGAGGGGACCTCGACCGTGGCCGCCGAGTAGTTCAGCAGGTAGGTCAGCTCCCGGCCGCGGCCGTTGGTGCCCCGACGGACCGTGACGCGACCCGCGAGGTCCTGCGGCCACGACCAGAGGTCGGCGTCGCGCAGCAGGGCGCCGAGGACGTCGCGCAGCACCTCGGGCGCGGTCATGGTGCCCAGGTACGTCGCGGTGCCCGCACCGAAGCGGTGGCGGGTGATCGCGGCGTACTCGCCCCAGGCGGGGTGGTCGTAGGTCGCGAGGACCTCGGCCCCCTCGGGGCGCAGGAGCTCGAGCAGCGTCCGCGCCTCGGGCGTGCCGTCGACCGCGTCGGCGAGCCGGCCCGCGGGGGCCAGGCGGGCGCCGTCGGGCGTCGTGAACTGGTTGTACGTCATGCCGAACACGTCGGTGAGCCCGTGGGGCGCGCGGTCGTGCCAGACCTTGACGTGCTCGTCGGCGACCGCGGTGCGGAACGTCGAGACCAGGTGGCCGCCCTGCTCGACGTACGCGCGCAGCATCGCGAGGGTCGACTCGGGGGCCGTGTACAGGACGGGCGTGACGACCATCGCGTACTGCGAGAGGTCCTCGACGCTCGGCGGCACGAAGTCCACCTCGACGTTCAGGTCGAACAGGGCGTCGTAGACCCAGCGCAGCACGTCGTTGTAGCCGATCGACGAGCCGAAGACCCCGTCGATGAACCCCGTCTCGAGCGTGAACCAGCGCAGCGCCGTGAGGGCCTCGTTGCTGACCATGATCGCGACGCGGTTCTTCTTGCGCAGGTGGAGCAGCGACTGGCCGTGCTCGGCCCACTCGCGCCCGACGACCCCCGACTCCTCGTACGTGGGGTTGGGCTCGAGGTCGTGCGAGAGCAGACCCTTCCAGTACGTCTCGAACGAGCTGTGGATCGAGTGCCAGTGCCAGTACATGACGCCGAACGCCCCGGACGCGAGGTGGCTGTAGGCCTGGAGGCGGAGCTGGCCCGGGTAGGGCAGCCAGCCCATCTGGCCCTGCGCCTGGGTCTCGAGCACGAGGTAGCTCGCGCCGTCCTTGATCGAGCGGGTCATGTCGCCGCCGAACGCGATCTCCTTGCCCGTGAGGCGCGACTGGGTGGGGTGGTAGATGTCGACGCCGGCCACGTCGACCGTCCGGGCGGCGCTGAAGTGGTCGACCGCGGGCTGGAGGCCGTAGGACCAGCCGGGCGACCAGTCGAAGTCGAAGTTCTGCGTGAGGAACTGGTCGTCGCGCGCGTACTCGCGCACGATCTGGGCCTGCCAGCCCAGGTACTCGTCGACCAGCCCGCGGCGGTAGCGGTCGAAGGCCGCGCCGAGCGAGCCGTTGACCGTGCCGCGCACGTCGGGGAAGTCCTCCCAGGCGTCGACGCGGTTGGACCAGTAGTCGAGCCCGTACGCCTCGTTGAGCGCGCCGAGGTCGTCGTCGAACAGCGTGCGCAGGTGCTTGACGAACGCGCGCTGCACCGCGGGGGACGCGGTGTCGTAGAACTTGGTCTCGTTGTCGAGCTGGAAGCCGACCACCGAGGGGTGCTGCGCGGTGTGGTCCACGAGCGCCCGGATGATGCGTTCGGCGTGCAGGCGGAACGCGGGGTGCGTGATGTCCATGATCTGGCGTGCGCCGTAGCGCCCGCGGCCTGAGCTCGTCTCGGCGAGGACCTCGGGGTAGGACGCGACGAGCCACGCGGGCACGGCGTAGGTCGGGGTGCCGACGATCACGTCGAGCCCGGCGCGGGCGGCGGCGTCGAGCGCGCGGTCGACGTGCGAGAAGTCCAGGACCCCGGGCTGGGGCTCGAGCGTGCTCCACGTCGACTCGGCGATGCGGATCACGGTGTGCCCGGCCTCGGTCATCATCGTCGTGTCCGTGGCGATGCGGTCGTACGGCAGGTACTCGTCGTAGTAGGCCGTGCCGTAGAAGATCTTGTCCATCTCTCACCCTTCGTCGCGTGGCCGGTGCCCCACGTCGTCGGGGGCCGTGGCACCACGACCGACACTACCGAGTATCTACTCGGTAGTGAAACCGTGGGGCGACCGCGGGCGGCGGCGTCCCACCATGCGGCGAGCGGGCGACCGCGCGACTCCCGGCGTGAGCAGCGGCGGGCGCGCGAGGGAGGCGCCGGGTCAGGGAGGCGCCGGTCAGGCGCTCGGCGGCTCGATGAGGTCCCACGCTGTGCCGTACAGGTCCTCGAAGATCGCGACCGTCCCGTAGGCCTCGTGGCGGGGCTCCTCGCGGAAGCGCACGCCGTGCGCGAGCATCCGGGCGTGCTGGGTCGCGAAGTCGTCGGTCTGGAGGAAGAAGGCGACCTCGTCGCCCGCCTGCCGACCCACGCGGGAACGCGCGTCGTCGGACGTCGCGAGGGCGAGCACCAGTCCCGTGCCCTTCGCGTCCCCATCGGTACCCGGGCCGACGACGACACGCCGCCACCCGCCCTCGAAGGTCTCGTCCTGGCGCAGCGTGAAACCGAGCGCGTCCGTGAAGAAGGCGATGGCGTCGTCCAGGTCGTGGACGAGGTACGTGGCGTTCTCGAGGCGGATCATGACGGGAGCCTAGCGGCGGCGCGCGTCCCGGGCGTGGCGGCCCCGGCCCGTCCCGGCCGTGGCGGACGCCGGGCGGTGCGGGGGTCGCCCAGCACCGCCCCGCGGCACGCTCCCGCGCGCGGTCAGACCTCGCGCAGGACCTCGCGCGCGAACTTCACGGACCGTTCGCGCAGCCCTGCGATGCGCCGCTCGACGAGCCCGGCCGGGTCCTGCCCGGCCTCGACGATCGTCGGCTTGCGGCGCACGTTCTTCGAGCAGCCGAACGCGGTGCAGATCAGGGTGCCGATCGTGTCACCGTTGCGGCCGGCCGCCCCGGCCCGACGCACGACGTACAGCGAGACGTCGTCGGTCGCGATGACGTCCTCGCACCAGGCGCACACCGCGCGGCGGCGAGACGCCGTGCCCTCGGGGGCACGCAGCGCGAGACCCACCAGGGCGTCGTCGACGGTCAGGACCACGTAGGCGCGCAGCGGCGCCTTGCGGTCCACCCACCCCAGGTAGTCGAGGCGGTCCCAGCGAAGGTCCGCCAGGTCGGAGGGGAGCGTGAGCTGGGACGCCTCACGGCGCGAGGCGTTCACGAAGGACGCGCGGATCTGCTTCTCGGTCAGGGGGTTCATGGTTCTACCACTCTCGTGCGGAGGGGCCGTCGTGAGCGCGGCGCGCTGCTCGGCCGACGAGGATCGGCAGGTGCGTGCGTCGAGCGACGGCAGGAGGGGGCCGGTCCGTCCGGCGACACGAGGTCACCGGGGGACGGGACGTCCGCCGAGGTACGCCGATCGGCCGACGTGACCGTGCGGTCCGTCGGGGTGGCGCCGTAGGGCGTCAGGCGTGCTGGGCGGGCGTCCGGCCCGCGCCCGAGCAGGCCAGGACGGCCGCCCCGCTTCCTCGCTGCATCGTGATGCGCTCCAAGATCAGGTGGCCGTGGGCTCGTCCCACGGCACAGCTCTCCGTCGATGGTACGCCCGACGGCGGAGCCGCCCCAGGAGATTTCGGTCACCGCACGTGGGGGCCGGCAGGGGGCGGCCCGGGGAACCCTGTGGGCCACGTTCTCTGTGACGATGGGGTGTGACCAGACTCGACAGCAGCAGTGACGCCACGATCGCGCGCCTCGCCTCGAGGCTCGTCGGCCGTGAGCTCGAGGTCGTGAGGCCGCTCACGGGCGGAATCCATGCGAAGACCCTGCTGGTGCGCGACGGTGTCGACGAGCTCGTCGTCCGACGTTTCCCTCCGGGGGACCGGGCGGTCGGTGACGAGGTGGGTGTGCTGGGTCGCCTCGAGCCGCTCGGGGCGATCGCTCCCCGCCTCGTGGCATGGTCGACCGAGCAGGACATGATCGTCACGACCAGGGTGCCCGGAGAGAGCCCTGCCGCCGGGCTGCCCGCGACCCGGATCGCCGAGCAGATGGCCCGGGCACTCGTCGAGATCCACGCGCTCGACGGGACCGGACTGCGCGGCGAGCCTGCAGGACCCCCGCGAGGTGACGGCCCCGTGGCCGAGGCAGCCCGACGGGAGTGGGGCGCGCTCGACCTCGGCGACCGAGTCATGACCCACTACGACTACTGGCGCGGCAACGCGCTGTGGGAGGAGGGGGTGCTGACCGGGGTCGTCGACTGGTCCGGGGCGCGAGCGGCCCCGCGCGGCGTCGACCTGGCCTGGTGCCGGCTCGACCTCGTGCTGCTCGGATCCGTCGAGGCCGCCGACCGACTCCAGGAAGAGTACGAACGTGTGGCGGGCCGAGCCCTCGGTGACCTGCGTGCATGGGACCTGCAGGCCGCAGGGCAGGCCGAGCGTGTCGTCGAGACCTGGGCCCCGGGATACGCGGGCATCGACCGTGCGGACATGACCGGGCCAGTCCTGAGAGAGCGCCTCGACGCCTGGTCGGACCAGCTGCTCGCCCGAGGCGGACGGCCGGCGCTCGGCCTCGCCGAGCACCCCGGCGCGCTCTTCGGTCCTGGGTGAGCACTTCCGAGCGCTCGCGGGCCCGCCCCGACGTACGGTGGCGTGATGACGGACGCCCCGACGGGGAGCGCGAGCGCCCCGCAGCTCGTGCGCCACGCGCTGACCGACGTGTGGCGCACGGTCCGCCGGGCAGACTTCGCGATCGCCTACTGCACCGTGGTCCTCCTGGTCGCGGTCGTGCTGTGGTTCCTGCCCGACGGGACCCGCGACCAGGTCCTGGAGGACACGAGCACCAACCTCGCGAACCTGCGCGACCGCCCCTTCTCGGTGCTCCTCGCGAGCGCGTTCGTCATCTCGAGCGCGGGCGAGGTGCTCCTGGTGCTCCAGCTCCTGGTGGTGCTGGCCTACGCGCAACGGTTCGTCGGCCGGCTCGGGGCGCTCGCGGTCGGGTTCATGGGCCACGTCGGGGCCACGGTCTTCACGGCCATGGTCCTGACGACCGGGATCTTCCACGGGTTCGTCAACCCGGGCGTCGCGAGGGTCGACGACGTCGGGGTCAGCTACGTCATGGCGACGGTGATGGGGTTCCTCACCGTGGTGGTGCCGCGCCGGTGGCGCTGGTGGTGGATCGCGTTCGTGGTCGTCTACTGGGTGGGCCCCGGGTTCGTGGAGCGGAACTTCGCGGCGGTCGGTCACACGACCGCGCTGGTCATCGGGCTCACGGTCGCGTTCGTCGCGGGTCGGACCCGGCAGGCGGCCGGGTGGGCGGGGGACATCCCGGGGCGTTGACCCTGGCGCGGTCGGAGGGATTCCCGGTGCCGCTCCCTCGGGTCGCGTCCGGGCGGACCGACGGAATGCACGACGGGCCCGCCTCCTCAGGACGAGGAGGCGGGCCCGTCGCTCTGCCACCGCGGCCGGACGGGGCGCGACGAGCGCGCGGTGACGGCCTGGGGGAGCGGGTGGGTCAGGCGGTCCGACCGTTGCGGCCGCGCACCGCCCCGTAGATGCCCAGCACGATGACCGAGCCGACGATCGCCAGCAGCCACGTCTGGATCGAGAAGAAGTCCTCGAGCGGGGCCGAGAACAGGACGCTCCCGAGCCAGCCGCCGAGCAGTGCGCCGACGATACCGAGGAGGATCGTCATGAGGATCGATCCGGTCTGCTTGCCCGGGAGGATGGCGCGAGCGATGAGTCCGGCGAGCAGTCCCAGAACGATGAATGCGATGAAACCCATGTCATTCTCCTTTTGTCCCGAATGTGCCGTATTGGCCGGTAAGTACATACCTTGACACCGCTCGACGGGACTCGCACCCCGAATGGGGTAGATCGTCGGACACGTCACGTTCCGGCCGATTCGGGTTGCGACGGGTCGCGACGGGTGCAACCACGCATACCCGTGCGCGCGGCTCGACGACCCGTCGGGCGCGCGTCGCGCCCCGGTCGTACCGTGGGGGAATGACCGAGGACCGAGGGATCCGGCAGTACATCGGCGACCTGGTGGCAGAGGAGCGTCGCCTGCGCGACGAGCTCGCCGGCGGGGAGATCAGCGCGTCGGAGGAGCACGAGCGGCTCCGCGCGATCGAGACCGAGCTCGACCAGTGCTGGGACCTGCTGCGTCAGCGCGACGCCGCTCGGGAGTTCGGGAGCGACCCGGATGCCGCGTCGATCCGGGATGCCGGTACGGTGGAGCACTACCTGGACTGACGGCCGATCGCCTCGCGTGCGTGACGTCGTCGGGCAGACGCCTCCCGCTCGCGCGGGGGAGCCCGCGAGACCCCACCGAACGACACGACCAGTACGGAGCGAAGAGCATGAGCAGCCAGACGACGCAGCGCAACGAGGCCACCGAGCGAGCCGGGGCCATCGCCCGCTTCCTCGTGGCGTTCATCCTGTTCGTGGGCGGGATGGTCGCCTTCGGGTGGGCTTTCACGGTCGACTCGGGCCACGCCTGGATCTTCTCCGCGGGCCTCGCGATGGTGACCCTCGGCTGCTTCATCCCGATGGCCGGACGGGACCGCTGACGCCGGACCGCACGCACGACGAGGGGCCCAGCACCGCACGGTGCTGGGCCCCTCGTCGATCTCCCTGGCCGCGCCGCGGCCGCGGCGCGAGAGCGCGTCCGGCTGGGCCCACGTCAGGCGGCGTCCGCGTCAGGCTGGGCCCCCTCAGGCTGGGCCCCCTCAGGCTGGGCCCTCCTCAGGCGATGCGCGGGAGCTGCGCGAGCGCGGCGACGACCTCGATCGCGTCGGCCTTGCCCAGCAGGACCTTCTGCGCCATGAAGGCCTTCGTGGACGCACTCTCCTCGGGCAGGCCCGAGCCCGCGAAGACCTCCATGAGGGCGCGCGCGTCGGCCTCGGGCAGGCGGAAGCTCACGACCTGCGTGATGTTGCGCAGGATCGCGGTGCGGTCGGTCTCCGAGAACCCGAAGCGCAGCGTGAGCGAGCCCTGCTCGATCCGCGTGTACGCGTAGGTGACGTCGGAGAACGGGCGGGCGGGCCCGTCGCCGATGCGCAGGGTGCGGGCCGCGAGGTCGACCGAGAACGGCGAGGCCTGGCGCACCCAGTAGACGAGGAACGGGACGATGATCGCGAGCACCGCGACGAGCGCGATGACGAGGTACAGCCCAAAGCTCTCCTCGTCGCCGAACCGCAGGAACGCAATGATCGTGAGCAGCGCCGCGGCCAGGAACGGGGAGGCGGCGGCCGTCAGCCGCATCTTCTTGCGGCCCTCGACCCAGAGCGGCTGGTCGGTCGTGGTCGGTACGGGTGCGGCGGCGTGCATTGTTCCCCCCTCGGGACGGAAGCCTCGCCCCATGGTGGAGCGATGGCGTGCGCGCCGATGCTATTGGTAGCGGGCTCCCCAGCGATATGGGGGGAGCTCCCCGGGGAGCGGCGGCCTCAGGCCTGCCGCTCCCCGGGGAGCTCAGGGCGTCAGCCGAGCTGGGCGCGCACCGCGTTCGTCGCCGAGACGAGGTTCTCGAGCGAGGCCACGGTCTCCTCGTAGCGACGCGTCTTGAGGCCGCAGTCGGGGTTGACCCACACGAGCCGCGAGTCGATCGACTTCACGGCGAGCTCGAGGAGCTCGGTGACCTCCTCGGTCGAGGGGACGCGCGGCGAGTGGATGTCGTACACGCCCGGGCCGATCCCGCGCGCGTAGCCGGCCTCGGCCAGCTCGGGCACGATCTCCATGCGCGAGCGCGCCGCCTCGACCGACGTCACGTCGGCGTCGAGCCCGTCGATCGCCCCGATGACCTCGCCGAACTCCGAGTAGCACAGGTGCGTGTGGATCTGCGTCTCGGCCTCGACGCCCGCGGTCGCGAGGCGGAACGAGCTGACGGACCAGTCGAGGTACGCGGCCTGGTCGTCCTTGCGCAGCGGCAGGAGCTCGCGCAGCGCGGGCTCGTCGACCTGGATGATGCCGATGCCGGCCGCCTCGAGGTCCGCGATCTCGTCGCGCAGCGCCAGGCCCACCTGGTTGGCCGTGTCGCCCAGCGGCTGGTCGTCGCGCACGAACGACCACGCGAGGATCGTGACCGGACCGGTCAGCATGCCCTTGACGGGCTTCTCGGTGAGCGACGCCGTGAACGTCGACCAGTCGACCGTGATGGGGGCCGGGCGCGTGACGTCGCCCCACAGGATCGGCGGGCGCACGCAGCGCGAGCCGTAGGACTGGACCCAGCCGTTGGCCGTGACCGCGAACCCGTCGAGGTTCTCCGCGAAGTACTGGACCATGTCGTTGCGCTCGGGCTCGCCGTGCACCAGGACGTCCAGGCCGATCTGCTCCTGGAGCTCGACGACGCGGCGGATCTCGTCCTGCATCGCGGCCGTGTAGTCGGCGTCGGACAGCTCGCCCTTGACGTTGAGCGCGCGCGCCCGGCGGATCTCCGGAGTCTGCGGGAACGACCCGATCGTCGTGGTCGGCAGCGGCGGGAGGTTCAGCTTGGCCTGCTGGGCTGCCGCGCGCTCGGCGTAGTCGCCGCGCGAGAAGTCGCCCTCGGTCAGGGCTGCGGCGCGCTCGCGCACCGCAGGCACGACGACGCCGCTCGCCACCGCGCGCGAGGCCACCGCAGCGCGGGACGCCTCGATCTGGTCGGCGACCGCGTCCCGACCCTCGGTCAGCGCACGAGCGAGGATCGCGACCTCACCGACCTTCTGGTCGGCGAACGCGAGCCAGTCGCGCAGGCGGGCGTCGATCGAACCGTTCGTCCAGTCCTCGGCCTCGACGTCGTGCGGGACGTGCAGGAGCGAGGTCGAGGTGCCGACCGTGACGGCACCGGCGCCCAGGCCGGACAGCTGGTCGACGAGCGCGAGCTTCGCCGCGAGGTCGGCACGCCACACGTTGTGGCCGTCGATCACGCCCGCGACGACCGTCTTGCCCTCGAGGCCCGCGACGGGACCCGTCGGGACGGCGCCCCTGACGAGGTCGAGCGAGATCGCCTCGACGTCGGTCGCGGCCAGGAGCGCGAGGCCGTCGAGACCGTCCTCCCCGGAGGCGACGAGCCCGCCGAACGGTGCCCCCACGAGGATCGCGGGACGCTCCGTGCCGACCGCGAGCTCGGTCGCGAGCACCCGGTACGCCTCGGTGATCGCGGCGCGGACCTCGGCAGCGGGCACGTCGATCGAGTCGGACACGAGCACGGGCTCGTCGAGCTGCACCCACGGTGCCCCCGCTGCGGCCAGGGCGCGCAGCAGCTCGACGTACACGGGCAGGACGTCCGCGAGGCGCGAGAGCGGGCTGAAGCCGGGCGCGCTGTCGTCGGCGGCCTTGGACAGCGCGAGGAACGTGACGGGCCCGACGACGACGGGCCGGGTCACGACGCCCGCGTCCTTCGCCTCGACGAACTGGCGCACGACGCGGTCGTCCGCGAAGCGGAACGGCGTGGACTCGCTGATCTCGGGGACCAGGTAGTGGTAGTTCGTGTCGAACCACTTGGTCATCTCGAGCGGGGCGTCCTCACCGGCGCCGCGCGCGACCGTGAAGTAGCCCGCGAGGTCCAGCGCGCCCTTCTCGTCGGTGAGCGACGCGAAGCGCGACGGGACCGCCCCGAGGAGAGCGACGACGTCGAGCACCTGGTCGTAGTAGGAGAACGAGCCGGGCACGGCGCCCGACGAGGCCTCGAGCCCCAGGTCGACGAGACGCTGGGCGGCCGCGACGCGCAGTGCCGAGGCCGTGGCCTCGAGCTCGTCGGCGGTGATCTTGCCGGCCCAGAAGGACTCGACGGCCTTCTTGAGCTCGCGGCGCGGGCCGATGCGGGGGTAGCCGAGGACGGAACCGGACGGGAACGTGGGTGCACTCATGGTGATTACCTCTGAACTGATCAGACCGATGCGCTGCCGAGGGCAGGCTCGGAGGAGGGAAGGGGAGTGCCGGAGACCCACGGCCCGCTGGCCAGGTCGGGGGTGCGGGACGAGACGCTGCTGGCGTCCCCCGCTGCCCCACCGCCGAGGTCGACTCCCTCGAGCAGGTCTAGAGCGGCTTGGTGCTTGTTGAAGGTGTAGATGTGGAGGCCGGGCGCGCCGGCCGCGAGGACCTGGCGCGCGAGCTCGACCGAGTGGCGGATGCCCAGGGCGTGGCGCGCGGCGGGGTCCTGCTCGGCCTCGAGGGCCTCGACGACGCGCCGTGGTGCCGGGACGCCCGTGAGCTCCTCGACGCGTGCGAGGCGGGCCGGGTCCGTCATGGGCAGGAGACCCGCGAGGATCGGGATGGTCACCCCGGCGGCGCGCGCCTCGGCGACGAAGTCGATGTACGACGAGGCCTCGTAGAAGAGCTGTGTGATCGCGAAGTCCGCGCCGGCCTGCTGCTTCTGCCACAGGCGGCGCACCTCCTGGGTGCGGCTCGTGCCCGCAGCGAGGTTGCCGTCGGGGAACGTCGCGACCGCGATGGTCAGGGGGCGCGCCGCGCCGCGCAGCGCGACGCTCGGGCTCGCGGCGCAGCGTGCGGCCTCGACCTCGCGCAGCAGGGCCACGAGCTCGGTGCTCGACCGCACGCCGTCCTCGGCGGGGCGCCAGTCGGGCTGGTCGCGCGGGGGGTCCCCGCGCAGGGCGAGGAAGCTCCGCACGCCCGCGTCGAGGAAGTCCGTGATGACGTCCTCGACGTCCTCGCGCGAGGCCCCCACGCACGTCAGGTGCGCGATGGGCAGCACGGGCGTGCCGTGCAGGAGCTGGCTGATGACGCGGCGCGAGGTCTCGCGGTCCGTGCCTGCCGCGCCGTACGTGACCGACACGAAGTCGGGGGAGGTCGCGACGAGCCGGCGCGCGGTCTCCCAGAACTTGGGTGCGGCGTCGGGGCGGCGCGGGGGCATGAGCTCGAACGACACCGTGGGTCGCGGTGCCTCGTGCCCGAAGTGCCCCAGGTCGACGATGCTCATCGGGCGACCACCGAGAGGGCGAGGGGTGCGCCGACGGTGGCCGCAGCGGTGGTGGCCGTGCGGCTCGTGCGGTGGACGGTACGCCGGACCCCGGTGTGCGGGGTTGCGCGGAAAGATGCCTCGGTCATGAATCGCTCCATCGAACCTGGCTGTAGCACCCGTACCCGCGGGAGGCTTCCGTTGGGGGGTTGCTGCGGTGTCAACGAGCCAGGACTCTCGACCGCTCTGGATGGTGTTGATGATCGTAGGGGGAATCCATGATCTGAGCCAGTAACTGCTCGAAGGGTGAGACAGAAGGGTCTGGCGGCACGGTTTCGACCCATTTCAGGGTTCTCTTGCCCTCCCGCACGGTGCTCCGTCGGTCCAGCGGGTGCTTCTCCAACGTACGCCCGTCGGCGGCCACGAGGGAGGTCGGGCGCCCCGCCTGTGACCACTAGGCTCCGAGCGTGCCCCGCCGACGCAGCCAGCAGACCGTCACGTTCGTGCTCGACGACTCCCCGGAGGGACACGCCCTCGACGTGCCGGACGGTCATGGCTCGCGAGACCCCGCGGGAGGGCAGGGTGGACCGGCGCGCGGGGCGCGCTCCCTGCAGGCCCGACGACGTCGCGCGGCCCTCGTGGTCGGCGTCGCCGCGCTGGGGGTCGCACTCGCCGTGGTGCTCGTGAACCGCCCACCGACGCAGGACGACACGCACGAGGCGATCGAGAGGACCGACGCCGGCGTGCTCGACCTGAGCCGTGCACCACGCGACCTGTGGAGCGTCCCGACCGACGGGGGGACGCCCTTCGTCGTCGACGACCTGCTGGTGCTGCCGGGCCGCTCGGGACTCGCCGGGTTCGACGTCGGGACGGGCACCCAGCGCTGGCGGCTCGACGGGCTCGCGGGACAGGTCTGCACTGCGAGCCCCAAGGCCTCGGCAGGTCACGCCGACCCCGCCGGCCCCGCCGCGGGAGACGAGTCGGCGAGGTCCGTCGTGTGCCTCGAGACCGCAGCCGACCAGGTGACCGCGCAGCTCGTGAGCCTCGACGGCTCGGTGGCGGCCGGGGTAGTGCTCGACCCGGCGGCAGGGACCCCGACGGTCGGGGTCGGCGGCGTGATCCTCCAGGCGACCAGGGACACGGCGGGGGCCGTCGTGCGCGCCACCGACCTGCGCACGGGCGAGGCCGCGTGGGAGCAGCGGCTGACCGTGCGGGAGACGGGGGCGGAGTGGACGTGCGGGACGTCGTACGGTGAAGCCCTGCGTATCGACGTCCGGTCGGGCGTGGCCGGGGTGTACGGGTGCGGCCTCCTGTCGTTCGTGACCGCTGGCGGCCTGGTCCTCGACGAGCCGGTGGCCCTGACGAGGGTTGCCGCGCTGGGGGACGGGACGTTCCTCCGGTCGTCGGGCACGGCCTTGGCGGGGCCCGTGGATGCCGTCGCGGCCGACGGCACGGTGCGGTGGACGAGCGAGGGCCTGGTGCTCGAGGGCGGCGTGAGCGACGGGACGACCCCGGACCTGGTCCTGCTGGACCAGGGCGAGGCGTTGCTCGCGCTGCACCCCGACGGTGCGACCGCCTGGACCGCGCAGGTCGCGGCGCGGCAGGTCCTCGTCCGGACCGCGGACGCCGTGATCGTGCAGACCGTCGACCGGGAGACCGTCGCGCTCGATCCCGCGACGGGCGCCGAGCGGTGGCGCCGCGCCGTGGGCCCGCTGTCCGACGCGGTGCCGCAGCTCGTCGGTGGCACTGCCGCGGACGGAGCCACGGCCGTCCTGGTGGGGCCGGCCGCGTCGGCGGGCTACACCGTGGTCGCGCTGGACCTCGCGAGCGGCGACGTCCGGTGGACCCAGGAGCACGTCGGGGATCCCGAGGTGTTCCAGGCGTCGCAGGGGCGGTTGCGGTCCGACCGGTCGGCGGTGACCGGGCTGGGATGAGGTCTGCGGCGCGGGCGCCGTCGTGCGGTGCCAGGACCTCCCGGCACCGCACGACGGTCGAGCTCCTCGGTCAGCTCCCCGAGATGACGAACTGCGAGCCTGGCTCCTTGTCGACGTCCCCTTCACCGGAGTTGGTGATGGTGACGCCCGACAGGATCGCGTTGCCGCGAGCACCGCTCATGGCGAGGATCCCGGACCCGTTCTGCGACCCGTCGATGCGGACGTTCGAGATCCGGACGTCGGGCATGCTTCCGCCGCCGTTCTTGAACTGGATCCCGTCGTAGGTCGAGTCGTAGACGTCGGTGTCGCGGATGATCACACCCGTGATGTCGTGCGTCTGCGGGAACAGCGTGATCGCACCGAACTCCTGGTCCTCGTTCCAGAACGCCCCACCGGTGCGGTAGAGCCCGTTGTTGGCGATGAGCGTCGTCCCCGAGAACGGCAACGGGGAGTGGTCGGTCGCCAGCATGATGCCGGGGTAGTTCGCTGTGTCGGAGATCAGGTTGTTCTCGATCGAGTTGTCGTAGCCGCCGTAGATCGCGATCCCGTTGGCGCGCCACGGCAGCTGGACCGTGTTGTTGCGGAACGCGTTGCTGTGGGCGACGTCGACGGTGCGGTCCTTGACGTAGGGGTTGGCCCAGACGGCGAGCGCGTCGTCGCCCGTGGTCCGGAACGTCGAGTTGGCGACGAGCGAGTTGCGCGTCCCGTTGCTGAAGTTGATGCCGTCCGCGTACGTGTTGCGGATGCGCATGCCGGTGAGCTGCAGTCCGTCGGCCGGCCCCCACAGCTCGGGGATGTTGTCGTAGTCGCGACCGACCCACACCCCGACGTTGGCGTGCTCGATCCACACGTTGCTGATCTTCGTGTTCTTGCCGAACCGGCCGTTGAGGCCCACGCCGCCCTCCTCCTGGGCGTTGTTGCCGCGGATCCGGCCGGACCCGAAGATCGCGATGTCGGAGATCTGGACGTTGTCGTCGATGTCGAACCCGAAGTTGCCCTCGTGCGGGTGGTTGATGACGCCCGGGGCGAGGTGCGGCTCGAGGAGCGTGTAGAGCTGCGAGTGCCACATGCCGGCGCCGCGGATCGTCACGTCGCTGATGCCCACCTGGTTGTGCATGCCGCGGTTCAGCGGGTCGTCGGTGAGGATCTTCTTCTCCTGGCGCCACTGCCCCGCCGGGATCCACACGCACTCGATCTCGCCGTTCTGGTTCGCGGTGACCGCGGCCTGGATGGCGGCCGTGTCCTCGAGCCCGTCGTTCGGCACGGCGCCGTACTCGGTGATCGACGTGCACTGCGCGGGCTTGGCGGTCGGGGGAGCGACCTGCTCGAGCTCGACGAGGTCGATGACGTAGAACGCCGCGTCGTCCCCGGCGTCGCGCTGGAGCTTGAACACCGTGCCCGCCGGGAAGGACCGGCCGAGCAGCGCGTGGGACTCGTCGAACAGGCGACGTGCGTCGCCGCTGGGCGTGTTGCTCAGCGACTCGGGTCCGTCGGAGGTGCCGTAGAGCCAGGAGTGCTTGGACGACAGGGTCAGCTTCTGCACGAACTGGCCGTCCGCGTAGAGGCTGATGGTCTTCTCCTGGCCGCCGCCTCCGGGGGCGTCGGGGATCGAGCTGCGCACGACGATCGAGTTCGTCGCGCCGGTCGAGGTGAGCTGGACGTACTGGCCCGTGCTGTTCAGGCGCACGGACTCACGGCCCGACGACTCCGAGGCGAAGTTCGTGTGCCCGAAGGTGCGCAGCGGGTCGGCCTGGAGCAGAGTGCCCGTGTACTGGCCCTTCTCTGCCTCGTACGTCGTGTACGGGACGGCCGCGCCGCGGCCCACGGTCACGGTGAGCGTGCCCGTGTTGTTGTTCTCGTTCGTCTCGGCGACGACGCTGGTCGCGTCGGCCGTGGCCGTCACGGTGGCCCCGCCGTCGGTCGCGGTCCACGAGCCGCTCGGGGAGACCGTGACGGTCGCGCCCGCGGCGATGGCCGGCGTCGTGCCGCTGAGCGTGGTCGAGCCGGCGACGACACGTGTCACCGAACCGGCCGGGACGGGTTGGTTGCCGCGGTTGCGCACCTGCACCGAGAACGTCACGGCCGCACCGACGGCGGGGTTGGTCGGGGTGGACGAGACCGAGACGATCTCGAGGTCCGGCCCGGGCGCCTCGGTCACCACGAGCCGGGTGGGGTTGCTGAAGGTGTTGTCGGTCTCGTCCTTCTCGACCACGGTGTTCGTCGGGTCCACGACCGCACCGATCGTGTACTGGCCCGCGGGACGGGCGCCGATCGCGACCGTGACCTGGGTCGACGCGCCGGGCTGGAGCGCACCGACCGCGGCCGAGCCGACCTTCTGGCCGTTGGCCGTGACGTCCAGCGTGGTCGCCGCCGATGCGCGGTCGCCCGTGTTCTTGACCGTCGCCGTGAGCGCGACGGGGGTCGTCGCGTCGGGCGCGGCCGGTGTCGCGGTGACCGCCGTGACGGTCAGGTTCGGGTTGGCGGCCGGGGTGCCGTAGACCTCGAGCTCGGCGACCTGGCCGTTGCCCGCGCCGGTGTTGGCCGTGAACTGGAGCCGCACGTCGGTGACGCTCCCCGCCACCGTGATGCTGCGGGTGTTCCCGGTCGAGGGCGCGAACGCGTAGGCGGCAGAGGCCTTGAGCTGCTGCCAGGCCCCGGTCCCGGACCTGCCCCACACCGAGAAGGTCTGCGTGCGCGGCCCCCAGGCGGCGTCAGGGTTCAGCCTGACGGTCACGGTGCTGACCTCGGTCGGGGAGGCGAGCTGCACGTCGAGCGTCGACGGGTACTGCCCGCCCGCGCCCTCCCAGTAGGTGCTCGGCTGCCCGTCGACGGCGTTGCCCGCCGTGAACTGCCACTCGGTCGAGGAGGCGACGGCCGGTCGGTTCTTGGCGTGGTTGGTCCCGGTCGGGTCCGTGGGGGTCTCCGTGGGCTCGGGCGTCGGCTCGCCCGACCCGACGGACGTGCCCCAGACCTGGAGCTCGGCGACCTGCGCGTTTGCCGCCCCCGTGTTGCCCGTGAAGGCGAGGCGGACGTCCGCGACCTCGGCCGAGACCGGGATCGCGACGCTGTTGCCCGTCGCCGGGTCGAACGGGTAGGCCGCCGAGGCCTTGAGGGTCGTGAAGGTCGTCGCGCCCTCGGCGCGGCCGAGCAGCGAGAAGGTCTGGGTCCGTGGGGACCAGGCGGAGGGCGGCGGCAGCTTGACCACGACGCGGTCGAGGTCGGCGTCCTTGCCGAGGCTCACGGTCAGGTGCGAGGGGTACTGCCCGCCCGCGCCCTCCCAGTAGGTGCTGGTGCTGTCGTCGTTCGCGTTCGAGGCCGCATAGCTCTGCGTGACCGACGAGGCCGCGACGGGCTTGCCGACGGCCAGGTTGGTCGGTGCGGGGGCCGCGGCCTGTGCCACGGCTGCGGCGCCGAGCGGTACGACGAGCGCGATCGCGGTGCTCACCACGACCAGGTGCTTCAACGGTGTTCTCATGATCGTCCTTGATCTCCCGCCCAGGGCGGGTCGGTCTTCCGGGTGCGGGGTGGTCGGGGACGACCACCCGGGTGGCCCGACGACGGGCGGCCGGGAGGTGGTCGGCAGCCCGTCGTCGGGCGATCGGCCGCTACGGGTTGCGGACGATCGTGAACGTCGACGTCGTGTTCTTGATGTCCTGGACGTTGTTGCTCATCTGCAGGTTGTTGAACGTGACCGAGCCGACCGCCGGACCCTGGCCGGCCTCGGCGGCCTCGTTGACCCAGATGCCGAAGCCGGACTTGGCGTCGAACTGGTCACCGCTCTTGCGGGCACCGGTGATCGAGACGTTCGAGAGGACCGTGTCCTGGAACGGGTTCTGTGGGGTGGACCCCACGTAGTTCGTCTGGAACATGATCCCGGCGTACGTCGGGTCGACGATGTCGAGGTCGTCGACCCGGATCGCGCTGAACTTCTTCGACGCCGAGAACAGCCAGACCGCCGGGAACGTCTGGGAGCCCCAGAAGTGCCCGCCCGACCGCACCACGGTGATGCCCTCGAACGTCGTCGGCAGGGGGCCGAACCCTTCCATCGGGTAGCCGAAGTCGAGCGAGCTGATCGTCACGCCCGAGTAGACGAGCGTGTCGGCGATGTAGAAGTTGCGGAACGTGTTGTCCTGCCCGCCGTAGACGGCGAGACCGGCCGCCCGCCAGGTCAGCGTCGACGTGAGGTTCTCGAACACGTTGCCCTGCTGCCCGCTGCCCCCGGAGTCGGTCGCCGCGAAGAGCGCGAACGAGTCGTCCCCGGTGCCTCGGGCCGAGCTGTTGTGCACGTGGTTGTTCGCGCTGCCGTTGGTCATGTTGAGCGCGTCCGCGAACGTGTTGCGGATGCGGGAGTTCTTGATCTCCGAGTCGTCCATGTTGGACGCCCAGAACATGCAGATCATGTGCTCGACCCAGATGTTGTCGATCGTCATGTCCGTGACGTTCGCGAAGTCGAAGACCTTGCCCGGCCCGTCGATGCGTGACGTGTAGTTCCCGAAGTAGGCGAAGTCGCGGAACGCCGAGCCGTTGGCCGTGCCCTTGGCCCGGAAGCCGATGTCGGTGTTCTCCTGCGACGCCGGGGCGAAGAAGCGCGTGAACCAGGGGCCCGCTCCCACGACGTCGACGGCCTTGCCGTAGACCTGGAACTTGCTCGCGGTCTGGTAGTCGCCGGCCGGGAGGTAGACGCCATTGAGGGCGCCCGTCGTGTCCATGCGGACTTTGTCGAGCGCGTTCTGGACCGCCTGGTGCGTGAAGCCCGTGGGCTGGACGTACGCGACGGGGTTCGGGTTGGGCTGCGCCGTCGCGAGCTCGAGGTCGACGAAGTCGATCGCGTAGCGGGAGGTGTTGCTCGCGGACTTCTGGAGCCTGATCTTCGCGCCGGCCGGGACGGTGGTCCCGAGCAGGACGCTGGCCTCGTCGTAGACGTGGCGGGGGCCGCCGGCCCCGGGCTGGTTGCCGGGGTTGGTCTCGTTGCCGTAGAGCCACGCGTACCGCGACGTGAGGTCGAGGGTCTTGAGGAGCTGCCCGTCGACGTAGAGGTCGAGCGTCGCGTCGGTCCCGCCGCCGCCCGTCGAGTCGGGGATCGAGAACCGGGTCACGAGCGTGTTGGTCGGAGCCTTGGTGGTCCACTCGACGTAGGCGCCCGTGGTGTTCAGGGTGACCGCCTTGCGGCCCGACGCCTCGCCGGCGATGTCACCGACGGTCCGGTTGGGCCCGACGACCTGTGCGCCCCCGCCCACGACGCCGTCCTCCGCCTCGTAGGTGTCGTAGGGCATGTTCGCGCCACGCCCGACGAAGAGCGACCGTGTCGCGGTGTTGTTGGCCTGCTTGGCCGCGACCTCGTGGCCGTCCGCTGCGACGACCACGGTCGCGTCGTAGCTGCCGTCCCCCGCGACCCAGGTGCCCAGGTTCACGCCCGCGCTGGTCGCGCCGACCGCGACGGACCCGGAGACGCTCCCCGTGAGCGTCTTGACCGTGGCGCCGGTCGCCGTGTCCGTGAGCGTGACGGTCACGCCGTGGCTGCCGGCGGCCGAGGCGATGTTGCCCTGGTTCGCGAGCGTCGCCGTGAACGTGACGGTGCTGCCGGCCGCGGGGTTGCTGGGGTTCCAGGTCAGGGTGGGGATCAGGTCCGAGCTCGGGACGGCCGTGACGACCAGCCGGGTCGGGTGCGTGTAGGCGTTGTTGGACTCGTCCTGCTCGACCACGGTCTTCGCCGCGTCGACGGCGGCCCCGATCGCGTAGGAGCCCGCCGCGCGGCCACCGATGCTCGCGGTCACGACGGACTGCGCGCCGGCGGCGAGCGCCCCGACGGGCTTGGTCGCCACGGTCTGCCCGTCGAGCGTGAAGGCCACGTCCGTCGCGGCCGACGCCTTGGTCCCGATGTTCTTGACCGTCGCCGTCAGGGTGATGGCGTCCGACTCGAGCGGGGACACCGGGGTCGCCGTGACCCCTGTGACGGTGAGGTCGGGGTTGGCCGCCGGGGTGCCGTAGACCTGCAGCTCGGCGACCTGGCCGTTGCCCGAACCGGTGTTGCCCGTGAAGCGCAGCCGGACGTCGGCCGCGGTGCCGCTCACGGGGACGGACACGGAGTTGCCGGTCGAGGGATCGAACCGGTAGGCGGCCGAGGTCTTGAGCGTGGTCCAGGCCCCGCCGGTCTGGGCCCGGCCCTGGATCTCGAAGGTCTGGGTGCGGGCCGACCAGGCGGCCGCCGGAGGCACCTTCACGACGACGTCGCTGAGCGCCACGTCGGACCCCAACCCCACGGTCAGCGTGCTCGGGTACTGCCCGCCCGCCCCCTCCCAGTAGGTCGCCGGGTTCCCGTCGGTCGCGTTCGACGCCACGAAGGTCCACTCGGTCGAGGAGCCCTCGACCGGCTTGCCCTGGGCGAGGTCGGTGCCGGTCGGCGGGGTGCCCGGGCCGCCGGGGTCGGTGCCCCCGCCGGTCCCGGCCGTCCCGCGGACCTCGAGCTCCGAGAGCTGCCCGGCCGGCCAGCCGGTGTTGGCCGAGACGCTCGCGCGGACGTACCGCGCGGACGTGTCGGGTACGTCGACCGTCACGCTGTTCCCCGAGGCGGGGTCGAACGTGTACGCGGCGCTCGCCTTGAGGGTGCTGTACGACGAGCCGTCGGTGCTGGACTGGAGCGTGATGGTCTGGGTCCGTGCTCCCCAGCCGGCGGGGAGCTTGAGCACCAGGTCCTCGACGGTCGCTGCCGACCCGAGGTCGACCTGCGCCCACTGGGGGAACGCGCCGTTCGCGGACTCCCAGTAGGTGCCTTAGTTGCCGTCGGTGAGGTTGCCCGCGAGGTAGGGCGAGCTGTTGCTGCTCGCCGCGGCGGGCTTGCCTGCCGAGAGGACGACGGGCGCCGCGGCGGCCGACGTCGCCAGGGCGAACGGGAGGAGCAGGGTGGCGCTGGTGGCCGCTGCGAGCAGCCGGAACGACGTGCGTGGACTTCTCATCGGTAGGTCCTCGATCTCCCGTCAACGGTGACGGTGGTAGGGCGAGCCCCGTGCCAGACCGGCCTCGCTCCATCGCTGAGGCCCTGAAGGCGCAGGCGTGGCCCGGGGATCCCGGGCTGCTCGACTGGCTGATCCTTCGAGAGTTGCAGCCATCTGCGCCACTTCGAGCAGACAACTGTTCAGTTCTTGCATCAACTCAGCAAGAACGCTACTGAGGGGTGGGTGAAACGTCAACAAGTGTCGGAAAACTGGCGTAGAGGGCGTTCATGTCCCAACATGTCCCCGCACGCCGGGCGCGCGGCCGCGCGGCCCGCGCGTCGACCTGGTCGAGAGGGGGGCGCCCGTGCGCCTCAGGCGAGGGGGGCGAGGGCCTCGCGGACCGCGGCCTCGGCGTGCAGGCGCGTGGTCGGGAAGGTCGGGAGCGCGCTGTCCGCGGGCCCGACGAGCAGCTCGATCTCGGTGCACCCGAGGATCACGCCCTGGGCACCGCGCGAGGCGAGCTCGTCGATGATGCGACGGAAGGCGTCGCGCGACGCGTCGCGCACGTCGCCGAGCACGAGCTCCTCGTAGATCACGCGGTCGACCGTCGACCGGTCGTCGGTGTCAGGGACCAGGACCTGGAGCCCGTGGCCCGCGAGCCGGTCGCGGTAGAAGGCCTCCTCCATGGTGAAGCGGGTCCCGAGGAGGGCGACCGTCCCGAGCCCCGCAGCGAGCACGGCCTGAGCCGTCACGTCGGCAAGGTGGAGCAGTGGGATGCCGACCGCGCGCTCGATCGCGTCGGCGACCTTGTGCATGGTGTTGGTGCACAGGACGAGGAGCTCGGCGCCCGCGCGCTCCAGCGCCACGGCCTCGGCGGCGAGCAGTGCGCCCGCGGCCTCCCAGTCGCCCGTCGACTGCATCTCCTCGACCTCGGCGAAGTCGACCGACCCCAGCACGCAGCGCGCCGAGTGCAACCTGCCGAGGCGATCCCTCACGCCCTCGTTGATGACGGCGTCGTAGAGGGCAGAGCTCTCCCAGCTCATGCCACCCAGCAGCCCGATCTTCCGCACCGACCGATGCTAGCGCGGCGCTCGCGGCCGGGTGAGGTCCCGCACGTCGCCGTCGCCCGGGCCCTGACGGATGGGCGTTCGACCCGCCCGGGCCATACCCTGGCCGATATGGACACCGAAGAACGTCTGGCCGTCTTCCTCGACTACGACAACCTCGCGCTGGGCGCGCGTGACCACCTGGGCGGGATGACCTTCGACTTCAAGCCGATCGCCGACGCGCTCGCCGCGCGCGGTCGGGTCGTGGTCCGCCGCGCCTACGCCGACTGGTCCTACTTCGACGAGGACCGTCGCTCCCTGACCCGTCACCAGGTCGAGCTCATCGAGATGCCCCAGCGCATGGGGGCCTCGCGCAAGAACGCCGCCGACATCAAGATGGTCGTCGACGCGATCGAGATGGCGTTCGAGCGCGAGTACATCTCGACGTTCGTCATGTGCACGGGGGACAGCGACTTCTCGCCCCTGGTGCACAAGCTGCGTGAGCTCAACAAGCGCGTGATCGGGATCGGCGTCGAGAACTCGACGTCCAAGCTGCTGCCCCCGGCGTGCGACGAGTTCCTCTTCTACGACCGCCTCGAGGGCGTCGAGATCCCCGACGAGCCCGTCGAGCGCAAGCGGTCCTCGAACAGCTCGAACCGCAGCACCGCGCGCAAGTCCTCGGGCCGCTCGTCGGGTTCGTCGAGCACCTCGGGCAAGGCCGCGGCGGCTTCCGCGACCGAGTCCGCGACGCCGCCCGCGTCGACCAGATCGGCCGGGTCGACCACGGAGGTAGCGCCGGCTACACCTTCGCTGCCCGAGCCGACCCCTGCCCCGCTGGACGTCGAGGCCGAGCTCGAGTCCGCGGTCGGGCACGGGGCCTCCTCCCGGTCGGAGGACGAGGACCTCGCGGTCCTCGTCGCGCAGACCCTCGCGGACCTGTCGAGCTCGTCGAGCGGGGCCGTCGTGGCCTCGACGCTCAAGCGCACGCTGCTGCGCAAGGACCCGACGTTCAGCGAGGCCGACTACGGCTTCCGCAACTTCGGCGAGTTCCTGCGCTACCTCGAGGAGCGCGGCGTGGTGCAGCTCAGCGCGGGCCCCGCGACGGGCGACCCCGAGGTCTCGCTGCCCGAGCGCGGGCACGCGGGCGACGACTTCGCGCTGCTGCGCACGGTCGTGGGGGAGCAGGGGGACTCGGCACCGTTGTCGGGCCTCAAGAACCAGCTCCGCAAGAAGCGTCCGGACTTCAGCGAGAAGGCGCTCGGCTACCGCAGCTTCCTGCAGTTCTGCAAGGCTGCGCAGACCGCGGGCGCGATCGAGCTGCGCTGGGACGACGACGCCGACGACTACCTGGTCACCGTCGCGTCCCGCTGAGCGGACCCGTCACGAGGGCACGCCCGAGAGCTAGGCTCCGGGCGTGCCCTTTCGACGCCGAGAGCAACCTCGCCCGATCACCTTCGAGGCGGTCGACGACCTGGACGACGGTGACGACCTCTTCGCGCCGCGGCCCGGGGGCTGGGGCGCGCCCGGCGGCGCGCCAGGAGGCGTCGGCACGCCCCTGCCCGACGGCGCAGCGCACCCGGGAGCGGACGTCGCCACCGGTTCGGCGGGCGCGGGAGGCGGGACCGGGGCCGTGCTGGACGCGTCTGCGCCGGACGGGGCCGCTCGGGAGGACGCACCGACGGATCCGCGTGCCCGGAGGCGCCGACGCGTGCTCCTCGGCGGGGTCGCGGCCGCGCTCGTCCTGGTCCTCGGCGGCCTGACCCTGGTGGACGTGGTGCGCGCCCGGCAGGCCGAGGCGCTGCTGCGGGCGGTGCCCGGTGGCGTCGTCGGGCTCGAGCGACCACCGCGCGAGCTGTGGACCGTCGACGTCGGTGAGGCCTGGCCGCTCGTGGCGGGCGAGCTCTTCGTCGTCATCGCCGCCGATGGCGCGCTCGTCGCGTACGACCGCGCGACGGGCGCCGAGGCGTGGCGGCACGAAGGTCTGCCGTCCCCGCAGTGCGGCACTTTCGACGGCCCGTCACCGGGGAGCCTCGACGCACGATCGATCACGTGCCTGGGCTGGGCCGAGACGGAGGAGGGCGCCCCGGCCTTCACGCTCCCCCCGAGCTCGGTCACGATCCTCGGGCTGGACGGGAGGACCGTGGCCGAGCGCGCTCTGGACCCCGCCCGAGGTGACGCCACGGTTCTCTCGACCGGTGAGCTGGCGAGGGTGGCTCGGGACGGACGTGACGTCGTCGTGCTCGTCGAGGACGCCCGCACGGGCGAGGTGCGCTGGACGCAGACCGTGCCCACGCTCACGTCCGACAGCTCGTGCATGGCCTACCAGGAGGGCAGCACGTCGGGCGACGGAGGGGACGTGGTGCAGCTCTACGACACGGGCGGAGTCCTCATGCTCCTCGGGTGCGACGTGAATGCCAGCCTGTCGAGCGACGGGACGGTCCTCTCCACGGACCTGACCCGCATGCAGCCGCTCCGCGACGGGCGGCTCCTCCGGGGCGGGCTCGCCGAGTCCGAGCTCCTGGACGCCGACGGGACGGTGCTCTGGAGCGCCCAGGGCGAGCTCATGGAGCCCCTCGCGACGGACGGCACGGGGCCGCCCCTGCTGTTCTCGAGGAGAGGGCCCGGGTTCGTGGCGCTCGACGAGGCGGGTGACGAGCGGTGGACCTTCTCCGGCTACGCCACCCAGGTGCTCCTCGTCACCCGCGACGTGACCGTCATCTCGTCCTACCCGGGCGCGGTGGCCGTGGACTCGGCCACGGGCGAGGAGGTGTGGGCGTGGAGGGACCCCGCGGTCGGAAGGGCGAACGGCCAGGTCGTGGCGGCCTTCGCGAGCCGCGGCGGGCTGACGATCGCCTCCAGCGAGGACGACGGCGCGCAGTCCCGCTGGGTGTCGATCGACACGGCCGACGGGAGCACGCGATGGGACGAGCAGGTGGCCGTCGACGCGTGGAACCTCTTCGTGGTCGGTGGCGACGTGTTCGGCACGAGGAACGGGACGGTCGTCGCATTCGGTTGACGAGGCCCTGAGCAGCCGCGAGGTGCGCGCCGAACCAGACGCCGTGAACATCTGTGCAATCCCGGGTGTTCTCCCCGGTGGTCCGCCGCGCGGTCGGTACGCACCACGCCCGGGCGGGCGGTCGTCGTCGGGCACCGCTGCACGTCGGTGCACAATGTACGGATGACTTACCGGGTGCTGAAGCTGATCCTGTCGCTCCTGGCCTACGCGTTCCTGAGGCCACGCGTGACCGGGCTCGGCAACATCCCCCGCCGCGGGCCCGTGATCCTCGCGAGCAACCACCTCTCGTTCGTGGACTCGCTGCTCATCCCGATCGTCGCTCCCCGGCACGTCACGTTCCTCGCCAAGGCCGAGTACTTCACGGGCACCGGGCTCAAGGGGCGTGTCTCGCGCTGGTTCTTCACGACCCTCGGCCACATCCCCGTGCAGCGCGACGACCCGCGCGCCGGCCAGCGCTCGCTCGAGGACGCGCTCGAGGTGCTCAACAACGGGGGTGCCTTCGGGATCTACCCCGAGGGCACACGCTCGCGCGACGGCAAGCTCCACAAGGGGCACACCGGTGTCGCGTGGCTCGCGCTCGCGGGCCACGCGCCGATCGTGCCGGTCGCGATCAAGGGCACCGACAAGGTCCAGCCGGTCGGCGCGCGCCTCCCGCGCATCCACCGCGTGACGGTCGAGTTCGGCAAGCCCATCGAGCCCGCGCGCCAGATCACCTCGGGCAAGCCCGCGCAGGCACGGCGCGAGCTCACCGACCAGGTCATGGAGTCGATCCACGCGATGAGCGGCCAGCAGCGCGCGAGCTGAGGCTCGCCACCTGTCTCGCCACCAGACGTATCGCGGTCTGCCGCCGGGACACGCCCGTTCCTGAGAAGGACGTGCAGGTCGCGCCCGGTCATGATGTGCTCGGGGCAGGGCCACGTGCCCCAGGGATCGTGCCGAGCGGGTCCGTCCGCCACGGCTGCGACCCGGAGCGTCCGACTTGACCTCAACCCTGGTTGAGGTCCTAGCGTGGCCGACACCGAACGAGAGGACTCACCATGGCTGTCTACACCCTTCCCGAGCTGTCGTACGACTACGGGGCACTCGAGCCCCACATCTCCGGCCGCATCATGGAGCTCCACCACTCCAAGCACCACCAGGCCTACGTGACCGGCGCCAACACCGCGCTCGACAAGCTCGCCGAGGCCCGCGACTCGGGCGACCTCGCCGCGGTCAACCTCCACGAGAAGAACCTCGCGTTCAACCTCGGCGGCCACGTCAACCACTCCGCGTTCTGGACCAACCTCTCCCCCGAGGGCGGCGGCGAGCCCACCGGCGACATCGCCGCAGCCATCGACGAGGACTTCGGCTCGTTCGAGAAGTTCAAGAAGCACTTCGCCGCGGTCGCCGCAGGCGTCCAGGGCTCGGGCTGGGCCATCCTCGCCTGGGACACCCTCGGCAAGAAGCTCATCATCGTCCAGCTCTACGACCAGCAGGGCAACATCGCCCTGGGCCTGGTCCCCATCGTCCTGCTCGACGTCTGGGAGCACGCCTACTACCTCGACTACCAGAACGTGCGCGCCGACTACGTCACCGCCTGGTGGAACCTCGTCAACTGGGCCGACGCCGACGCACGCCTCACCCGCGCCCGCACCCAGGGCGAAGGCCTCATCATCCCCGCCTGACCTCTCCCTCACCTCGACGGTCCTCGTGGGCCGTCGCGACGAGACCCGCGTGAACGGGAATGGCCCCGGCACTGCGGCGCGCACCACGCGCGACGCTGCCGGGGCCTTCCTGCGGGCAGCCAGAACCCTCCAGAAAGGTGGTCCGCCGTGACCTACGTGATTGCTCAGCCTTGTGTGGACGTGAAGGACAAGGCGTGCATCGAGGAGTGTCCGGTGGACTGCATCTACGAGGGCAAGCGGTCGTTGTACATCCATCCTGACGAGTGCGTGGACTGTGGTGCGTGCGAGCCGGTGTGTCCGGTGGAGGCGATCTACTACGAGGACGACGTGCCTGCGGAGTGGAGCGACTACTACCGGGCGAACGTGGAGTTCTTCGACGATCTGGGGTCGCCGGGTGGTGCGGCGAAGATGGGCATGATCGAGAAGGACGACCCGATGATCGCTGCCCTGGCCCCGCAGGCCTGAGCGCAGCCTTCCCCGATACGCCGAGGGGCCCGTCATCCACAGGATGACGGGCCCCTCGGGGTTCTCGACGACGCTCAGCCCTGCGGCTCGACCGGGCCCCCCGGGTCGGCACCGCCCGCGACGAGGTCGCCGCAGCTCGTCTCCTGGGCCGTCACGACGACCGGGTCGCTCGCCGGGACCCCCTCGGCCACGGTCTCGGTCTGACCGTTCGTGGCCCGGCGAGCGGACTCGTCGAGGTCGACGAACGTCCGCGCGACGGTGTAGGTCGAGCCGTCGTTCGACATCGCGTTGAGCCCGGCCAGGTGCAGCACGCCGTCGACGGCCGTGCACCCGACTCCTGTACCGAAGCCGCTGAAGCCCTTGTCGAACGTGTACGGCTCGTCCTGCGCGTTCTGCGTGATGTTCACGGCGCAGTTCGCGACCGAGTACAGGAGCACCTCCCGGCCCACGTCGACCAAGCCGATCGGCGCCTCACCGTCGCCTGCCGCGACGAGGTTGACGACCGCGCTCGCCGGGACGGGGCTCGCGGTCGTCACGGGGGCCGAGAACGTGGCCCCGGACGCCGTCGTGATCCCGAAGCGTCGGTCCGCTCCCGTGGTCAACCATGCGGTGTCGGGGCGCCCGTCGAAGTCGACGTCGATGATCTCGTGCGTGCTCGCGCCGTCGGGCGTGCCGCCCTCGGTGGGTGTGCAGCCCGTCGCGGGGGGAGTGGTGACCTCGGTCGTGGGCTCGGGGCTGGGCTCCTCCGACGGGGCCTCGGAGGTCACGCTGCCCGACGGCGTCGCGCCGGGAGAGGCGCCGTCGTCGCCGTCCGCGTCACCTCGGGTCGCGAGCCAGACCGTGACGGCCACGATCGCGAGGAGCACCAGTCCTCCGAGCGCCCACCACCAGGCGCGGTTCCCCGAGGGCGTCTCGCCCGGGCCTCCGGGCGGTGGCTCACCCGGGCCGCCGGGGGGCGGCGTGGTCGGTGCGCCGGTCGCGGAGAACGGGTCGGGTGCGTTCGGGATCGGCTCGGCCGGCGGGACGCTGCCCCCGGTGAGACCGCCCGGCGCCGGGAAGCCGGGGCTGATCGGTTCGGTGGGGTCCTGGCTACCTGTGGGGCCTCTTCGCTCCTGGTCGTCCGTCATGTGTCCAGGGAATCATCCCGTGACGAACATTGCCCACCGCGTGAGCGAGGCACCGACACCTGACCGGTTGGCCCAACCTCAAGACACGGCGGGCCCACGAGGGCGGGGTCTCGCTCGACGAGCGGGGCGCTGTGGCGTGAGCGCGCGATCGACGACACGGTCCGCGGTTCATCGTTCCGTTGACTCGACGACGGCGTTGTCGCTCGAGGTGGCAGACCTGGCCAACGAGACGTCGCACGGACCGGGTGATCCATGTTCGCCGAGCGACTGCGCACACGAGGTCAGAACCCCCCGCACGGCACGCACTCACCGCCGCTGAAGCACGGAGGGTTGGTGTGGCCCATGAGCAATCGGCATGCCGGGACACGTGCGCGGGTCTCCTCATCGACGGGGTGCTGCTGGAAGCGACCCGTGAACTGATCCCTGATCGACGCCACGCTCGACGGTTCCGACGCATGGGTGCTCGGGAGATTTCCCGCTATGGTCGGCAACCATGACGCGAGCACCGTCGGTTCAGCAGCCAGCGAGGACGAGAAGAGCATCATGCGCCTGAGTGTGATTGGCTGCGGCTACCTGGGGGCCGTTCACGCCGCGTGCATGGCATCCATCGGCCATGAGGTGATCGGGGTCGACATCGATCCCGCCAGGATCAGCACGTTGGCCGCAGGCCACGCACCATTCTACGAGCCGGGCCTGACCGAGCTCCTCAGCTCCGTCGCGGGAAGCGGTCGTCTGCGGTTCACGACCGACATCACCCGGGCAGGTGGTGCAGCCGTCCACTTCCTGTGCGTCGGGACGCCGCAGCAGGAGGGCGAGCTGCGCGCCGACCTGAGCCATCTCCATGCCGCGACCAGCAGCCTCCTCCCGCTGTTGCAGCCGGGCGACATCGTCGTGGGCAAGTCCACGGTTCCTGTCGGAACCGCGGAGGCCCTGGCCGGGCTCGTCTCCGCACGGGGGGCAACGCTGGTATGGAACCCGGAGTTCTTGCGCGAGGGATGCGCGGTCGAAGACACTCTGCACCCCGACCGGATCGTCTACGGATTGCCGACCGAGCAGGGCGTGCCCACCGAGGCAGGGATCAAGGCGCAGGCGCTGCTCGACCAGGTGTACGCCGTCTCCCTCTCCGACGGGGCCGCCCAAGTCATCACCGACTACGCCACCGCACAGCTGGTCAAGGTCGCCGCGAACTCCTTCCTCGCCACCAAGATCTCCTTCATCAATGCGATGGCCGAGCTGTGCGAGGCGTCCGGCGGCGACGTCACTGACCTCGCCGACGCCATCGGCTATGACGAACGCATCGGCCGGCGGTTCCTCAGCGCAGGTCTCGGATTCGGTGGTGGATGCCTGCCGAAGGACATCCGCGCGTTCACGGCGCGCGCTGGCGAGCTTGGGGTCAGCGACGCGCTCTCGTTCCTCACCGAAGTCGACAAGATCAACCAACGTCGCCGCGCCCGCATGGTCGACCTCACGCGCGAGGTCTGTGGTGGTTCGATCGTCGGCAAGACGATCGCGGTCCTCGGCGTGACGTTCAAACCGGACACCGACGACATACGTGACTCGCCGGCCTTGTCCGTCGCGAGGCAGATGATGCAGGAGGGCGCGCACGTCACCGTGACGGATCCGCGAGGTCTCGACAAGGCGCGTCGTGTCCATCCCGACCTGCGGTGTGCGGACGACGTGCTGGAAGCAGGTCGGGGCGCGGACGTCGTCGTGCTGGGTACGGAGTGGGAGCAGTACCGCACGATCGAACCGGATGCGCTTGCCCAGGTCGTGCGTCACCGCCGCATGCTCGATGGCCGCAACGCCCTCGATGCCGGAGTCTGGCGCAATGCCGGTTGGACGTACCGCGCGCTCGGACGGCCCCACTGGAACCCGACCATCGCTGGTCTCGACCTGTCGTGATCCGCGCCCCTGGCCCCGCTGGCGCGAGCACGCCGCGTGGCTAACGGCGAACCGTCGCCCCCAGGTTCTCGCAGGCTGCGATCGCCAGGCTGACGACCTCGGCGGCCTCTGGCTTCGGTACCGTGCGCCAGGGCGACGAGAGCACCATCCTGAACGTGATGAACCTCGTCCGTCCTTCCGCGCTCGTGCGGTGGTGAACATCGACGATGTCGACCGAGGAGACGATCGCCTCGACCGAGGACAACGCCTCGATCATCGAGCGGGGACTCACCCCGTCGGGAGTCTCGAAGCACAGGTCCCGCGTTGCGACCGGGAAGCGGGAGGGATGTTCGGCCCGCGTATACCTCGGTACCAACGCAAAGAACTGATCCAGGTCGATCTCGGCCGCAGCCACCTCTCGTCGGGGCGCACCAGAAGTGTGCACCGCGGCAGAGACGACTCCCACACAGCCGATGTGGTGGTCCCCCGCGAGGAGATGTGCTGATGTACCGGCGCGGAAGCGCGCATCGTCCGTCGGCACGAGCTGCAGTGGATGCGACCTGCCCGACACGGCCAGGAGCGAGCCCACCACGGTGACCAGAGCCTCGATGTCGTCTTCGTCGGGGGCGGGTTCAGCTCCGGTGACGGCAGCGGTCAGCATGCGCTTCTCGATTCCGCGCCCGTCCGCGCCCTCACGCACCACCACTGTGCCGAGCTCGAACACACGCAGCGCCTCGTGAGTGCCCTGACTGATGAGCGACTCCGCGAGACCGTGCACCAGCGACGAACGAACGGCCACGCAGGGCGCGCCTGACGGCGTACGCAGCGACACGGCGAGAGGATCCGGGACGGCCGGTCGCGGAGTGCTCCTGATCAGCGGTGCGATGACCTCACGGAAGCCCATCTCTCGCAGAGCACTGCGTACCGCGTCGTCCTGGAGAGGGCCGGCGGGGTGGTCGAGAAGAGGTCGGGGAAGGGTCCGGTCGAGCTGGCCGAACCCCACGAGCCGTACCAGCTCGTTGACGAGGGTCACGTCGTCGACGAGGTCGCCGCGGCCGTGCGGGACCACGACTTCGACGCATGTCCCGTCGAGGGGTCTGACTCTTGCACCGATGCGGGACAGGACCTTCGTGACGTCGGCGAGGCTCGTCGTGCTCCCGATCGCGGTCGAGAAGCTGGCCAGGTCCAGGTTCACGCGCCGGGGGGCGGGTGATGGCCCGGTTCCCACCGCGCCATGGACCGGTTCGCAACCCATGAGTCGGCTCACGTGGAAGAGAGCCGGGAGGCAGTCCTTCAGCACGTGCGACGACGTCGCGACGAGCACGAGGTACCCGTCGGAGGGCTCCGCAGCGGACGATGCGTCGATGCCGCTCAGTGCGAGTCCCGGATGCGGACCTCCCTGGTCGTCCGCGGCTCTGACCGCGAGCTCAAAGGGTCCCTGACCGGCCGGGTGAGCCGAGATCCGGACACCGTGCTCGAAACCCGCGGCTCGCATCGCGCGATCCAACGTGTCCACGCCGCCCAGAGACGCGAGCTCTTGTCGGCGCAGTGTTGCGCGGTCGACCGTGTGTGCTCCTGAAGGAGCACGGATGACGATCGCTGCGGCTGCGGTACCAGGTGCTTCGACGGTCAGGCTGGAACGGCTCGGGCCCAGCGAGGCAGGACCGCACGGGACGACCGTGCACCCGGACCTGGCAGCGACCTCCAGCGCGAGTCCTCGGAGGCTCCGGGCGTGTGCCAGGTGGTCCGGCACCCGGACCATCAGCACCTCTTCGCCCGCCGTCCTGTGCATCCAGCCGGCGGCGGGGGACCCGACGACGGCGTGCGGCGGCAGCTTCACGGCGTCCAGGTCGGGCCGCCCGATGTCCACGCCCAGGCACACCTGACCCGTGCTCTGCCCGGGGCCTCGTCCCTTTGGCAACCGGACGACCCTCGCGAAGCCCTCGGAGGGCTCCCCACCTGGTCGTGCGAACAGCAGGGCTCCGGGAAGGGCGACCGCGACCTTGCTCCCCGTCGGTAGGTCGCCCCGCGCAGCATCGTCGAGCGCGACCATTTCCTTCGTCGGCACACGGACGACGACGCATCCGCTGCGCCCGAACTCGACGACCTCGCCCACGACCACCAGGGGGTTCAGGTCGCCTATTACCTCGACCGAGCTCACGGTGATCCCTGCCTCGCCGAGAAGCACGTCCGCGACGCTTCGCGACTGGTTCTGCGAGAGGAGCGAGTTGAGCCACGACATCGGCACACGCATGGGGGTTAGCCGTTCTGGGCGAGGACCCGCAGGTCCGTGCTGAGGAACGGACGGATGTCCGCGACGTGGTGACGAATCGCCAGGAGACGCTCGAGGGAGATGGCGAGGGAGATGGCACGCGAGCCGCTCGGTACCTCTGCTGCAGCCATCACCGCAGGAGTCAGCGCGCCGCCGGACATGACCTCGAGGAAGCCGCGTCCACCGCAGAGGGCGCAGCCGGCTTGCTCGCACGGGGTGCAGGGAGCATCCACCGAGAACCCAGGGGAGACGTAGGGAAGGGTACGAAACCGCAGTGTCGCGCCGTGGCCCTGACCGAGCACGTCGTCGAGGAGGCCGAGCGCCATGCCCGTGGCGTCGGTCAGGACGATGTCCGGCCCTACGGCGGCCACCTCCATCTGATGGAACTGGGTGACGAACCGAGGGGTGGGGGTCGTGTTCCGGTAGCACGGGCCTCCGACGAGCACGCGACGCTCTGTGCGCCCGCGGCCCTGTCGAAGGACGCGCATCACCGACGACGTGGTGTGGCTGCGCAGGACGCGACCATCCTCGAGGTAGAAGGTATGCGCAGGGCTGCGGGTGGGATGCCCTTCGGGTACCGAGAGAAGATCGAAGCTGTGCAGGACGTCCTCGACCTCAGGTGTGGGATGTGTGCGGAACCCGAGGCTCGCGAAGAACGCGGTGACCTGAGAAGCCAGGGTAGTGATCGGATGGCGCGTCGTCAGACGAGGAGCGAGATCGCCTCGGAGCACATCGAGGCCGAATGGCTCGTCGGTCTGGCCGTCATTGGCTGTCAGCACAGGACGGATAGTATCAACGGGCCCTGAAGCGCGAGGACGAGCAGAACGGACGGGAGAACGCCCAGTGGTCGGTGCACCCGATCTGGTGAGCGACGAGATCCGCACCAGGGCCTATGGCTCAGGGATCGTCGTGGCCGAGTCCTTCGCGCCGGGCGACCCAAGGTGCCTGTGGCCGCAGGAGGAGCTCGTGGTCGACGGGGCGCGGGCGCCGCGGCGTGAGGAGTTCGCTTCTGTACGGGCGTGTGCACGGCTGGCGCTCGCGCGGCTGGGAGTAGGCGCTGTGCCTATCTTGCCGTGCGGTTCGGGGCCGATGTGGGCGCGACGTGCCCCGAGATGGCCGAGCGGAATCGTCGGCAGCATGACGCACACGACCGGATACGCGGCAGCCGCCGTGGCGTCCGACGACACGATCGCGTCGGTGGGGCTGGATGCGGAGGTCAATGCGTCCTTGCCGGACGAGGTGTGCGAGTACATCATCCGGCCGGACGAGCGCTCACAGCTCGTCCGGCTGGGCGAGAGCGGACACGCTGTGGCATGGGAACGGCTCCTGTTCAGCGTCAAGGAGGCGGTCTTCAAAGCATGGTTCCCCGTGGCGAAGAGCTGGCTCGGATTCGACGAGTGTCGGGTAGAGCTGGGCGCTGAGGGCGTGTTCCGTGCATCGTTGCTCGGCGGCGCGCTGGACGTGAGCGGGAGCCGGATACACCAGCTCGACGGCGTCTGGCACGTGGTCCCGGGCGCCGGGACGGATCTGCTCGTGACGCTCGTCGTGGTTCCGCGGCACGAGTGAGCGAGCGTCGCTTCTCTCCCGACGGCCAGGGACGAGCAGCCCAGGAGGCGGGCTCGTCCGTCTCCGTCAGTTCACGGGGGTGCCCGGATCGTCCGAGGCGCCGGACACGACTCGAACGGGGCCCTCGTCCGAGGTCGGTGCTTGGAATCCGTCGAGATACGCAAGGGCTGTCTCGAACGGCACGTGGATGTCATTGGGGCCGCCGTTGACGCGATTCCTGAGCCGGGAGAGCAGGATGCTCCGCGGCGTCCTCACGTGAAGGACGACGGGCGTGACTCCGAAGGGCGCAAGGAACTCGCGGTACTTGTCGCGCGCCGCGCGAGACCAGAATGACGTGTCCACGACAACTCTTTCACCGCTCGTCACAGCGTCGGACAACCTGCGCTGCAGGTGCTGGTGAACCACCAGGCACCCTTCCTCAGGCACAGGATGGGTGCGAAAGCCCCGCCGCCAGGCTTCCTCGTCGAAGGAGAGACGGACATAGCCCTCTCGTTCGAGCCGACGGGCAAGAGTTGACTTGCCCGATCCCGCCGGACCGCACATCAGGATCACTTGCTCCATGCATCCAGGGTATTCGATTCCGGGACGACCGATTCGACCCGTCACGGGCCGGGCGCCTGAAGGTAGCCGGCGCTTTGCAGATAGGGTGCCCGCGATGGTCTCCTCCGATCGCTTCCGCCGACGGGGGCGACGCGCCGTGCCACTGAAAGGACCGACCCATGGATTTCCGGGTGTTTGTCGAACCTCAGCAAGGAGCCACCTATCGCGATCAGCTCGAGTGCGCGCGAGCGGCCGAAGAGCTGCGGTACGACGGCTTCTTTCGTTCGGACCACTACCTGGCTGTCGGTGGGGTCCCAGGCCTTCCCGGACCGACCGACTCGTGGGTGACGCTTGCCGGTCTGGCCGTCGAGACGCGTTCATTGCGGTTGGGGACACTCGTGTCGTCCGCGACGCTTCGGCCGCCGGGCCAGCTCGCCATCCAGGTCGCCCAGGTCGACGACATGTCCGACGGGCGGGTCGAGCTCGGGCTGGGCGCCGGATGGTTCGCGCAGGAGCACGCTGCCTACGGGATCCCGTTCCCCCGGCAACGATTCGACCGGCTCGACGAGCAGCTCCAGATCGTGCGAGGTATCTGGGAGACCCCGGAGGGCCGGACCTTCGACTTCGAGGGTCGCCACTACGCGCTGTCGAACTGTCCGGGCCTGCCCAAGCCCCGCCAGCACAGGCTCCCCGTGATCGTCGGAGGTCGTGGGCCGGTCAGAACCCCCTCCCTCGCAGCGCGACACGCCGACGAGTTCAACATCGGTTTCGTTCGCCCCGAGGTCGCGGCGGAGCAGTTCGCTCGCGTACGTGGGGCATGCCTCGACCAGGGCCGCGATCCCTCGACGCTGACCTACTCCGCCGCCCTGGTGGTCTGCTGCGGTACCTCCGACCGTGAGGTGTCAGCACGAGCGCAGCGGATGGAGCGAGGCCTCGCCGAACTGAGAGCCACGGGCCTGACGGGTTCTCCGGACGAAGTCGCGGAGAAGATCGACCGGTACCGGGAGGCGGGCGTCGAGCGTCTCTACCTGCAGTTTCTTGACATCAAGGACATCGATCACGTCGAGCTCGTCGCCCTGCGGGTCGTCTCGCAGCTCGTCCCCGGCTGACCCCGGGGCGCGAGGGCGATCCGGAAGGTCTCGAGGCGCCGTGCATGACGCATGTGGTGTACCTGCGCCGCAACTTGCTGTACGTTACGAGACGTCGCCCGGGTGGTGGGTTCCTCATCCCTGGAATGTCATGCGTAGCAGTGTAGCTAAGGTTTCCTAAACTATTGGAGGAATCTGCATGTCCGGCTGGGACTCTCAGACGTACGGTCGACGATGGTCGAACATCTATGACGGACTTCCTTGGCCGGAGCCGACCGAGACAGTCGACTTCTTGATGGAGTGGGTCGGGGACGGGGCGGTTCTCGAGCTCGCGATCGGAACAGGCCGAGTGGCGATTCCGTTGGCAGCTCGAGGAGTTGACCTCGAGGGCATCGACACCTCGCAGGAGATGATCGATGTGCTGCGCGGCAAGGAAGGCGGCGCCGATATCACGGTTCACCAAGGCGACATCAGCAAGTTCCAGCTCGACCGGACCTACTCCATGGCGTTTCTCGTGCTCAACACGATCTACGCCTTGCAGAGCCAGGACGAGCAGATCTCCTGCTTCGAGAGTGCCGCGGGCGCTATTGAGCCCGGTGGGCACTTCGTGGTCGAGGCGTTCATGCCTGACCCGACGCGGTTTCGCCGGAATTCCTGGACCCAGGTGCACGACATCGGCCTGGGTCACGTCGTCATCGAGGCGGACAAGCACGATCCTTCCACCCAGCAGATCCTCGAGCAGCACATTCACATCCGGGACGGGAAGATCGAGCTCTTTCCCGCCTTCCTCCGGTACGTCTGGCCTTCCGAGATGGATCTCATGGCGCGTCTTGCCGGCTTCACGCTGGTCGAGCGCTTCGGAAGCTGGACGAAGGACCAGTTCACGGCTCGTTCGGGGCAGCACGTCTCGGTCTATCGTCGTGACTGAGGCTTCCGGCGACCAATGTGAGGCAGCGAGGCGTGCGAGGCGTGCGAGGCGACGGATCGTTGGCTACGCCCGTCATCGGACGGTGCATCTCGGATCGTCACTCTCGGTGGTCGATGCGCTCGATGCCGTCCTGAGCCGCACCGAGGCGCGAGGCGATGGAGCTGGGCGAAGCCCTTGCGTGCTGAGCAAGGGGCACGCGGTCTGGGCGCTGTACGCCCTGATGGCGGAGCGTGGTCACCGGCGCTACGACGACGCGACGGGACTCCCGGGCCATCCCACGGACGACTATCCGGGGGTCGACGTCGCCACGGGAGCACTCGGGCACGGTCTCTCGATCGCGGCCGGGCTGGCGGAGGGATTCCGTCTCTCGGGGACAGAACGCCCTGTCTACGCGATCCTCGGCGACGGCGAGCTCAACGAGGGGTCTGTCTGGGAAGCCATCATGTTCGCCGCCCACCGGCACCTGAGACGGCTGGTGGTCGTCGTAGACGTCAACGGTCTTCAGCAGGAGGGGACCACCGACGAGGTCCTGAACATGAGTCCGCTGGCCCCCAGGTGGGGAGCATTCGGCTGGGATGTGACGAGTATCGACGGTCACGATCGCCACGCGCTCGACAGTGCGCTCGCCTGGGCCGAGAACACCGACAGGCCGGCTGTGGTGCTCGCCCGGACGGTGAAGGGCAACGGTGTCGGCTTCATGGAGAACAGCCTCGATTGGCACACCGGCCGACTCGACGACCGTGGCCTCGAGCTTGCTCTCGCAGATCTCGGAGCCTGAGGTATGGACGCAAGCACAGGCCTCCTCGGCAAGGAGGCGATGCGTCCTGCCGTCTCGGCGACGCTGGCCCAGCTCGGCCACGAGACCGACGAGCTCGTCGTCCTCGCAGCCGACGGACGGGCCTTGGCCCTCTCGTTCGCAGCGGTGTTTCCTGAGCGCTTCGTCGATGTCGGGATCGCCGAGGCCAACCTGATGGGCGTCGCCGCGGGACTCGCGCGTTCTGGACGGCGAGTCGTCGTCTGCGGGATGGCCCCGTTCCTCGTGCGGAGGGCCGCAGAGCAGCTACGACTCGACATCTGCGGTCCAGGCCTCGACGTCACCATCCTCGGGGTCGGCGGCGGCCTCGGGTACGGGGATCTCGGAGCCAGTCACCATGCGCCGGAGGATCTCGGGAGCCTTGCGAGCATGCCCGGTATGCGGGTCTTCTGCCCTGCGGACATCCACGACGCACGGTGGTCCGTGCGGCAGGCAGTTGCCCTCCGGGGGCCGGCCTACGTTCGGCTCGGCGCGCGTGAGGACGTGGTCGTCCACCAGGCCGACGAGGAATTCTCGTCGGCAGGAACGTTGCGCGGAGGACTCTCGTACGACGTCTTGATCATCGCCGCAGGGGCGACGGTCGGCCAGGCGCTCGAAGCCGCGCGCAGCGCGCGCTTGCAGGGTGTCGACGTCGCAGTACTGGACCTTGCACAGGTGTATCCCTTCCCGGCGGACAGCGTCCAGGAAGCCGCGCGACGAGCCCGACGCGTCGTCACGGTCGAGGAACACCTGGCGACATCGGGCATCGCAGCCCAGACAGCGCTGGTGCTCGCGGGTCAGTGGCACGGCGACTTCGTGCCGCTCGCGATCGACCGCCGCCCGGCACCGTCGGTGGGGCGTGAAGAGCTTTTCGCCTACTACCGGATTGATACGGCCGCGGTGCTCGACGCGGTCATGACAGGAGAAACAGGGGGACGAGGCTGATGCGGATTCTATTGGGAGCCCAGAGCTGCGGATTCGGGCCGGTGGCCAAGCTCACCGCTATCTCACGCGCGCTGGAGGGGCATCACCGTGTGTGCGTCGGCATCACCGTGGCATCCGATTTCGCGCAACGCAACGAGGACGCATACGACGAGGTGCTTGAACTGGAGGCAGGTGATGCTGGTCTCGAGCAGCAGATCCGCGAAGCCGACTGGGTGGTGTCGGTGATGAACGCGGACTTGGTGTTCAGTGCCCTGTCCCAAGGTCGTCCGGTCATGCTCATCGACAGCCTTCTCGCCTTCTGGCAGCTGGCGCGGACGCCGACGGAGATCGCCGAGACCTGTCGGCGCATGCAGCTCGAGGGCTTCGCCGACTGGCGGAACCACATCGCTGAACTCAGTCCGCACGAGCAGATCTACGCCGCGCACGTGTGCGCTACGGCGTCGGTGGTCCAGAACTTCCCCGGCGTTCCCGAACGCGTCGCCGAGCTCCGGGCCCTCGGTGCCGCGAGCCCCGTGCTGAGCGGTCCGATCGTGGACGAGTTCGGGCTGAGTGGTGTCGAGGCTTCCGAGGACGAGCCGCTGGACCTCCTCATCAACCTGGGCGGGTTCAAGAACTTCCTGCTGGACTACGACACGCACAACCAGTACCTCGAGCTGATCTCGCGTTGGGTACCCGAGCTGGTGGCCGCACGACCTGAGCTCAAGCGAGTCGCGGTGTGCGGCGGAGGCTACGGGGGGCCACGGGCGAGCGAGATCCGGGTCAGAGAGAGCACCATCACCTTCGAGTGCATGTCTCAGCGCGAGTTCATCGCAGCGGTCGCGAGTGCCCGGCACTACATGCTCACTCCTGGGCTGACCGCGATCCATGAGTCGATCGCGCTCGGTCGGTTTCCCTTGGCGCTCCCTGAGGAGCACTACGGGCACATCGCCAATCTCGACGCCTTGCGAGGAACTCTCTTCGGAAGGACCGGGACTCGCTTCAAGGACCTCATCGAGGGATATGAGGTCCCGCCCGACGACTTCGCCGGGACCGCGGCGATCGTGAACCATGTCGAAGACGTGCTGAACGACGATGGAGCCTATCGACGGTTCGCTGACCGGATGGGCGAGCGGATCGACACGTTCGTAGCACTCTCTGACGCAGACCGTGACGGCGGGGTGGCCGAGCTGCGCGAGCTCCTGAGCGGCCCGAGCTTCTCGGAGATCCTGTATGAGTTCATCCCTGCCGGGGTTCCGGACGGACGGTCTGCGATGCAGGTGAGCGTCCCATGACGATCCAGGCCAGCGATGCCCTGCCACGGGTCATCGAGCAGGTCCGTGCGCTGCACCAGGACGTCGACCAGGAGCGGCTGACGTTCTCGCACTGGGTGCCGCGCAGCGAACGAAAGCAACGTCAGAGGCTCTTCGTCGCCTCTGTGCTCGACGGCACGCCGCACTACGTGGCCAAGGTCTCCTTGGACGACGAGGACCAGATGGTGGCGCGCGAGTGGCAGATGCTCACCGATCTCCACGGGTCCTCGATCAGCGTCCCCGATCCCGTGCAGCCGCTCGAGCGGGGGTTCGCCATGGCGAACGTCGGAATGCACGACCTTCCGGACGTGCTGGCCGGAGCAGACCACGCGGAGTGGTCGCGGCTCCTGCTCGAGGGGGTCGAGGCGGGTGCGACCGTCCACCTGCGTGAGGTGCCACTTCTGCGTGAAGGTGCCGCGCACCGGTTCGTCGGCGCGGCCGCTTCCATGTATCCAGGCGAGACGCGCGAAGCGCTGTCCCACGCAGGGGTCGGGGCCGTGCACGGTGACATGGGTCCCTGGAACTTTCGGGTGTGCGCGGACGGTGCGGTCGCGCTCATCGACTGGGAGGACTTCTCGCCGCGGGGAATCTGCGCACTCGACGTCCTCAACCTCGTCCTCACTGCCGCTCTCATCGCATATCCCGAGTATCGGGAGCGCGGGTTTGACTGGCTCTTCGACAAGCTCTACCAAGGTGAGGGGCCGTACCAGGACGCAGCCCGAGCGGCGCTCGCGAGGTATGCGGACCTGACAGGCGAATCACCCTCCACGGTCCTCGCGCTCACGCCGGTGTTCTGCGATGCCATGGTTCGACGGATCCGTGCGCAGGGCCGGCCTGTCGATCACCTGTTCTTCCTGCCGCTGGCCGCGAGGTACCGTGCAGATCCGCTGCGTCAGATCGGGGGCCGTGGTGCCTGATCCGTTTCTCTCCGACGCTGTCGTGATCGGTGGCGGACCCTCCGGAATGCTCGCCGCATGGCGTCTCGCGAAGTCCAACGCGCGAGTCACGCTGCTCGAGGCGGGTCGCGACATGCGGACGAGCCTCTGTTCGAAGGTCTCCGCGAGGATGGACGGGCGTAGCGTTCGCGAGGCAGAGAAGTTTCGTCTCCAGTGCCATCGGTGCGACTGCCTTACTGGCCTCGGAGGGGCCGCCTTCCACTTCGACACCAATCTGGGCTACGTGTCCGGGCTGTCTCGATCCAAGCTCGAAGCAGACGGTGAGGGGCGCGTCCGCGCGTACAGCGGTCTCGAACGGACGCTCGGCGGATTCGACCGGGCATCACGCTCGGTGGCCGAGGTCTACGAGCTCATGGAACGTTTCGGTGTCGCTGCCTTGACCCAGTCCGCCCCGTCGTCGCAGGACAGTGTCGTACCCGACGGGTTCGATCTCGCCGACGGTGCCATCTCAACGGCCATCACCGTCGACGAGGCGATCGTCATGGTCGATGCGCTGCTGGCCGATGCGTTGCCGGCCGGTCTGGACCTTCGCCTCGGGACGAGAGCAGAGTCGGTGCGGCGTCAGCTCGACGGGACGTGGCATGTCCAGACCGCGACGGAGGTGCTGCGCACGCGAAACGTGGTCGTCGGAGTCGGCAAGCTCGGAGTCGGCTGGGTGCAGTCCGTCCTCGACCAGAATGCGGTGGTGCACCGGCCGAGCACGAAGGTCGATCTCGGTGTCAGGATCGAGGCGCCGGGCGAGATCCTCGCTCCCTTGACGGCTTCGTGCCAGAACCCCAAGTTCACGTTCCTGAATGCGCAGAGCGAGCCCGTACGCACGTTCTGCGTGTGCGAGCACGGGCGGATCATGCAGTATGCCTTCGAGGACACGGTTCTCCTCGACGGTCAGCACTGCGTGACGACCCCCACCTCGCGCACCAACTTCGGCGTCATCACGACGGTTGACGTCCCTGTCGGAGTCAGCGGAACCCGCCATGCCGGTGACTTCGCCCGAGCGGTGACGACTGCAGGCCGAGGGCACCCGGTTGCACAGCCCCTCGTAGACTTCCTCGGCCTCGGTGGTGGGGGAGCCAGTCCGGGTACGAGCCTCGTCCGCGTCACCTGGGGTGACCTCGCCACTGTCCTCGGGCCCGAACGCGTCGCCGACGTCACGCGCATGACCGAGCTGCTGGAGAACGTTGCTCCTGGGCTCATCGGCCCCGAGAGCGTGGTCGCAGCGCCAGTCATCGAGCGGATCTTCCCCGCCATCGAGCTGTCTGACGACATGGAGAGCAGCGCGCCTGGCCTGTACTTCGTCGGCGACAGCTCCTCCAAGATCATCGGCGTCACGTACGGCGCCGCGACAGGACTCGCCGCGGCTGACTCCATCCTTCGGACCTGAGAGGGGAAAGACATGAGCCTGACGTCACAACCACCGGAGCTCGGCCGAGGGGTCGCGACGACCCATGGGGTCGGCGGATGGACCGAGCTGTGCGCGGCGTACCCCTCGTCCACACCCGCCGAGATCCTCCTTGCTGCCGTGAGCATCATCCTCGAGCGATACGAAGATCCCGCCACACTTCTTCTTGACGACGACCCAGCGGCGGGGCGTCGAGCGGCCGCGTATCTTCGTGGCTCCGGGATCTCGGCCGGTTGGACTCCGCTGCTCGACGAGGTGCGGTCCTCCGGGGAAGCTACCTCCAGCGCCCGCACCGCGGAACCGGACGTCGACGGACGGACGGCGGTATCGATCGGTGGCAGCCTCGGTACTCGTGCCGGAGTGCGCCTGGACCCAGACGCCTCGGGCCTCCGCGCTGCCCTGGACGACGGGCCGGCCGCGGCCACGATCCTGCAGCGGATTCTCGACCACCTTCCGATCCTGGCCGCGGCGCTGCCCGCCGCAGATGTCGAGCTGGGTCGGGTGGACATTCTCACCCCTACTCATCGAGTCCTGAACGGAGGGACTCCGTCTCGCCTCCCGGACTACCCCGGCGTGACGTTGCACGAGCTCTTCCGACTTCAGGCCTGGCGCACTCCCGACGCCCCGGCGCTCGTCTCGGACGCCGTCACGGTCACGTACCGCGAACTCGACCATGCGTCGTCAGTCCTCTCACGTCGTCTCACGAACGAGGTGAGCCCGGGAGACGTCGTGGGGGTCTGCAGCGAGCGGTCGGTCGAGCTCTTCGTCGCGATCATCGCGATCCTCAAGGCCGGCGCAGCCTTCGTCTTCCTCGATCCTGACGTGCCCGCTGCGCGGTTGAGTCAGTTCGTCGAGGTCAGCAGGCCACGCCTGGTCCTCGTCGGTCCGGGATCCAGCGGGATCCCGACGACGGCTCCGACGACGTCGCTCCCGTCCATCTCCGGCCTGCTGACTGCCGAACCGGTGGCGGCTCCCGACGTGCTCGTCGGGCCTCACAGCCCTGCATACGTCCTGTTCACGTCCGGTTCGACCGGCGTACCGAAGGCCGTGCTCCGGTCGCACCGGCTACATACGAGCCGGGTGTTCCTCGAACAGTCGATCTACGGGCTCGGCTCCGAGGACCGACACCTTCTGAAGCTCCCCCTCAGTTCTCGAGAGCTCTTCTGGCCGCTCGCGACCGGCGGTGCCTGTGTTCTCGTCCCGCCCGGAGCGGAGCGCGACGACCAGGAGCTACTCCGGATCATGCGCGTCCACCGCGTCTCGGTGCTCAGCATCGTCCCATCGATGCTCCGCGTGCTGGCGGCATCCACCGCCTTCGCGACGCTTCCTGCGCTGAGGCACGTGTTCGTCGGTGGGGAGACGTTGCACTCCGACCTCGAGAGCCGCGTCCGCTCGTTTGGCTACGAGGTGCACACCACGTTCACCTTGACCGAAGCGGACTACGTGACGCACCGGAGCGGACCGGCACCGTCGTCCGACGGGGAGGTCAGCAACATCGGACGGCCGCTCGACATGCGGGTCTATGTCTGTGACGACCACGGCCGCAGAGTACCGCCTGGCGTCACCGGCGAGGTGTGGACCGGAGGTCCTGGGCTGGCAGAAGGGTACCTCCACGAGCCGGCCCGCACCGCGGAGCGGTTTGTGCCCAACCCCTTCGACGACCCTCAGGTGCCGGTTCTCTTCCGGTCGGGTGACCTCGCCCAAATCCGTGCCGACGGGTCGTTCGACTACCTCGGACGCAGGGACCTGCAGGTCAAGATCCGTGGACAGCGCGTCGAGCCAACCGAGGTCGAGCACTGGATCCGCTCCCATCCGGGGGTGGACAACGCTGCGGTCGTCGGCTATGCGGACCTCGAGCAGGGGGCGGTGCTCGTGGCGTTCGTCGCCCGGACGGACGACACGACGACCGAACGTGAGCTCCGCGAGCACCTGGCCGAGCAGGTGCCCGGGTGGATGATCCCACGGCACTTCACGTTCGTGCCCCGGCTCCCGCAGATGCCGAACGGCAAGGTGGACCGCGTCGCCTTGCGGCTCCCTGAGCGAGAGCGGCCCGGAGACCTGCCGCCGCCCACCAGGCCAGACGACCCTCGCCAGACGACGCTGGTCGGCCTCTGGCGACGGGTGCTGCAGCTCGAGCAGATCGGCGTGGACGACGACTTCTTCGAGCTCGGAGGGGACTCGCTGCGCCTCCTGCTGCTCCGTGCCGCGATCCAGGACGAGCTGGGCGTGACCATCGACGCGGTCCACCTGCTGGCTGCCACGACGGTGCGCGCGCAGGCGGGGCTATGGGGAGCGGCCCCTGCGGGATCCACGCACGGCGTCGAGCGGGCACGGCCCTCCCGGGAGGACGCAGCAAGAGAACGTGACAGGCGTGCGGCGCTTCGGCGCGCACACCTCGACAACGACGACGAGAGATCTCTTCGATGACGGGCATCGCGATCGTCGGGACAGCTGGCAGGCTTCCCGGTGCGGCGGACCTCGACGAGTACTGGCGCAACCTCCTCGACGGCAAGGACTGCATCACGCGAGGAGATTCTGACGAACTGCGTTGCCACGTGGCGGCCGAGCTCCTGGACGACGCTCGGTGGATCGGAGCATCTGGACGGATCGACGGTGTCTACGACTTCGATCCCGAGTCGTTCGGGATGGCGCCACGAACGGCGCTGATCACCGATCCGCAGCACCGGCTGCTCCTGACGACCGTGCACCAGGCACTTGAGGATGCTGCCCTGATTCCGGGCCGTGACGCACGGGTCGGCGTGTTTGCCGGAGTGGGACGGAACCGGCACGAGGAGCTCGTCCGTGTGGTCTCCCGCGCCCTGGGAGAGCCCATCGACGAGCTGGCGCTCGAAGTGGGCAACGGGAAGGACCACAGCAGCACCAAGACCGCGTTCCGATTCGGGTTCACAGGGCCGGCCATCACGGTGCAGACCGCGTGCTCGACGGGACTCGTCGCCGTGCACCAGGCGTCCCAGGCACTCGCCAACCAGGAGTGTGACATCGCGATCGCGGCCGCTGCGGCCGTTCGTGTTCCCGACGTCCACGGGTACCTCTACCTGCCCGGAGGAATCGGCTCCACCGATGGTGTCTGCCGCCCCTTCTCCTCACGGGCCAGTGGTGCCGTCGCCGGCGACGGGGTCGTGGCGCTCGTGCTGATGCGTGACGAGGATGCCCGGTTCGAGGCCCTCCGAACTCGTGCTGTGATCCTGGGTTCCGCGGTGAACAACGACGGTGCGAAGAGCGGGTACGCGTCGGTCAGTGCAGCGGCCCAGGAGGCCGTGATCCGCGACGCTCTCCTGTTCGCGGAGGTCGAGCCCTCCGAGGTCGGGAGCCTCGAGGCTCACGGGTCGGGGACGCCGCTCGGAGATGCGACGGAGTGGTCCGCGCTGAGCGCGGTCTATGGGACCGAAGGAAAGACGCTGGTCGGTTCGGTCAAGTCGAACCTGGGTCACCTCCGCGAGGCGTCGGGTCTGGCGGGACTGGTCCGCGTCGTGGGGAGCCTCACGCACGACAAGGTGCCCCCCACGATCAACGTCGGGGTGGCGGCCGACTTCACCCGGGAAAGGAGCGGGCTCGAGCTCGCCCGGACGGTGCAGGGATGGCCGCGCCCCGGAGCGCGCCGCGCCGCTGTCAGCGCATTCGGGCTGGGCGGGACGAACGTTCACCTGGTGCTCGAGCAGGCGCGGCAAGGTTTCGAAGAGCCGGTGCCAGACGAACGAGCACGACCGTCGCTGGTCGTGCTCTCAGCGCGCACCGAGGCCGCGGTCGAGGCGACAGGGCGACGCTGGAGCGACGCGCTGCTCGCGGGCACGCCCCTCACCGCTGCGGCCGCCGTGTCCCAGCTCGGACGCAGTCGTCGCGCACATCGGCGCTTCGCGGTCGGAAGCGACCCCGCAGTCGTAGCCGCCGACCTCGCCGAAGCATCATCCTCGGCGGCTGCGACGCTGCCCGCCGCTCACCAGGTGTGCTTTGTCTTCCCCGGTGTCGGGGACCAGTACCCGTCGATGGCTGCGGGACTCCGGGCCTGGCTCCCGGGTTTCGACGCGGAACTGGACCGACTGATGGACGCCTGCGGGCGACACGCAGATCGTGACCTCTCGGCAGTTCTCACCGCTCCGACCGCAGGAGCCGACGACTCGGCACCGAACTTCAGCCTCAGGCGCCTGGTCGAGCGTCGAGAGGCTGGCGCGCTGAACGAGGTCGACACGGTGGCAGCCCACGCCATGGTGTTCAGCGTCCAGGTCGCGCTCGCGCGGAGCCTGCAGGGTGTGGGGATCCAGCCCGACGCCGTGGTAGGACACAGCTTGGGAGAGCTGTCGGCCGCGACGGTGGCAGGGGCCTTCTCGGACGAAGACGCGATCAGGCTCGTGATGACGCGCGCGCGGCTCGTGGACGCCCAGCCCGCCGGTGCGATGCTCGCCCTGAGCATGTCCAAGAAGGAGGCCGAAGAGCTGACGGGCCCGGACGTCTGGCTCGCCGCCGTCAACTCTCCGCGCAGCTGCGTCGTCGCTGGTCAGCGCGAGCGCATCCTCGCGCTGGCCGATGCGCTCGCCGAGCGAGGGCTTCCTGGTCGACTTCTCCCGGTCACGCAAGCACTCCACACCCCTCTCATGGCGCCTGCTGCGGAAGCGCTTGCCGAACTCTTGCAGCAGGTCGTGATCCGTCAACCTGACATCACCATCGCCTCGAACGTCACCGGTGGATGGGTCGACTCCGAGATCACTCGCAGCGACTACTGGTACGAGCACCTCACCTCGACCGTCCGGTTCGACCAGGCGCTCGTCACTGCCTCCTCCAGGTGCGGCGTCCTTCTCGAGATCGGACCGGGGCAGCTCCGGACGCTCGCCGCCCAGAGCAAGCGCGACCTGGGGGACGCGATGGTCGTACCGACTGTTCGCCGGGATTACCAGAACGTTCGGGACGACTCGGTTCTGCTCCGAGCACTCGGGGCACTGTGGTGTGCAGGGGTCGAGCCGAGCTGGCAGGCGCTCTACGGGTCTCGTCCGGGGTGGCGGGACTCGCTTCCGGCAACTTCTCTCGAAGAGCGCCGCTATGACATCGCCGACACCGTGGCCGGGACCGTGGACCTCGACGCCCGTCGCGATGAGCTCCTCGACACACGCGCACCGGCGACCGCGCCAGGTCAGGGAGGGCCTCCGCCGGCCACGCCGGACGTCAGCCCCGGGGACGCCGACAATGCTGTTCTCGAAGCGCTGGTGCACGTCTGGACCGAGGTTCTCGGAGTCTCGGACCTCCGCGTGAACAGTGACTTCTTCGACCTTGGTGGCGACTCGATGATGAGTGTCCAGCTCATACGGGGCCTGGAGCGGCGGCTGGGCTTCCACGTGCCGGCGATCGTCGTCTTCGAGGAGTCGCAGCTCGGGCCGATGGCGAGGTGCATCGATGACTGGAACCGACGAGAGAGCGAACAGCATGCCTGAGACCGACCTTCTGGTGGGCGTCGTGGGTGCCGGGGTCATGGGCGTGAGCCTTGCTCACGCCATGACGTCCGTCGGCATCACGGTCGTGATCCACGACAACGATCCTGCAGCGCTTGCATCGGCGCAGACGGAGGTGATGAGGGCATCGAGGCTTGCGCGGCTGTCCCTCGGTCGCGCGACGTCAGACCCGGCGCCGCTCCGGACGTCCCACGACCTGGCGGACCTTGCCGCATGTCATCTGGTCGTGGAGAACGTCACCGAGGACGTCGCGGTCAAGCAGGCCGTGCACCAGGAGCTGGACGCCGTCCTGAGCGCCGACGCGATCCTTGCCGTGAACACCTCGGCCGTACCGATCACTTCGCTCGCCCTCGCGAGCGAGCACCCGGAGCGTGTCGTCGGAGCGCACTTCATGAATCCTGTCGCGACCTCGTCGATGGTCGAGGTGGTCCGGACGAGCTACACCTCGGCGCATGCGGTGGAGTTCCTGACAGGCGTGCTCGACCGCATGGGCAAGGAACGGGTGGTGGTGAACGACGCGGCGGGCTTCGTCATCAACCGCTGCCTGATGATGTTCGTCAACGAGGCGGCCGCCCTGCTCGATGACGGTGTCGCGACAGCACCGCAGGTCGACCGGCTGTTCCGTGGGTGCCTGGGGCATCGCACAGGGCCACTTCGCACCGCCGACGTCATCGGGGTCGACACCATCGTCGACACGCTCCACATCCTGAGCGACCACTACGGTCCGGCACGATTCGCGCCGTCGACTCGACTGTTGACCATGCTGCAGGCCGGACACCTCGGTCGGAAGTCCGGACGAGGTTTCTACGACTACGGGGAGGACTGAACCGATGACCGTCGGCATCAGTGGAGGAAACAAGGTTGCGCCCGACGACGAAGCGATCCGAATGGTGGTGCGTGCCTTTCTCGCACGATACGTCGATGATCCCGAGGCGCTCGAACAGGACCGTCTGCTGTCCGACGGGGTGCTGGACTCTCTCGCGGCGGCCGGTCTGATCGCCCACCTGGAGCGACGGTTCGATCTCGAGGTCACAGACATCGACCTCGAGATCGAGAACTTCGACTCGCTTGACGCGATCACGACCTTCGTCAGGACGAAGCTGTGCAGCTGACCGCAGAAGACCTCGGGCGGGCGCGTACCCTCGCCGGCGAGTTTCTCAGTGCCAGCGGCCCCCGGCGGGTTCCCGGGACCCTCGTCGGGTTCGAGTACGGGGGGCTCGGGCTGAGCCACGCCGAGCACGGCGAGATCTGTCGGCTGGTCGCCGAGGTGTCACCGTCGCGCCAGTCGTTGCTCACCGTGCACACCATGGTGTGCCGGGCGGTCGAGCGCTGGGCGAGCCCGTCGGTGAAGGATGCCCACCTCCCGCACCTCGCGTCGGGCGAGTCGATCGGAGCGTTCGCCCTCACGGAGGACGAGGCCGGCAGCGATGTGCGTGGCGTGTCCGTCGCCTGCGAGGAGACGGACGACGGCTGGCAGCTCACCGGGACGAAACGATGGGTCACCTACGGTCTCGAGGCCGACTACTTCCTGCTGTTCGCGGCAGGGGCCGAGGGGCCCCTCGCGCTCTTGGTCAAGAGGACCGACGAGGGAGTCCACGTGAGCCCGTCGCCGCGAACCAGCGGGCTCGCGGACTCACGTCTCGCGGACGTGCGGCTCGAGGCGTGCCGGGTCCCTCGCGATCGGATCGTGAGCCGACCCGGTGCCGCCTTGTCGCACGTCGCGACAGACGCCTTGACCCTGGGCCGACTCAGCGTCGCCTTCGCGGCATGGGGTCTCGCCCGCACCGCGTTGAACGAGGCCGTCGGACGGTCGATCGGGCGTCGCCAGTTCGACGGCCCGCTCCACGACCGCCAGCTCGTCCGAGGGTTGCTCGCCGACGCGTCGCTCGCGGTCGACGCGACCCGCGAACTATGCCGGAAGGCAGCGAGAGCCATGGACGAGCGTTCAGAGTGGATGATGCACGACGTCCTCACGGCCAAGCTGTTCGCGAGCAGGACTGCGACGAGCGTGGCCGCGACGGCAGCCCAGCTGCATGGTGCGGCAGGGCTCGTCGAGGGATCGCCCGTCGACGTGCTCGTTCGAGACGCACGGGTCTACGAGGTGATCGAGGGCAACACCCAGCTGCTCCAAGATCTGGTGGCGACGCAGGTTCTCGCTCGGTACCGCAGCGGAGACCATGATGAGAGCTGAGCCTGTGCCTGCAGAGAAGGTCAAGTGTGTCGTCTGGGATCTCGACGACACCCTCTGGGAGGGTGTCCTGTCGGAGGGAGGCGGGGCGCGGCTTCGCCCCGGGGTACAGGAGATCATCCACGAGCTGGATCGGCGCGGAATCTTGTCGTCGATCGCCAGCAAGAACGAGCCGGAGCGTGCGCGTGCCCGACTCACCGAGCTCGGCGTCGAGGAGTACTTCGTCTTCCCGCAGATCTCGTGGGACGCGAAGTCGACTCTCGTAGCCGCGGTGGCTTCCGAGCTCAACATCGGGCTCGACACGCTGATGTTCCTCGACGACTCACCGTTCGAGCTGGCCGAGGTCGGTCAAGCCCACCCTGTCGTTCGATGCGTCGACGCCGCACGGGTGGACGACCTGCTCTCGAGGCCCGAGCTCGACGTGCCAAGGACCCCCGATGGCCGCAACCGACGGCGGATGTACCGCGAGGCTGCGGTACGCAAACGCCACGAGGAGTCGTTCGTCGGTCCGCGGTCAAGCTTCCTTGCGTCCCTCGACATGAGGTTGGTGGTTCGCGCCACTGTGGTCGAGGACCTCGACCGTGCTGCGGAACTGACCCAGCGCACGCATCAGCTGAACACGACCGGACTGGTCTTCGACCGCGAGCAGCTCACGTCGCTGATGGACCGGGACGACCACCTGGTCCTCTCCGTCGAGCTGATCGATCGGTTCGGGGACTACGGCATGGTTGGCCTCGTGCTCGTCGCCCTGGAGCCGGACAGCTGGCGCATCAGACTGTTTCTCATGTCGTGCCGCGTCATGGGACGCAACGTCGGCGGGGCCGTTCTCGCATCTCTCGCGGCAGGCGCTCGCGCCCAGGGCAGGGGAGTCACCGCGGACTTCAGACCGAACGACGTCAATCGACCCATGTACACCGTCTACCGTCTCGCGGGCTTCGCCCACGAGAGCGACGTGGGCTCCGTCCGGCGCCTCCGGCTACGAGCCGACGTGAACCTCGCTGTCCCCGACTACCTCGGGATCGACGTCTCGATCCCCGCGCGATCCCAGATCAAGGAGCCGTGAGCATGGATGCCTTCACCGACCGTTGGGTCGACAAGTTCTCGAACGTCTACGAGGAAGAGGAGCTTGCGGACATCTGCTGGGTGACGACCTCGGTCAGTCCCGTGCTCCAGGGTCTCGTCATCGACCAGACGATCCCGCGTGGATCGCGCGTCGTCGACCTCGGATGTGGCCCCGGAGTGCATTCCACGTTCCTCGCCCGGCACGGCATGAACGTCGTCGGGGTCGACCGGTCCAGCGCTGCCCTGGACAAGGCGCGCCAGCTCGCCGGCTTTTACAACGCCAACGTCGAGTTCGTGACCGGGGACATCCTCGATGTTCCATTGGCTGACGCATCGGCGGACGTCGTCCACGACTCGTTCGTCTATCACAACGTCCGACCCGACGCACGAGCCAGCTACGTCAGCGAGGTAGCGAGGATCCTTCGTCCCGGTGGCCTCCTCGTGATGACCGAGTTCTCCGATCGGATGAGCCCAGGCACTGGACCCATCCGACTCACAGCAGACGACATGACCTTGCCCTGGGCAGAGCAGTTCAGTGTCGAAGAGCTGAGACGCTTCAAGAACCTGCCCACGGAGAAGCGGCCCGACCAGTGGCACTGGCTCGGCCTCTACCGACGCCGGTGACCGGCATGTCTGCCGTCAGTTCGCCGCCCGTGGGGCGCTTCCACGGCAAGAACGTCCTCGTGACGGGCGCCGGACGGGGCATCGGCCGCGCCTGCGCACTGGCGTTCGCGCAGGAGGGCGCACAGGTAGCGCTCTCCAGCCGAACCGCGGAGCAGCTCGAGCACGTGAGCGACGAGATCGGCGCTCTCACAGGTGATCGGGCCGCCTGGACGACGATCGACGTATCCGAGGAGGACCAGGTAGTCCGGGGGGTGGCGGAGCTGACGGAACGCAGCGGGCCGTTCGATGTCCTCATCAATTGCGCCGGGGCCTTCTCGATCGGTCCGTCCGAGCACGTCGAGGCTGACACTGTGCGCGCCATGCTGAACTGCAACGCACTCGGAACCATCCTCATGTGTCGCGAGGTCGGGCGAACGATGCTCGAACGCGGGACAGGTCGGATCGTGAACTTCGCCTCGCTGCTGTCCTTCACGGCGTTCCCCGGACGTACTGCGTACGCGGCCAGCAAGGGGGCCGTGCTCCAGACGACACGCTCGCTCGGTGTCGAGTGGGCGTCACGAGGTGTCACCGTGAACGCAGTCGCGCCAGGGATGATCCGCATCGAGACGGTTCATCCACAGGTCGCTGACGGGAAGCTGACCGAGGACGACATCGTGCGTCGTATCCCCATGGGCCGACGGGGCGTTCCCAGCGACGTCACCGGGCCGGTCCTGTTCCTCGCATCCGAGGACGCCGCGTACATCACCGGCGAGACGCTCGTCGTGGACGGCGGCTGGCTCAGCTACGGATATCTGTAGGACCCAGGGGACGGAAGAAGGAGATTCACAGTGGAGAATCACGCGATCATCGGGTGCGGCCGCGTAGCACCGAACCACGCGAGCGGGTTCGGCAGGGTCGACGGATGGGCGGTCTCCGTCGTCTGCGACACCGTCGCGCCCCGCGCTGAGGCATTCGCCGCCGAGCACGGGATCCCGCGAGCGACCAGCGACATCAACGGCATCCTCAACGACGACAACGTGACGAGCGTGTCCGTGACCGTCGACCACGCCAGCCACGCGGGCATCGTCGAGGCGGCTCTCCGGGCAGGCAAGCACGTCCTCGTGGAGAAGCCGTTCGGCCTCGACCCCGCCGAGGCGCGGCGCCTCGTGGACCTGGCGCGGGCGCAGGGGCTCACTCTCTCCGTCGTCTCGCAGCATCGGTACGACTCCGTCGTCGTCGCGATCAAGGAATGGATGACGCAAGGGCTGCTCGGTGAGACGGTGTTCGTCAGTGCGTCGCTTCAGGCTCGCCGGGAAGGCGCCTACTACATGGACTCGAGCTGGCGGGGTACGCAGGCTGGTGAAGGCGGGTCGGCCCTGATGAACCAGGGGTACCACTGTCTCGACACGGTTCGATGGTTGTGCGGCGACCTGACGACTCGTGCGGCGACCGCGCGGACTGTATCGCTCGGCGGTGTCATCGAGACCGAGGACACCCTGTGCGGAATGCTGACGACTGAGGCCGGGGCTGCCGTGCTGCTCAGCATCACCGTCGCGAGCAGCCTCGAGTGGCGATCAAGGATCGAGATCGCTGGGACACGAGGCACGGTCACCTTCGACCTCGACCACCCTGGTCGGCTCCACCACTGGTACGGCTCGCCCGAGCTCGATGCCTTGGCGGAGGCGGAGAATGCGCGCAGCCTGACCGACGAACCCGTCGGAATCTCCTACTACGGAATCTCGCACCAGCAGCAGATCTCGGACTTCTGCAGCAACGTCAGCACCGGGAGGCCGATGCTCTTCGACGCGGGCGACTCCGTGGGGACCCTGGAAGCCGTCGTCGGGCTCTATGACCGTGCGATGGTCCTGCAATGAGGCGCATGCTGCCGATCGCCACGCCGCTCGCGTACGGCTATCAGTTCTATGCCTTCCCTCTTGCGATCCTCGAGGGACGCGAGGAAGCACGTGACTGGGTGCTGAGCAACTACATCCAGACCGCATTCGACCTTGCTCCCGACTCGCCCGTCCCGTTCTGCTTCTACGTCGACGACTTCACGCGATCTCCCTGGCTCGAGACCCAGACGCTCACCCGGCAGTTCTGTCGTTCCCGCGGCGACCGCATCGACGACCTGGTTCGTGACGCGATCCGTGACGGGTGGTACGTCTACCTGACCGTCAACGAGCGCCACATCCCAGACCGGCTCGCGTACGTCAACGAGATCGACTACCCGCACGACCTGCTCGTCTACGGGTTCGACGACGACGACGACACGTTCGCGATCCTGGGTTACGACCAGGATCAGATGTTCCGTCCGACGACCTCGCCCCAGGAGTCGTTCCGGACTGCCTTCGAAGCGATGGGAGAGGGTGACTTCTACGACACCGGCATCATCCTCTACCGCTTCGACGACACCGGGCGATACGAGCTGGACCCGGTGTTCGTGGCCGACGCGATCGAGGAGTACCTCGTGGGGACAAATACGTCCCAGCGCTACCAGGCGTCGCAGGCGGCCCTCGACCGTGACTGGGGAATGCAGGGTTACAGCGCGCTCGTGGGGCACCTCAAGCGCTACGCCGACGGCGCCGAGCCGTTCAACATCCTCAATGTCCAGGTCCTGTGGGAGCACAAGCGATTGATGGTGGCGCGTGCCGAAAGGTGTGGTGAGCTCGGCGCTGCGGTCAGCGAGATCGTGCCTGAGCTACGGCGGATCGAGCGTAGAGCCTGGACCTTGCGGACGATGATGCTCGCGACGTCCAGCGGCGACCTCGAAGGGTTCCGACGCGATGCCGTTCCTCTCCTGGAAGAGATCGCCGCGGCAGAACCCGAGGTCCTGACGACGCTCGTCGCCGCCTTGCGGGATCTTGCGCGGGAGCCCGTGAGTTGAGCCCCTTCCTTCACCACGCCCTGCGCCGGGCTCGGCCGACTCGTACCAGCCCGAGGGTGACCAGGTATCTGACGGACCGTGGAACTGCTCTCGGCTGCCGAGAACAACGTAGTCATGAGGAGAGCGAATGATCGTCGTAGAAGACCTGCTGCGCCAGTTTGATGTCACCGTTCGCGAGCCCGGCCTCCGTGGTGCGCTCCGCTCGATCGTCCATCGTGAGCACCGCACCGTCACTGCCGTCGAGGACGTGTCGTTCACCGCGGGCGGTGGTCAGGTGCTTGGCTTCCTGGGTCCAAACGGTGCGGGCAAGACCACCACGCTCAAGTGTCTCGCCGGACTGCTGACCCCAACCTCCGGCCGTGTCGAGGTCTTGGGACACGAACCGTCACGACGAGACCCCGAGCTGCTTCGTCGCATCGGATTCGTCATGGGACAGCGCTGGCAGCTGCATATCGATCTACCCGTGTGGGAGTCGTTCGACCTGCATCGCGTCACCTATGGTTTGGGGCGAGCCGAGTTCGAGACATCGAGGGACGAGCTGATCGAGATGCTCGGGCTCGACGCCATCGTGATGCAGCAGGCGCGCAAGCTGAGTCTCGGTCAGCGCATGCGGTGCGAGTTCGCCGCAGCGCTTCTGCATCGACCGTCAGTCGTGCTCCTCGATGAACCCACGCTCGGACTCGACTTCGAGGCGCAGGTGCAGATTCGTGAGTTCGTCGCCGACTACGTCGCCCGGACCGGCGCGTGCGTCCTTCTCACCTCGCACTATCTCGCCGATATCGAAGCACTGTGCCAGGACGTCATGACGATCTCCGGTGGGCGTCTCACGTTCCGGGGCTCGTTGCGCGAGATCCAAGCGATGAGCAGCAACGCCAAGCAGGTGCGGGCGCAGCTGCTTGCGCCGCTCTCGGAGCGCGAGCTGGCGACGATCGGTCTCGACGAGGTCACGATCGTCGAGCACACACCGACCGAACTCGTTCTCACCGTGCCGCGGGGGCGCGCGGGGAGAGTTGTCGGTCTGCTCGAGCAGGTCGAGACCGTCACCGACCTGAAGATGGGTGACCCACCGCTCGAGGAGGCGCTCACTCAGCTCTACCGCCGTGGCGAGGAGGTGTCATGACCGCACGTCAGACCGTGACCCCTCAAAGTGCACTACGCGCTGACGGGAGCGTGGAGGCAGGTCGCCGGCCCATCAGCGGTCCCACACATGTGATCCGTACGGGTGCCGCGACGCTCCGGACCGAGGTGCAGGCCCGCGCGGCCTACAGGGCGCAGATCGCCATGGGCGCGTTCGGGTGGGTCGTCCCGCTCGCGTTCATGGTCCTGTGGCGGGGGGCCGCGGCGGACGGTGCGATTTCGGGTATCACCGAGGCCCAGTTCACGACGTACTTCGCGATTCTCCTTGTCGTCTCCAACCTCTGGATCACGGGCAGCGTCGTCTTCGGGATGTCCGGCAGGATCCACAGCGGTCAGCTGTCCGCGATGCTCCTGCGTCCCTTTCCTCCGGTGCTGGTTCCCGTCGCCGAGGGGATCGCGGTCAACTTGTACAGGGCGCCGGTCGCGATGGTCGGCGTGCCGGTCGTCATCTTCGCAGCGCACGGTGCGGTCACGAACGAGCCAGCGGACTGGTTGCTGGCGCTGGTCGTGACGATCCTCGGGATCACGGCGATGACCTACGTAGGGGCGCTCGTCGCCTGCATCGCGTTCTGGATGACGAAGGCTGACGGAGTGATGGGGCTGGTCTTCGGGCTCGAGTGGGTGCTCGGTGGCATGGTGGCACCCATCGCCCTCATGCCTGGCCCACTGCCCGAGATACTCGCACACCAGCCATTCTGGTACGCAGCGGGCGCTCCCGCCGAGGTCATGGCCGGGATCGGCGACCACGATGCCTGGCTCCTCGTCGAGTGCCTCGTGTGGATCGTCGTGCTCCACATCGCCTTCCACTGTCTCTGGCGACGAGCCCAGCGTCGATACGAGGCGGTGGGCACGTGAGCACCACCGCGTCGACCTGGGAGGGGCCGAAGGTGGGGTCCCTGCGGCACACTCTCATGGTGCTCCTCTGGGGGTGGAAGGCGACACTGTCCGGTGCTGCCGAGTACCGATCCGACCTGATCGCGGGCACCTTGGTCTCGCTCGTGTGGCTCGGGGTGTCGGCAGTACCGTCTGTCGTGCTGTCGCTGCACTCTGACGGCGCAGGTGGTTGGACACTGCCACGCCTGATGTACCTGCTCGCCATCTGGTACCTCATGGACGCGATCATGTGGATCGTCGTCCAGCCCAACGTCGGCCGCTGGGGTGAGGAGGTGCGCACCGGAACGCTCGATGCGGTCCTGCTGCGCCCCGTGCACTCGCTGGTCCTCTGCTCGCTGCGCACACTGGGCATCCAGGACACCCCGAAGCTCCTGCTGGCCCTCGGGCTCGCAGTGCTGGCAGTGGTCAACGGGGGTGGCCCCCCGTCGCCGCTGGCGGCTCTCGGGAGCGTCGTGTGCGTCGTGTGCGCCATCGTGCTGATGTGGGCGTTCGGTGTGCTCACCTCGTACAAGGTGCTCTCTCAGGTGCAGTTCGACGCGACCTTCATGCTCCATGCTGGCCTCAACCTTGGTCGCGTACCAGTCCCTCTCTACGGCCAGGTTCTGCGAGTCCTGCTCACCTGGGTGATACCCGTGGCTTTCATCTCGACCGTTCCGGCACAGGTGATGTTCGGGATGGCGTCCCTCTGGATGGTGCCCGCCGCGCTGGGAATCACGGTCGTCGCGGTGACGACGGTCATCATCGTCTGGAAGCGGGAGCTGCAGCGGTATGCGGGTGCGATGAGCTAGCTGTGGTGTGTGTACCGAAGTCCAGCACCCTGGTGTCGACGGCCGCGCTCTACCTGACCCCGGCAGGGGGCAGCACCCGGCGCGCGGGGGCCGACCTCAGCGCAGAGCGCGCCCGAGCGCCCGGGCGAGCGCTCCGCCGTCGGGCCCGCCTGCCGTGGGGACGCCGTGCGCAGGGCGCCGGGTGCGGCGCGAGCCGGGCGTGCCCGTCCCGCCCCGGCTCGACCCGCCGTTCCTGCCCGACGGCGCGGGCGGCTCGTGCGCCAGCAGCCGCTGGGTGGGGCTGAGCTGCCGGATGCCGATCGCGGCGACGTGCTGCGGGTGCCGGCGGGCCGCGGCGGCATAGATCTCGGGGTCGTGCTGTCCGTCGTCGCCGAGGAGGAGCCAGCCGACGTCGGGCAGCTCGCGGACGAGCCGGTCGATCGCGTTGCCCTTGTGCTCCTGACCGCTGCGGAACCACCCCGTGGCCGTGGGGCCCCAGTCGGTGAGGAGCAGCGTCCCGGGCGGGAACCCGTTGCGATCGAGGAAGCGTTCGAGGTTTCCCGCGGTGTTCCACGCCCCGTTCGACAGGTACACGAAGGGGGTCTCTGGATGTACAGAGGCGATGCCGTGGTACAGGTCGGCCATGCCGGGCACGGGTCGCCTCTCGCTCGCATGCAGCCCGAACGTGTTCCACACCGCGCGCAGCAGGCTGGGGACCATGGTGATCATGACCGTGTCGTCGATGTCGCTGATGACCCCCAGGCGCCGACCAGGACCGACCACGAAGACCCGCGACGTCGCGACGGCCCCGCTCGCGGTCGCGAGCTGCACGTCGTGCCACCCCTCCTCGAGCGCGACGTCGAGCATCCCGTCCACGTAGCCGTCCCGGTCTGCCGGGAGGTCCACGACGAGACGCTCGTCGAGCCCCGAGGCCCCCGTGCGCGTCACGGACGCGCGCACCACCTCGCCCGGGGCCGAGACCGTGAGGTAGTTGCGCCACCCGCGCCGGTTCCAGACCAGGTCCGCGCGGCGGTGCGGACGGCTCAGCAGCACGCGTGCCAGGACGCGCACCGAGCCGTCGGTGCCGTAGCCGACGTACGGCTCGATCCGCGGGGTCCACCCCCGCGACCGGAGGAACCGCACAGCAGCCGCACGGATCCGGTCCTCGAGGCGCGCCGACAGGTGCAGGTGCTGGACCGGAGGGGTCGGGGACGGCAGGTGCTCCTGGTGCATGGGGTCCGATCGTCGAAGGTGCTGGTCTTCCACCTTGGCACACGGGGACCCGGTTCATCGGGCGACGCGGTGCGTGGCCGACGAGGGCGAACGACCGCACAGCCGGCAGGTTCCTCGGCGCCGGGTCGCGTACGCGGCAGTGGCGACCCCGAGCGCGACGCTCCACAGGGGCCAGAGCACGCCAGGACCGAACGCCGCCCAGCTGGTCAGGACCTCTGCCGGGGGCATCTCGAGCAGTCCCTTGATCATCGAGAGACCGGCCGGGAGGATCGCGACCGCGACCACCGTGGCGGGGACGACCGCGAGCGCGACGGGGACCCGGCGCCCCGCCAGACCAGGGACCCAGCGGGGGAAGACCTCTCCCCACCGTTGGACGAGACCGAGGGTCAGCACTGCGCCGACCACGGCGAACAGCCCGAGGCCCACTGCGGGGGCGACCAGCTTGCCGGCGTCCTGCTCGTACATCTCGGGGTCGAGACCGAGCGGGTACCCCAGCACCCAGATCAGCCGCGTGACGGCGTAGAGGCACGGGATGACGGCCGCGACGATCGTGGCGGGCAGTCCCCAGGCCACGATGCCCGACGGCGTCGTGGAGGCCTTCCCGGCCGGCGCCGGTGCGCGGTGGTCGCCGACCGGCAGGCCCAGGCGTCCGCAGACCGCGCACGCCCCGCTGCTGCGCCGGACGAACAGGACGGTCGTGACCACGAGGAGGGCCAGGGCGACGAGCACACCGAGCTGGAGCAGGAACGCCGGCGCGACGTACTGGTCGAAGGCCCCCGCGAGCTCAGGGTCGAACGGTGCCCGGACGAGGACCACGGGGAGATAGCCCATGCGGGCGAGAAGGCTGGTGTCGGCGAACAGGACACCGAGCGACGTGACGAGCACGGAGACGGTGACGGCCGCGGCGCGCACCCGGCGCGTCGTCGGGCGGGCGGCGCGCGACGTCATCCACGCCGCGTGCGCCGCCCCGAACAGTCCCAGGGCGGCGAGCGCCGTGGTCAGGCTGTCGCTCGGGACGGAGTCGACGATCGTCCCGGCGGCATCGGGCGTCGACGCCCCCACCGGCAGGTGGCGCCCGGTGAGGACGGCCACGAGGGCCGTGACCGCCCCTGCGAGCCACCACGCGACCGTGAGACACGGGACCCACCGCGACCATCGGGGGGTGTCGCCGGGAGGGTGTGCCGTGCCGTCGGGCCGTGAGCCGGCGGGACCGGACGGGCTGTGCCGGTGTCCTGCTGAGGTCGTGGCCGAGCCGGGCGAGCTGGTCGTGAGTTCCGAGCCATCCATGGTGTCTCCCGAGGTGACGGCCGCCGGGGGTCCGGCGGGCTGTCACTCCAGGCTTCCGGCGTGCGGCCGGGACGGGATCACCCGCTCCGGTGAGCGGGGTCCCCCGTACGGGGGAACCACCTGGGTGCGGTCGGGCGGTCGACCCCGTCAGCTCGCGGGGTCGTAGTGGAAGGCGCGCACCTCCTGCGCGCACCGGCAGGCGACCGCGAACTTCGCTGCCCATGCCAGCGCTTCCTCGCGCGTGGGCACCTCCAGGAGGGTGAAGCCGCCGTCGAGCTGCTTCGTCTGCGGGTACGTGCCCTCGGTCACCGTGCCGTCCCCGTCGACCAGGACAGGGGGAACGCCCTCGTCGATCGCAGCGCCGAACACCCAGACCCCTGCTTGCTTCGCCTCCTCGACCACCGCGCGGGACGCGTCCGAGACGGCCGGTAGCTCGTCGTCGGGAACGACCATCGCTGCGCTCGGGAAGGTGATCAGATACTTCGTCATGGTGTCGCCTCCTGGATCCGTGTCGTGGGGCTCGGAACCATCCTCGCCGACCCACGGGAGCCCTGCACGGGGGCTCGACGTCCCCTCGAGACCCGCGCCCTAGGGGTTCGGTCGTACGAAGCCCGACTCGTAGGCCGCGACGACGGCCTGCGTGCGGTCGCGGACGCCGAGCTTGGCGAGCAGGTTGCCCACGTGGGTGCGCACGGTCTCCACCCCGAGGAACAGCTCGCCGGCGATCTCCTGGTTGGACCTCCCGGTGGCCATGAGGCGCAGCACGTCGCCCTCGCGCTCGGTGAGCCGGGCCGAGCGCAAGGCATCGCCCTGTGCCGGGTGCGCGGTCGCCAGGCGTCGTACCGCGTCGGGGAAGAGGAGCGACTCCCCGTGGGCGACGACCCGCACGGCCTGGGCCAGCTCCTCGGGGCGCGCCCGCTTGAGGAGGAAGCCGTGCGCGCCCGCGCGGAGCGCGTCGAGCACGTGGTCGTCGTTCTCGAACGTCGTCATGACGAGGACCCGGGGAGCGGGGCCACGGGCCACGATCGCGCGGGTCGCGGCGATCCCGTCGACGTGCGGCATACGGACGTCGAGCAGCACGACGTCGGGCCGGGTCGCCTCGACCGCGCCGGGCACCTCGGCCCCGTCCGCAGCCTCCCCGACGACCTCGAGGTCGGGCTCGGCGTCGAGGATCACCCGCAGGCCCACCCGGACCAGCGGCTCGTCGTCGACCACGAGGACACGCAGGACCCTCCCGGGGCCGGCCGGGGAGTCATCGGGCCCTGCGAGCCCGGTCGCGTCAGGACCCGTCCGACTCATGAGGCCACCTCGCCCGACGCGGCCCCGTGAGCGCCGAGAGGCAGCGACGCGCGCACGACCCACGCTCCGCCGTCGGACCCCGCGAAGAGCGTGCCGCCGAGCGCGGTCACGCGCTCCTCCATACCGGCGAGCCCGCGGCCCCGCCGACCCGACGCCCCGCCCGGCGGGGACGACCACGGGTGCCGGACCTCGATCCGGAGGTCGTCCGCGCGGACCACCCGGACGTGGATCGGTGCTCCCGGCGCGTGCCGCAGCGCGTTGGTGAGCGACTCCTGGGCGATCCGGTAGATCTCGCGCGTCACCGTCAGCGGTGCCCGGCCCACCTCGCCCACGAGGCGCAGCGTGACGTGCGCCCCTGCCGCACGGGCGTGCTTGACGAGCATCGCGACGTCGTCGTCGTGCTCGGCCGATGCGTCGCTCCTGGGGTCGCGCAGGCGTCTCAGCAGGTCGTCGAGCTCGGCCAGGGCGTGGCGCCCCGTCTCTTCGATGGCCTCGAGCGCACGTCGCGAGGCCTGCGGGTCGGTCTCCAGGGTGCGGGACGCCGCGGCGGCCTGGAGCACGGTGATCGTCAGGGCGTGACCGACGCCGTCGTGCACGTCGCGAGCGAGACGGTTGCGCGCCGTCAGGCGCGCTGCCTGCGCCTCGAGCTCCGCGATGCGCTCGCTCTGGTCGGGGCCGAGCAGGACCGGTGCCGCCGCCCGCAGCACGGCACGTGCTCCGACGACGGCGTACGGCAGGGCGAGGAGCACGAGCAGCGCGAGCGCGACACGAGCCGCCTCGCTCTCCAGCACCCCCGTCAACCATCCGGGGTCGACGAACGGCTCGCCGAACACCGAGAGCACCAGGTCAAGCACGAGCGGGACCACGGCGAGCAGCACGGCGACGACGACGAGACCGAGCAGCAGGTGGAGAGCGAACCAGGCTGCACCACGCCACCGGGCGGCCGCGCCGGGTCTGCCGGACGGGACGGGGACGTCGACGTCGAGCAGGGTGCGCACCGCGAGGACCTCGACCGCTCGGACCGGCGCGAGGAAGGGCGGCACGGCGGCAAGGATCGTCGCGACGATCGCGAGCACGACGGTCGTGGGGGTCGCGGTCCGCGGCTCGGCGAACATCTGCAGGAAACCTGCGCCGAGCAGCCCGTACGCCCCGGCCACCACGCCGCCCACGACCAGGAAGACCCCCGCCCGGACCGTCGCCCCGGACGTCAGGGGCGCGACCACAGTGCGCAGCGAGAAGCGCGGCGCCGGAGCGCGGCGCGCTCGATCGGGGGACGAGCCGGACATCTCGCCATCATGTCAGGCGGGACTGGTCGGCGCGCTGGGACTCCGGTACGGGCGCTGCCGGAGGACACCCAGCACTCGTCGATGCGGACCGCTCTCAGCACTCGTTCAGCCGGAACGCCTTCAGCACTCGTTCAGCCGGAGCGCCTTCAGCACTCGATGACGTTGACCGCGAGGCCACCCGTCGACGTCTCCTTGTACTTGGTCGACATGTCCAGCCCCGTCTGGCGCATGGTCTCGATGACCGCGTCGAGCGAGACGACGTGCGCGCCGTCTCCCTGGAGGGCCAGCTTGGCGGCCGAGACCGCGGTGCAGGCCGCGATCGCGTTGCGCTCGATGCACGGGACCTGGACGAGTCCGCCGACCGGGTCGCACGTGAGCCCGAGGTTGTGCTCCATCGCGATCTCCGCGGCGTTCTCCACCTGCGCCGGAGTGCCGCCGAGCACCGCGCAGATGGCCCCCGCCGCCATGGAGCAGGCCGAGCCGACCTCGCCCTGGCATCCGGCCTCCGCCCCCGAGATCGACGCGTTGCGCTTGTAGAGTGCGCCGATCGCGCCCGCCGTGAGCAGGAACGTGCGCATGGCCTGACGCGTGGCGTCCTCGTCGGCCGCGAGGTCCGGATGGATGCGCAGGAAGTGGCGGCCGACGGCGGGCAGGATGCCTGCGGCACCGTTCGTGGGGGCCGTGACGACGCGGCGGGCGTCGGCGTTCTCCTCGTTGACGGCCATGGCGTAGGCCTGGAGCCACTCGATCGAGTGGTCGTTGCGTGCGACCGCCCCGCTCGCGGCCTCAGCGGCTTCGGCAGCCTCCAGCTTCTCGCGCTGCGCCCGGGCCCGACGGCGGACCTTGAGTCTCCCCGGGAGCATGCCGCGGCGGTCCAGGCCCGCGTCGACGCACTCGCTCATGGTCCGCCAGATCCGGTCGAGCCCCGCGCCGACCTCGGACGCTGGGCGCAGCGAGACCTCGTTCTCCCACGCGGTCTCGGCGATCGATCGACCTTCGAGCGTGCAGGAGGCCAGGAGCTCGGCGGCGTTGGCGAACGGGTGCGGGACGTCCGAGGGCTCGGTGGCCGGGTCGATCGGGGCGCCCGCGAGCTCCGCGGCGTGCTGGGCCTCCTCGTTCGCGGCGGCGGCCTCGAGCTCCTGCTCGGTGAGGACGAACCCGCCGCCGACCGAGTAGTAGACCTGCTCGGCCACGACGTCGCCGCTCGCGTCGAGGGCCGTGAACCGCATCCCGTTGGGGTGGCCCGGGAGCCGGGTGAGCGGGGCCAGGCGGACGTCGGCGCTCGACATGGTCACGGCTCGGTGGCCGAGGATGCGGACCTCGTGGCCGTCGCCCAGGCGCTCCCAGCTCCCGGGGACCTCGTCGGGGTCGCACGTCTCCGGATCGAGGCCTCGGAGCCCGGCGACCACGGCGTCCGGGGTCCCGTGCCCGATCCCTGTCGCGCCGAGCGACCCGCACAGCACGACCTTGACCGTGGCGACCTGGTCCAGCAGGGCGCGTTGCTCGAGCGAGCGCGCGAACGTGGTGCCGGCCCGCATGGGGCCGACGGTGTGCGAGCTCGAGGGCCCGATGCCGACCGAGAAGAGGTCGAGGACGCTGACGTACGAGGACATGGTCCTCATGATCGCACCTCATCTCACGGAGTGGAACTCTTCTGCTATAGCAAGTGGCCGGAGCCGTGCTCAGCGCGAGGACACGACCGGGCACGTGGCGAGGTGGTCGTCGACGAGCCCGCACGCCTGCATGGCCGCATAGGCGGTCGTGGGGCCGATGAACTTGAAGCCCTCCTTCTTGAGCGCCTTGGCGAGGGCGATCGACTCGGGGGTGCTCGCCGCGAGGTCCGCGAACGTCGCGGGGCGTGGGCGGTCGGGGGGAGTGCCGCCCTCGGGTGCGCGTGAGCCGCCCGGTGCGAACGACCAGACCAGCTCGTCGAGCGTGCGGCCCTGCTCGTGCAGCGCGAGCAGGGCGCGCGCGTTGGAGATGGTCGCCTCGATCTTCATCCGGTTGCGGATGATCGACGCGTCCTGGAGCAGCCGCTCGACGTCCTCCTCGGCGAAGCGCGCGACGACCTCGGGGTCGAAGCCCGCGAAGGCCGCGCGGAACGCCGGGCGCTTGCGCAGGACGGTGATCCACGCGAGTCCCGACTGGAAGGCCTCGAGGGCCAACCGCTCGAACAGGGCCTCGTCCCCGTGGACCGGCACGCCCCACTCGGTGTCGTGGTACTCCTCGTACAGCGGGTCGCCGTCGCCGAAGCACCGGGCACCCCGTGCGGGGTTGGGGGCGTCGGCGGGGGCGGCGAGCGGCGAGGTGGCTTCGGGGGACGTTGCCTCGGTCGTGGTCATGGTCCCACTCTTGCGCACGGCACCCACGTGCGGTGCCGGAGGGCGTGGTCCTGTGGAACGAGCGCCGGTCGGCGGGCCTGTGCACGGCTCCCGTCCACAGGACCTGTGGATCAGGCGTCGGCGACCGGAGGGAGCTGCTGCTCGGCGATCGCCCGCAGCGCCTGGAGGTGGCTGGTCAGCGCGGTGCGGCCCGCAGGCGTGAGGGACGCCCAGGTCCGTGGTCGACGGCCGACACGGTCCTTGCTGATCTCGACGTAGCCGGCCTCCTCGAGCACCGTGAGCTGCTTGGAGAGGGTCGAGTCGGACACCTCGATCGTGTCGCGCAGGGACTTGAAGTCGGCCTTCTCGACCCCGGCGAGCGCCGCGACGACCGAGAGGCGGACGGGGGAGTGGATGACGTCGTCGAGCCGGTGACGGGGGTGGGCCTCGGTCATGCTTCCTGCTCCTCGCGTCGCGGCCAGAGGGCGACGACGACCATCGGGACGGCCGAGACCAGTGCCGCGGGCAGCCAGTAGGCGAGGTTGCCCGCCTGCCCGGGCAGGCCGATGACGAGGGTCGCGCCGTAGACGACAGCCCATGCCGCCGGGGCGACCGCGAGGCGCCGGCGCGACCCCTGTGCCAAGAAGCCCTGGCGCGATGCCCAGGTCACGCCGATCGTGACCAGCGCTGCCCAGGCCGCCATGCCGACGAAGAACCCGACTCGTCCGCCCATGCCGATCGCGAGCACGAGGCCGATGCTGCCGAGCCCCCAGCCCAGGAGGTACGTCCTGACCCAGCGGGCCCCGCGGAGCCTGGTCGTGCGGGTGCTTGACTCCGCGAGGGCCAGCACCGCGGCGGCCTCCTGAGGAGTCGGGGCGGCCGAGGGGATTGCGTCGCTGCTCATGCACTGATCCAAGCATCTACTTTCCTACTTGGCAAGTACCTGCCTGACGAGCATGTTGTTGCATATCGATCTGGGCGGCGACGCAGAGCGAGGGCGGCGGGAGCCGCGTCCAGGTCATGGACACGGCCCCGCCACCCTCGAGATGCGCGGCGTCACCGTCGACTGTGAAGGCGCCGCGCGGGATCGCGCTGGTCAGCCGGTGCTCAGATGGTGAGCCGGCGGCGCATTCCCAGTCCTACGCCGAACACCCCGGCGAGAAGTCCCCCGCCCAGGATCGCTGAGGCGCCCAGCGACAGCTTGCCCGCAGGGCTGTTCTCGACGTCCGACTTCATCTTGGCCGTGCCGTCCGAGATCTCGACGGTCCCGTCGGCGAGCGTTCCGGCGCCCTCCGCGAGGGTCGAGCTGCCCTCGGCGAGATCGCCCGCACCGTCGGCCAGCGTCGCGGTCCCGGCGTGCAGCGTGCCCGCACCCTCGGCGAGCGCGGCGTTGCCCGCGGCGAGCGTCGTGGCACCGGTCGACAGCGTCGTGATGCCGGTGTGCAGCGAGAGCGAGCCGTCCTCGAGCTTCGTCGTGCCCGCGAACAGGTCCCGGGCGCCCGTGGCGAGCTTGGTGTTGCCCGCGGCGAGCTCCTGGGCACCGGCCGAGAGCTTCTGCGACCCCGTCGCCGCGTCGGTCGCGCCGACGGAGACCTCGGCGGCACCGGGTGCGAGGACGCCGAGCCCGGTGCTGATCTCGGTCGCGCCTCCCGCGGCCTTGACGACGCCCGGGGCGAGGACGCCGAGCCCGGTGCTGATCTCGGTCGCGCCGTTCGCGGCCGAGCGGAGGCCGGGGGCGAGGACGCCGAGCCCGGTGCTGATCTCGGTCGCGCCGTTCGCGGCCGAGCGGAGGCCGGGGGCGAGGACGCCGAGCCCGGCTTCGATGTCGGCCGCTCCTCCTGCTGCCTGGACGATCCCCGGGGCGAGGTCGTCGAGTCCAGCCTTGATCTTCGTCGCGCCGGCCGCTGCGTCCTGGGCGCCGGTGGACAGCTCGCCCAGCTTGGTGTTGAGGGTGGAGGCGCCCGTCGCCGCGGACTGGGCCCCGGAAGCGACCTGCTGTGAGCCCGCCTGGACCCGTGCGGCACCGCTCGAGAGCTCGCCCAGACCGGTGGAGAGCGCTGCGGTACCGTCGGCGACCTGCTTCGCTCCGCTCCTCAGCGTCTGGGCCCCTTCATCGAGCCTGGCAGTCCCGGACCGGAGGTCGGCGGCCCCTGCGTCGAGCGCCCGGGCGCTGTTCACGAGCCCCTTCTCGGCCGTGAAGCCACCGTAGAGCCGAGCGGTCCCGGCTGCGACCTCTGCTGCCCCGCCCTCGACCGACGCCGCTCCCGTGGAGAGGCCACCGGCGGCACCGGCAAGTCGATCGAGCTCGGCCTTGAGGGGCGAGTCGGACGGCACAGAAGCAGCCAGTGCGGCGATGTCGCCAGCGAGGTCGGCGGCTCCAGCCTCGACCGAGGCAGCCCCAGCGGCGACGCCGGCCGAGCCGTCCCTCAGTGTCTTCGCAGATCCAGCGGCCGACTCCAGCCCTGCAGACAGAGCGCTCGCGCCGCCGTGAAGCCGCGAGGCGCCATCCGCGAGCGAGCCGGAGCCGGTGGCCAGGGCGTCCGCGCCGTCGGAGACGCTTCGCGCTCCGGTGACGAGAGCGCCGCTGCTCGACGCTGCGGCGGCAGCTCCGGTCGAGAGGCTGGACGCTCCTCGTGCGAGGTCTGCTGCGCCAGGGGCCAGCTCACTCGTCAGCTTGCCGCTGAGCTCTCCCGAGCCGGAGTGGAGCAGTGCGGCGCCGGGCGCGAGCCGGGTGGTGAGGCTGTTGCTGAGCTCTCCCGAGCCGGCGTGAAGCAGTGCGGCGCCGGGGGCGAGTCGGTTGGTGAGGCCTGTGCTGAGGTCGGTCGACCCGGCGTACAGCTGGTCGGCGCCGGGGGCGAGCCGGGTGGTGAGGCCTGTGCTGAGGTCTGTCGACCCGGCGTACAGCTGGTCGGCGCCGGGGGCGAGCCGGGTGGTGAGGCCTGTGCTGAGGTCTGTCGACCCGGCGTACAGCCGAGCAGCCCCGGGAGCGAGCTGGGTGCTGAGGCCTGTGCTGAGTTCTCCGGAACCGGCGTACAGCCGAGCAGCGCCGTCCGCCACCTTTGCGGCTCCCGGGGCGAGCCGCCCGGTGAGGCCAGCATCGAGCTCCTTGGCCCCGGCGGCGAGCTTGTTCGCCCCCGTGGACGCGTCGGCCGCGCCTGGGGCGAGCTTCGCCGCGCCGGCGTTGAGCTCGTCGGCTCCGGCGGCGAGCTGCGCGGCGCCGTCGAGCGCGGTGACCCCGCCGGCCGCGAGCTGCTCGGCGCCGCTCGACGCCTGGGTCGCACCCGCGGAGAGGGTCTTCGCCCCGTCCTCGAGGGCCTTCGACCCGTCGGCGACCTTGCCTGCGCCGTCCTCGGCGCGGGTCGCGCCGTCGGCCAGCTCGGCTGCACCCGCTTCGAGACGTGAGGCTCCTTCGTCGAGGCGCGTGGCGCCGTCGGCCACCTTGCCGTTGAAGAGGAGGAGATAGCCGACGAGCACGACGACGACGAGTGCCAACGCCAACAGGGCGCCGATGGTCAGGGCTGAGTGCGCGCGCGAAGGGCGCGGAAGTGCGTGGGTTGTCATGTGCGAGGGTCCTCTCGTGGCCGGCCTCGTTGCCGGTCTGATCGCGGAGCGCCCATCACCTTGGTGCAACTCCGAGTATCAGGTAAATCACCGTCGACGCTAGCAACGGGGGAGAGGGGGAGGAAAGGAAGTATCTGATACTTCGAAAATCACAAGTTGGTAAAGGTCATGCGGGGTCGGCGAGCGCACCCTCGAAAGCGCTCAGCAACCTCCCGCTGAACAGGACGAACCGCACGGCCTCGATGCGCTGGTCGTCCTGGACTCCCCACGCGCGCACGGTCCGTACCGCGACCCGCGCGACCTCGTGCGCGTCCCACCCGTAGACACCCGCGCTCACGGCCGGGAACGCGACCGAGACGGCACCGAGCGCGGCGGCGACGTCCAGGGAGGTCGCGAAGCACGAGGCGAGGAGCGCCGGATCGGTCTGGCCGCGGTGGCGGTCCGGGCCGACCGTGTGGATCACCCACCGTGCCGGCAGGTCGAAGCCCGGCGTCGCGACCGCCCCGCCCACGGGCAGGCCGTCGGGCAGGGACGTGCGTCGCAGCTCGCGGCACGCGGCGAGCAGCCGGGGGCCGGCCGCGGCGTGGATCGCCCCGTCGACCCCACCACCTCCGAGCAGGGACGAGTTCGCAGCGTTGACGATCGCGTCGACGTCGACCGTCGTGATGTCTCCGAGCTCGGCGGTGAGGCGCATGCCCCCATGCTCGCGCACGTCGTGCGCGTCCGCCCGGCCCGGGCACGCAGAAGGCGGCCCGACGGCGGGAGGGGTGTTCCGCCGTCGGGCCGCCTTCTCGAGGTGAGCCGGTCAGGTCACCAGACCTTGTCGCCCCGGATGACCACGTCCGAGCCGCCGTCCACGAAGACGACCTGCCCGCACATGTGGCTGTTCTCCGGTGAGACGAGGAAGCGCAGCAGGTTCGCGGGAACCTCGGGGCCCATGATCCCGCCGAGCGGCATGGGCACGTGGGACTCGACGGCCTTGGTCGACTCCTCGGTCGCGAGCATCTCGGCGGTCATGCCGGTCTGGACGATCCCGGGGCCGATCGCGTTGAGCGGGATGCCCGCACCGGCCCAGTCGGCGCTCGGCGCGGAGCGGCGCAGCCAGTGCGCGACCGCGGCCTTGCTGCTGCCGTAGATGATGTCGCCCGTCCCGGCCGCGGTGAGCTCGGCGGCGCGGGCCAGCGCTGCGGCCTCGTCGCCCGCGAGGGTCAGCTCGACGAGCTGGTCGTCGACGGGCAGGAGGCTCGCCATGGAGCACGTCACGGCGGCGCGGGGGGCGTCCGACCCGGCCAGGAGCGGACGGAGTCCCTCGAGCGTCGCGAGGGCGCCGAAGTAGTTGACGGCGAGCGTCACCGGGCTGCCGGTCGACAGGCCCGCGTTGGCGACGATCGCGTCGATCGTGCCGCCGCTGAGCGCGGTGACCTGCTCGACGAGACCCGTGCGGCCCGCGTCGGTCGTGAGGTCGACCTGGACGTCGGCATCGCGCAGGTCGACCCCGATCACCCTGTGCCCGTCCGCCTCCAGCAGGCCCTTCAGGGCCTTGCCGATTCCTGAGGCGGTGCCGGTGACGACGACGGTGCGCATGATGCCCTCCAGAGCAGCTCGTGCGGCCAGTCGCATGTCCTGGCCGTCCTCCTCAGCGTAGGCACCGAATCCCGGCCGTCCGGTCGAAAATGACCTCTGTCCGGAAGATCGTGACCAAGGTCCCACGGGCCGGGCGCCGGGCGCCGGGCGGTTAGCACATGCGCAGCGCTACCGACGCCACGATCGCGTCACTCCGGGGGCGCGGCAGCACCGGTCGGGCTACCACCCGCCCGGTGCGAGCACCTTCCTGATCCGCTTCTCGCTGACCGGCCCGTCGGTCCCGAGCTGCTGCGCGAACAGCGAGACCCGGAACTCCTCGATGAGCCAGCGCGCCTCGTCGAGCTCGGCCAGGCGCGCGGGGTCTGCGGGGCCGGCCGCGTAGGCGGCGCGCGCCTTGCTGTACGCCTCCTCGACGTCGTGCACGCGCCAGGCGAGCTCGGCGTCGCGGTGCGGGTTGGTCGCGGCCTTCTCGATCCGGTACGACGCCGCACGCAGGTAGCGGGTCAGGTGCGGCAGGCGGTGGGCCGGGGTGCGGGACACGAAGCCCACGCCCACGAGTCCGGCGACCTGGTCGCGCACGTCCTGGAGCGTGTTGAGCAGCGCGAGGCTGTTGGCCGACCGGATCTCGCCGTCCAGGTTCCGTGCTGCGGTGAGCGCCGCGACGACGTGCCCGACGATCTGGTGCACCTCGTTCTCGAGGTGCCGCTTCACGAGGTCCCGCGCTGCCGTGTACGAGTCGGCGCTGCGGATCTGTACGGCATCGGGCAGGGGCCCGTACTGCGAGGCCTTGGCCCCGGAGGTCAGCGCCATGACGGCCGCGAGCTGCAGGTCGGCGACGAGCGCCTCGGTGTTCCGGTACGGGCTCGCGGCCATGGTCAGCGACTGCGTCCCGGTCCAGCGGCTCGTGATCCGGGGGGTCTGGAGCGCGGTCTCGCCGAGCAGCAGGCGCCGGACGCCGCGTGCGTGCTCGCGGTCCTGCGCCGACCGGTCGGCGAGCACGCGGAGCGCGACGCTGGGCTTGCCCTTGGCGTCGACCTCCTCGACGAGCGCGGGGTACCCGCGCACGACCATGCCGCCCCCGGCGGGTGTCGACACGACCTCGGGCAGCACGCCGTCCGGAAGCCCCGTGGGCCACGTGGTGAGCCCGGTCGCCTCGGCGACGACCACGGAGGGAGCGCCGCCGTCGGGCGCCCCGCTCTCATCAGCCCCACCGATGTCCCCACCAGGGCGGCCCGCTGAAGCCGACCCGGAGACGGAGGCGGGTGAGGCGGGATCGGTGGCGAAGGTCGTGGTGGGCCTGGCAGGGGTCTGCGAGGAACGAGCAGACCCGGGAAGACCGAGCGCCGGTCCCGCCTCGCCCTCCGCCCCGGCAGCAGCCTCCCGCAGCGCCGCACCGACCGCCCCCTTGACCGCCGCCCGCACCGCCGCCTGCGCCTGGGGCGCGAGGCGTCGCTGGAGCGAGACGAGGTCCTTGGACTCGTCGAGCACGACCTCGCCGCCGCGGCGCTCCTCGATGACGCGGAAGGTCATGCGCAGGTGGGCGGGAAGGCGTTCGGTGCGGGCGTCGTCCCAGGCGTCGTCGGGGATGACGACGTCGCGCAGGGCGCGGACGGCACGCGTGAAGGCGACATGGAAGGGCTCCGCCATGTCGCCTGCGCGGGTGATGTCCTCCCAGGCGGGGGTGTTCTCACGGAGCCAGCCGACGACGTCGCGGGCGACGTCGGGGGCGGGGACGAGCTGGACGCGCACGGGCTTGGGCAGCGAGCGGATGGTCGCGGTCGCGAGCTCGTCGAGCAGGCCCGGGACCATCCAGTCGAAGCCGTCGGGGACGACGCGGTTCAGGACGCTGATGGGGATGTGCACGGTCACGCCGTCGGCGTCCGTCCCGGGCTGGAACTGGTAGGTGAGGGGCAGCGTGAGGTCGCCCTGGACCCAGGTCTCGGGGAAGAGCGAGGTGTCGACGGACTCGGCGTCGGGCACGAGCTGTTCGAGCGTGAACGTGAGCAGGTCGGGGTCGCGGCGCTTGGCGGACTTCCACCAGGTGTCGAAGTGGCGCGCGGAGACGACGTCCTCGGGGATGCGCTCGTCGTAGAACGCGAAGAGCACGTCGTCGTCGACCACGAGGCCGCGCTGGCGCGAGCGCGCCTCGAGCTCCTCGGCCTCCTCGAGCAGGCGGCGGTTCTCGTGGAAGAACTGGTGGTGCGTGGTCCACTCGCCCTGGACGAGGGCGTGGCGGATGAACATCTCGCGCGCGGCCTCGGGGTCGACCTTGCCGTAGAGGACGGTGCGGTCGGCGACGATGGGCACGCCGTAGAGGAGGACCTTCTCCTTGGCCTGCGCGGCGCCCTGCTTGGTGGACCAGTGGGGCTCGGAGTAGGTGCGCTTGACGAGGTGACCGGCGAGCTCCTCGGCCCACTCGGGCTGGATCTTGGCGACGTCGCGGCCCCACAGGCGGCTGGTCTCGACGAGCTCGCCCGCCATGACCCACACGGGCGGCTTCTTGGACAGGGGCGAGCCGGGGAAGATCGCGAACCGTGCGCCGCGCGCTCCGAGGTACTCGTTGCGGGCCTGCTTCTTGGCCCGCTTCATGGCGAGCTCCTTCTGCGGGCCGCGCAGGTGCGCGACGGACGAGGCCTTGACCTCGGTGGCCTCCTGCATGCCGATCTGCGAGAGCAGGCCGGCGAGGAGCGCCTGGTGGATGGTGTCGTCGTCCCAGGTCAGGCGGTGCTCGACGGGTTGGTCGGTCGCCTCGGCGATCGTGGTGCCCGACGACGGCGCTCTCCTCCCCGAGGTCGCGTCGCCCCGGGTGCGGGGTGCGGAGGACATGTCGATGCCGAGCGGCTTGCTCATCTCGCGCAGCTGCGCGACGACGTCCTGCCACTCGCGCACGCGCAGGAAGTTGATGTACTCGGCCTTGCACAGCCGCCGGAACGCCGACGACGACAGCTCGCGCTGCTGCTCGCGGACGTACTCCCACAGGTTGAGGTAGGTGAGGAAGTCGGAGCGGGGGTCGGCGAAGCGGGCATGGAGCTGGTCGGCCTGGGCGCGGAACTCGGCGGGGCGTTCGCGCGGGTCCTGGATGGACATCACGGCCGCGATGATCGCGACGTCGCGCGCCACGCCGCGGCGCGAGCCCTCCCAGATCATGCGGGCCAGCCGCGGGTCCATGGGGAGCTGGGCGAGCACGCGGCCGATCTCGGTCAGGCGCGTGACGGCGCGGCCCGGCTGGGCGTCCTCGGCGGCACCACCGCGGCCGGCGGGCTCCGCCACGGTCTCGAGCGCCCCGAGCTCGGTCAGGAGCTGCACGCCGTCACGGATCGAGCGTGTGTCCGGGGGCTCGACGAACGGGAAGCGCGCGACGTCGTCGGGCGAGGACACGACGCCCACCGAGATCATCTGCAGCAGGACCGACGCGAGCGAGGTGCGCAGGATCTCCGGCTCGGTGAACTCGGGACGGGAGAGGAAGTCCTCCTCGGAGTACAGGCGGATCGCGATGCCGTCCGCGACACGGCCCGAGCGCCCCGAGCGCTGGTTGGCGCTCGCCTGCGCGATGGGCTCGATCGGCAGACGCTGGACCTTGGTCGCCTTGGAGTAGCGCGAGATGCGGGCCGTGCCGGGGTCGACGACGTAGTGGATGCCGGGGACCGTCAGCGACGTCTCGGCGACGTTGGTCGCGAGCACGACGCGGCGCGAGGAGTGCGCCTGGAACACGCGGTGCTGCTCGGCCGAGGACAGGCGCGCGTAGAGCGGGAGGATCTCGACGAAGTCGGGGCGCTTGGCGTCGCGCGTGCGCTCGCCCAGGCGGGACTCGAAGGCGTCGGCCGTGTCGTGGATCTCGCGCTCGCCCGACAGGAACACCAGGACGTCGCCCGGCCCCTCGGCCATGAGCTCCTCGACCGCGTCGACGATGCCCGTGACGAGGTCCTTCTCCTGCCCGGCAGCCCCCTTGGCGGCGCCCCGCTTGGTCTTGCCCGTCTCGGGGTCGACGTCGGGGCTCAGCGGCCGGTACCGGATCTCGACGGGGTAGGTGCGACCCGTGACCTCGATGACGGGGGCCGTCTCGGGGAGGTGAGCGGCGCCGTCGGGCCCGGGCGTGTCAGAACCCGTGCGCTCCTGCTCCGCCAGCTCGTCGGCCGTGAGCGGGGGCAGCGGGCCGCCCGGCGCGAAGTGCCGTGCGAACCGCTGCGAGTCGATCGTTGCCGACGTGATGATGACCTTGAGGTCGGGGCGCTGCGGCAGGAGCCGCGTGAGGTACCCGAGCAGGAAGTCGATGTTGAGCGAGCGCTCGTGCGCCTCGTCGATGATGAGCGTGTCGTACGCGAGGAGCTGCGGGTCGCGCTGGATCTGTGCGAGCAGGATGCCGTCGGTCATGACCTTGACGAGCGTCTGGTCGCTCGACTGGTCGGTGAACCGGACCTGGTAGCCCACGATCTCACCCAGCGGCGTGCCGATCTCCTCGGCAATCCGCTCCGCGACCGTGCGCGCCGCGATCCGTCGGGGCTGCGTGTGCCCGATCTGGCCCTTCCGGCCGCGGCCGAGCTCGAGCGCGATCTTGGGGAGCTGCGTCGTCTTGCCCGAGCCCGTCTCGCCCGCGACGATCACGACCTGGTTCTCCGCGATGGCCCGCGCGATGTCCTCGCGCCGCGCGGAGACGGGCAGCTGCTCGGGATAGGTGATGGGCGGCACGACGACCTGTGCGCGCCGCTCGGCGGCCCGCGCGAGCTGGGCGGGGCTCACCTGCTGGCGGCGGGCGCCGCGCTGGTTGCCGCGCGTCGAGGTGCCCGACGCCGGACGCTCGCCCCGGCCTCTCTTCTCACCTTCGGGAGTCCTCTCGCCGCGGGCCCGGTCGGTCGTGCTGCGCGGGGCCGAGTCCTGGCGACCGGCGGCCTGCTCGGCCTGCTCGGGGGCGGGGTTCTGCTCGCTGACCTGGGGCTTCGCCCGTCCGCGTCCTCCGCGTCGGCGGCGTGGGCTCGCGCCCGTGCGCGGCTCGCGTCCCGCCTCGCCCGTGGGGGCGCTCGCAGGGCTGTCCACGGCGGGTCGTGCGGGGCCGTGCGGTTCGGTGCTCACGACCAACCATTCTCTCAAGCGGTCGCAACTTCAATTGCCCCGGGCCCGTCGGGCACGTGCCGTGGCGAGGACGATCGGCCGGCGCATCGGCCCGTGGGAAGGCGTGGCACTACGGTGACGACGTGAACTCCATGGCCGAGGTCGTCGGCGCAGCACTCCCCCTCGCAGTGGCCGTCGCGCTCAGCCCGCTGCCGATCATCGCCCTCGCGCTGCTCCTGACCTCGGACCGGGGGTGCGCCTCGGGCGTGACCTTCGTCGTCGGCCGGCTGCTCGCGCTCGCGGCCCTGCTCGGTGTCGTCGTCGCGGCGTCGGACGTCGTCGAGCACCTCCTGGGGTCGAGCGAGCTCCCGGCCTGGGTGCGGATCGTCCTGGGAGCCGCGCTCATGGTGCTCGGCCTCACGCAGTGGCGCCCGAAGCCCGAGGGAGACGCGGCGAGCCTGCCCGGCTGGCTGGCCTCGATCGCGGACGCGTCACCTGCGCGCGGTCTCGTCCTCGGTGCGCTGGTCACTGTCGCCAACCCCAAGGAGCTCGCGTTCGTGCTCGCCGCAGGCGTCTCGGTGGGCGGTGCGGCGCTCGGGGTCGTGCAGGAGGTCGTGGTCGTGCTGGCGTTCGTCCTGGTGGGCGGGCTGTCGGTCGTGGTGCCCCTCGTCGCGACGCTCGTGGCCCCCGCCCGCGTCGTGCCGTGGCTCGGCCGCCTGCGCGAGTGGCTGACCGCCAACACGTCGCTGGTCATGGGCGTGCTGCTGCTCGTGATCGGGGCGACGGTCCTGGGGAACACGATCGGGGAGCTGTAGGGCCTGGTCCGGGGGTTGCATGCCCCTATGGGCCTCGAGCGCCGTTGCCGTGCCTGGTGTCTCACAGACCGTCACGTACTGAACGAAGCCCACGCTGAAACGGCGACCTGACAGTGCGACATGGGCCCTGCGCCGAGAGTGCAAGGTCACATCGGACATGGCGAGTGAAGCAAGCAACAAGCAATCTGAGTCGCCTTGGTGGTGCATTAGTGCAGGTCAGGGCCCTGCGCCGCGGCCCAAGTTGTGACGAAGGGAGCCGTGAGTGAAGCAACGGTCAAACAACGGCGTCGTCGGCTGCCCAGAAGGGGATGTAGCGGCGAGCCCGGTACCCGGCACTGGGGTCGAAGACCGCGATGAGCCCGTCTGAGACGGCGTCGTTGAGGAGCTTGGACGCCTGCGCTGAACTCTGGTCAGGGATGCTGAACCGCTCGCGAACGCTGGCGTTGGTAGTGCTTTCGTCCGAGACCTGGCGGAGACAGGCATGGAGATAGACCGCGCGGGTCTTGTCCTCGCGGTCCATCTTGGTGAGAGGGCGAGGCGCGAGGAGGACGGCGCGGGTGTGATCGGAAGTCACCTCGACGCGTGGCGCTGGGAGCTGGTGGAACTCAACCTGGAAAGCTACCTTGTCCCATCCAGATCCGCGTTCCTCGGCGATGTGAGAACGTCGCATCATGGCCGCGACTCCCTCGTTGCGCGATTGAGGCGGAAGATCGAGAAACCTGCGCGCATCGACAATGGGAACGCCAGGATTCGTGAACTCGATACGGGATCTGAATACCTCAATCATCGGACCTGTTCCCGTCAAGGAGAAGTCCTGATGGATGAGCATGTTGGCCACAAGCTCGCGGATCGCGATCTCCGGGTAGAGAGACCGTTCCGTCCGGAGTGCCTTGCCGATGACCTCGTTGCGGGGGAGGCGTCCGTCGATGTAGTCGATCAGCCCTTCGAAGCCGCTCGCGTACCCGCGCAAACCTTCCCGCTCGTGGATCGTCTCGACACGGTTGTCGCCTGAGTACTGGATGACGCGGACTCGCTTGCGGGCGAGAGTGGGAAAGTTCGCGAGCTGCCGAGCGAACAGTGCTGCGCCAAGGTTGGTTATGCCCCAACCGACGTCCGTGGCGACGATGAGCTTGTCTGCGGACAGGTAGTCAAGAATGCCGCGCTGTGACGTCGGGAGCCTGGCGTCGAGCAACGTGAAATAAGATGGGTAGTCAAGGAGGTCGAAGATCTCTTGTTCCGTGACCCGGGATTCTGCGATGCGGCACGCAAGCGTTGGACGATTCGAGAGTGAGTCGCAGGGGCTTAGTACCAGATCAACGGTATCGAGCAGGCGATCATCCGGGGCGCACAACGCGTGCCTTGCCCCACAAGTTCTTGACCAGAGCAGTCACATGCCGAGGTATCCAGAGACACTGCGAGCTGGTCCCAGAGCCGGGGCGCTTTTCGCGATGCCGCTCGAGGATTGAGTGATCCACTCGGTGTGCGGGAAGGTGCTCCTCATATTCCTGGCGTACAGGGTGCAAGGCAGTACGTGGGCTGGGGGCGCTGTGTCCGCACCGCTGGCTCCCGGGATTGCAGCCGCTCGGACTCGGGAGCACCCTGGGGTCATGGCCACGTCCTGGGTCGACCGGTGGCAGCTCGATCTCGATCAGCTGCGCTGGTACCCCGTGGCCCAGGAGATCCGCGCGGTGCACCGGGAGGACCCGACGCACGTCGTGCTCCGCTCGACCGCAGCCCGGCTCGTCTGGGAGCCCTGGCGTCTGCTGCCCGTCTACGCGGTCCCCGCGGCCGACCTCCGCGCACCCCTCGTCAAGGGCGAGCACCAGGACGGGCAGGTGCGGCACGGCCTGATCCCGCACCCGCTGCACTTCGAGCGGCACACGTGCGCGGGCACCGAGCTGTGGTTCGGTGGACCGGACGGGATCCGCGGCCCCGGCGGGGCGGCCCCGTTCTTCCGTCCCGACGACGAGGGGCTCGCCGGGTACGTCACGGTCGACTTCCAGGCATTCGACTGGTTCGCCGAGGACCAGCACCTCGCCGCCCACCCGCGCGACCCTTTCAAACGGGTCGACGTCGTGCCGAGCTCGCGCCACGTCGTCGTGTCCCTCGGCGAGGTGCTGCTCGCGGACTCCTCCCGTGCCATGGCGCTCACCGAGACCTACCTGCCGCTGCGCTGGTACGTCCCGCGCGAGGACGTGCAGTGGGACGCCCTGACGCCGAGCACGACGACGAGCGACTGCGCCTACAAGGGGCACGCCCGCTACTGGTCGCTCGCGTCGGGCGACCCTGCCGGTGCGGACATCGGCTGGAGCTACGAGAACCCGTTGTCCGACGGCGAGAGGGTGCGCGGGTACGTCGCGTTCTGGTGCGAGCGCACCGACCTCACGCTCGACGGCGTGGAGATGCCACGCCCCGAGAGCCTGTTCTTCCCCCGCGGGAGACGTTGACCGGAGCGGGCCGGCGGCTTCGGGCCGTCCCTCGGCGCACGGTGCTTCCCTACCGGTGTTGTCCTCACCGGTGCCGAGCATGCGGTTGGCGTTCGTCCAGGCGGGAGATCGAACGGCAACCGCATGCTCGGCGAACCGCAACCGCATGCTCGGCGGGTCGCGGTCCCAGACCGGTCGCCCCGTCGACCGATGCTCAGCCGACCCGGACGCTCAGGACGAGCTGGTCACCCACCTCGAGCCGCACGTCCGAGAGCGTGACCCCCGGCGGCAGCGACGACGCGAGGTCGATGCGCTTGCCGTCGACCTGCTCGAGCTTCCCGCGGACGGCCAGCAGGAGCGCCGCGACGACGGGGTTGCGGCTCGTCGCACCGATGTTGCTCAGCGTGAGGACCATGGCCTGGTCGATCTCGGCGGTCGCGGTGATCTGGGCGCTCGCGGACAGGAAGCCCTTGCGGATCTTCGCGGACGCCACGATCGACGCGGCGCGCGGCCCGCGGGACGCGAGGTCCACGTCGAGGGCCGTGAGCGTGAAGCCCTGGTCGGCGAGGGCCTTGGTCGCGAGCTCGCGGACCGTGGTGACGAGCGCGTCCCGGCTCGCGGCTGCGCGCAGGTGACCGCTCACGGGGTGCTCGGTGCTCTGACCGGACTCCTCGATCGCGAGCGAGCCGTCGCCCCCCTCGACCCAGGTGAAGCGCAGGTCGCGGATCTCTGCATCGAGGTCGACCGCGACACCGACGATCGTCATGGGGTGGCCCTGGGCTCGGATCGTGCGGGCGACGGCATGCTCGCGCCCGACGACGTGCTCGACGTTCTCGGCGGGGTCGGGGGCGTCGGCGGCACCCATCGCGCGGACGACGAGGCCCGTCACGTCGACGTCGAGGCTCTGGACGTCCGGGCTGCCAGGGACGGTCGCCGCGTCGATGCGGACACGGTCCAGGCCCGACGCGTGCGGCCCGAGGTTCCGGGTCATGACCTCGCGCAGGCGGTCGGCGAGCGCGGAGCCGCTGTCCGGGCGCGGGGCACGGCCGAAGGGGAGGACGTCGTGGGCGGGGCTCAGGTCGTCGGGCATGCGCCGAGCCTATGACGATCGGGCCAGCGCAGGGCGTCCGGCACACGGTCGCCGGGTCGCGGCGCCGAGACCCGCGTGCGGACTGCCGTCCGCTACGGGGTCGGTTCGGCGACCTCCGCGAACGCCCGCACCGGGAACGTCCCGAACCCCTCGACCTTGGGCGGCACGGCCGTGAACCGCGCGCCGCGCGGCGGCACGGCAGCCAGGTTCGTCAGGTGCTCGACGACGTGGATCCCCGCCGCGAGGAGCAGTGAGTGGGCAGGACGCGCCCCGCCCGACGTCGCGGGGTCGGTGTCGTCGATGTTCAACGAGTCGATCCCGACGAGCCTCACCCCGGCGTCGACGAGGTGCTGCGCGCCGGCCTCGGTGAGGAAGGGCGCGGGCTGCCCGTAGGCCGGTGTGCCGAAGTGCTGGTCCCAGCCGGTCTGGAGCAGCACCGCCGTCCCGGCCAGGTCGCGGTCGAAGAAGACCTCGGCGCCGATCCCGCGACGACCACCCCGCTCGGGGTCGACGGCCTCGCTCAGCCGGAACACCTCGGCAGGCAGCCCGACGAGGGCCTCCAGCTCGAGCCCGGAGAGGTCGGTCCCGCCCTCGTACCGGTGGAAGGGGCTGTCGAGGTAGGTGCCCGTGTTGCCGATCATGGTCAGGACGTCCATCGCGAACTGGGTCCCGGGCGCGTACTTCGCGACCGAGTCCGCCCGGGTCAGGAACGGCGTGATCGTCGGGGCGGGCAGGCCCGGGTAGGTCACGAGGCCCTCGCGCACGGTGTGGCTCAGGTCGACGAGCCGCGTCGCGCGGCCGGCCCGTGCGCGGGGTCCGGCCCCGGCGTCACCGGCAGCACCACCGACCCCACGGCTCCCGACGTGCGGTTCCTCGACGAACGTCAGCCCCGTGATCTCGACCGACCCGACCAGCGCGAGACCCAGGTGGTGGACGAGGAGGCGAGCGACGTCGTCGGGCAGGAGATCGCCCGCCGGGACGTCGAGGCGGAACCCCTCCGTGCGGAGGCTGCCGCCGTTGGCGAAGGTCACGTGGGCGTCGAAGTGCGCGCGCTGCTCGGTCATCACCGGAGTCTCGCACCGCGGGCCGCCCACGGGAAGACGCAGCGAGGCCGTCGCCCCCGGAAGGGGACGACGGCCTCGTGGGCGACCGGGAAGGTCAGTACGAGCTGAGCTCGCCCGACGCGGCGAGCGCGGCGAAGGCGATGATGTAGACGACCCAGCCGATGGCTCCGAGCACCGTGAAGATGATGCTGAGGATGAGGCCCCACTTGGCGAGCTGGTTGTCGAAGCCGGCCTCGCGGGACTTCTTCTTGGCGATGGCGCTGACGACGATGCCTGCGATCGCGAAGACGAACGCCAGGACGAAGCCGACGATGCCGAGCGTCTTGCCCGGGTCCTCGACGGGGGCGCCGTAGTACTGCGGGGCCTGCTCGGACTGCGGGGCCTGCGGGGCGCCGTAGGGAGTGGTCACGGGGGGTTTCTCGTTTCTCTCGCGCGCCCGAGCCTTGTCGGGAGCGTGGGGATCGTGGCAGGGAGTGCCACGAAGTGCGGTGCTCATTGTGGAGGAAAACGGCGCGCCTGCACAGGGGTAATTCTCCCCATGGGGGTGAAAAGTGCTCTGCGGCTCTGCTCTCGGCAGTGCCGAGGCGGACTCGGCGCGTGAGGTGGCCGCCGCGTCAGGCTGCTGCGCGGCTCGTCTCGCCCCGGAGGTGGTCGATCGTGTTCTGGACGTCGCGCAGGGTCGAACCGACGTCGGCGCCCTGCGCCACGGTCTTGTCGGCGACGTAACGGACCTGGGCCGAGGCGGCGTCGAGCGCGACCTGGGCGTCGGTGAGGGCGAGGACCGCGCGTCCGTCGCCGAACTCGTCGGTCGCGGCCTGCGCGAGTGCGGCGTTGGCCTCGTCCGTGGCAGCCTGGGCGTTCGCGACGGCGTCCTCCACCTCGAGGCGCAGGCCGGAGGGGAGCGTGGAGAGCTGGGTGCTGGCCTTCTCGAGGTCCTCGCCGATCGAGTCGACCTGACACTGGGTGTCCTCGATGAGCCGGGATACCTCGGCGGCCGATGCGGTCGCGCTCAGCGGCAGCATCATCGCGAGTGCGAGGAAGCTGGCGGCGGCGAGCCGGGCGGCAGGTCCTGATGTCTTCGGCGACGTCATGCCGAGAAGTCTGCCCGGTGAACCTGGGAAAAGACAGGGAGGACATGGAGGGCTCGTGGAGATTTCGCCCACGGCGCAGGGAGGGCCGTTCGCCGTGGCCCTGCGAGGCGCCGGCGCGGCCCGCGCGCGCAGGTAGCGTTGCTGCCGTGTCCCACCCCGTAGCCCTCGAGGCAGCCCGATGATCCGCCGTGCCCTGGCGCGCGCCTACTGGGCGGTGAGCCGGTGGACCCTGCGGACCGAGCAGCCCCCGACCGACCGCCCCGGCATCCTCATCGGCGCCCCGCACACCTCGAACTGGGACTTCGTGCTCATGCTCGCCATCTCGGCGAGCGTCGGCGTCAAGGTCCGTTGGCTCGGCAAGCACACGTTGTTCAAGGGCGTCATGGGACCGTTCGCGCGGGCCCTCGGCGGGATCCCCGTGGACCGGACGGACCCGAGCCGTGTGGTCGACGACATCGTCTCGCGGGTCCGCACGGGCGAGGTCTTCTCGCTCGTCATCACGCCCGAGGGCACGCGCAGCAAGGGCGAGTACTGGAAGTCGGGCTTCTACCGGATCGCGCGCGAGACGGGCATGCCCGTGACCCTGGGTTACGTCGACCGCACGACCATGACCGCGGGCCTGGGCCCCACGCTCGACCTCACGGGCGACGTCCGCGCCGACATGGACCGCGTCCGTGCGTTCTACGCCGACAAGGCGGGGTTCGACCCGTCGCGCCGCACCGAGCCGCGCCTGCGCGAGGAGGACCGGCCTGCCCGCGGGGTGAGCGCCCCAGAGGGCGACCCGACGGTCTGACGGGGGCGGCGCCGTCGGGCGTCCGGTCGTCACGCCGGACGCCCCGGCCCGACGGCGGTGCTCCCGTCGTGCCGTGCGCGACGGCACGCGACGGCACGTCCAGGAGACGGGCCGTCCCCTGGCACGCTCGGCCTCAGCCCGCCGTCGGGTCCGTGGGTGCGTAGATCCGGAGACCGCCGGGCACCATGGTGAGCGTCGCGTCGACGACGCGGTCGCCGTCGATCTCGAGCGTCTCGCCGTCGTGCGCGAGGATCACCGGGTCGTGCGGCGCGCCGTCCCCGAAGCGCAGCGCGAGGTCGGGCGTCGTCCACGAGTCGACCGCGAGGTGGCGTTCGAGAGGCTGGACGCGCTGCGCGAGCGAGGACGCGCCGCCGCCCGCGACGGTCTCGAGGAACAGCCGCACCCTGCTGTAGCGCTTCTCGGCGCGGCCCGTGCGGACGTCGAGGACGCCGTCGTCGAGCCGGATGCGCTCGACGGGGGCGAGGTTCTGCGGGACGTACTTGTTGACGCCCGCGAAGAACGACCAGTAGGAGCCGACCACGCCGTCCACGGACAGCCGCAGCGGGGCGGCCGAGCGCAGGACGCGCGAGGTGGCCCACACGGTCGCCGGCCACTTCCCGAGCCGCTTCTCGGCGCGCTCGCGCTGCGAGACGAGCTCGGGGTAGATGCCGAGCGAGAAGGTGTTGAGCACCGTGAGCGGGTCCTTGCCGTCGACGCGGAGCTCGGCGACGTCGACGCTCACGCCCGAACCGGTCCGGACCGCGTCGACCGTCGCGGACATCGACGTGAGGTCGGCCGCCTTGGCGAAGTGGTTGAGCGTCCCGCCGGGCAGGACCACGAGCGGGAGCCCGTGCTCCCGGGCGGCAGCAGCCGCGGTCGAGACCGTGCCGTCGCCTCCGCTGATCCCGAGCGCGACCGCGGGGCGGACGTCGTCGGAGATCTGGCCGGCATGACCGGCATGGTCGGCGTCGTCGGCACGGTCGGCCTGGCCGCGTGCCGCCCGGTCGTACAGCTCGTGCAGGTCGTCCCCCTCGGCGAGGACGTGCACCCGGGCCTTCGGGAGGTCGCGGCGGAGGACCTCGAGAGGGTCCTCCTTGAGGATCCGCCCGGACCCGGCGGACGTGTTGACGACGACGAACAAGCCCTCGCCGTCGGGGAGAGCGGGGACGTCGGTGGGGGGCCCGGCAGGCACGTCGGGCGCCGGTCCGGGGGGAGAGGGCACGAGCCACCGGCCGAGCACGGCGACCCCGACCCCGAGCGCCGCGCCCCCGACGACGTCCGAGAACCAGTGCGCGCCCACGTGCAGGCGCGAGTACATGACCGCCCCCGCGACGGGCGCGACGACGAGCCCGGCGGCGGGCCACTCGATGGCCACCCCCGTCGCGAACGCCGCGGCCGACGCCGAGTGACCGGACGGGAACGACGGGGTGGTCGGGTAGCGGCGCAGCCGCCGCACGAGCGGCAGCACGTCCGCAGCGGGACGATCACCTCCGAACAGCCCCTTGCCGAGCAGGTTCGCGGTCGCGCTCGCGACCGCGAGCGTCCCCAGGCCCCGCACCGCGGCCCGGCGTCCCCGGGCACCGGTCGCGGCCAGCCCGGCACCGAGCCCCATCCACAGGACGCTGTGGTTCGCCGCCGTCGAGAGCCGCACGAGCGCGGCATCGGCCTGCGGGCCCAGCCGTCGCCCGTAGGTCCGTTCGTTCATGCGGCGGTCGAGCCGGGCGATCGCGGGGAAGGCCTCGTGGGGCTTGATGAGGCCCGTGAAGCGGGGCCTCCGCCGACGGTTCTGGACGGGGACGGGGGAGTGCGACGGCATCTCCCCACCGTAGGACCGCCGCAGGGGCGTCGCCCGCCCGCGCGCTGTGACGTCGAGCAGGTGCTCCCGCGGGAGCGGCGCCGTCGGGCGTCAGGTCGAGGTGAGGGTGACCAGGAACGCCGCGAGGCCCAACGCGGTGTCTCCGACCGCTCCCGGCCACAGCCGCCGGTCCGCGACGAACAGCGTGACCCCGGTCAGGGTCATGAAGGCCGTCGTGTAGAGCACGAGCGCCCGTCCCGCGTCCGCGCTCCCGGCGCTCACCAGGAGCACGCCGAGGATCGGCCCGACTCCGAGGAACATGTTGTAGAACCCCACGCTGAAGGCCCACAGGTCGACCTCGCGAGGAGAGAAGTCCTTGTGCAGGAGGAACTGCTGGGCCCAGCGGTGGTGGAAGAGGAAGGCCTCGACGAGGCCGACCCCGATGTGCAGAGCCCCGGCAGCCACTGCCAGGACCACGGCGAGGTTGCTCATGCTGATCACCTCGAGCGGGAGAGGAGACGCTGCGCCAGCTGTCCCATGTCGTCGCCGCCCAGGTGGGCGAGCGCGGCGGGGCGGCCCGTCAGCAGGAGGAGGATCGCGGCGACCGGGCCGTCGATGCGGCTGCCGGTGCCCCGGTCCCAGTCGGTGTCGGTCGCGACGAGCCGGAAGGTCGCGAGGTGACGCCGGGCATGGAAGGGGAACGGGTGGGTCCAGACGCGCTCGGCAGACTCGTGCGCGGCGCGGACAGGCACGGGGCGGGCGATCCCCAGGGGGATCGCGATGTCCTGGCCGTGGACCAGCAGGTCCAGGAGCGGCTCACGGACCGTCGTCCCGGGGGCGAGGCGTCGGGAGCCCACGGTAGAACGCAGGTTCGCGAGGATCGCCTCGGGTGGGTCCTGGCCCGCTCGTCGGGTGAGCCGGTCCATCATGGGGTCGAAGCGTCCGAACGAGCGGACGTACTCCAGCATGACGCGGCCGGGGTCGGTGCGGGACGCGAGCGTGAGGTGAGCGGCGACGTCACGGACACGCCACCCCGCGCAGAGGCTGGGGGTTTCCCACGCGCCTGCGTCGAGGTCCTGGAGCAGGGCGACGAGTGAGAGACGCTCGGCGTCGACGGCCTGCCAGATCTCCTCCGCGCCCATGCGGAAGTGTGGAGCTGCCATCGGGACCACCTCGAGAGTTGGTACGATGATCTGACCAGATTAGTCAGTTTCTCTGACTGTCGTCAACTGCCGTCAAGGGACCAGGAGGGCTCGTGGCCGACGCACCGGTAGACCTCAACACGGGGCTCCTGCTGTTCATCCCGTACCGGGCTCTCGAGATGCGGGTGTTCCACGCAGTGCGTGCCGCAGGATTCACCGACGCCACACCCGCCCAGTTCCGCGTCTTCCAACGCATCGGCCCCCACGGGACCCGCCTCACGGAGCTTGCCGAGGCCGCGGAGGTCACCAAGCAGACCGCGGGCTTCCTCGTCGACCAGCTCGAGGCTGCGGGCTACGTCGAGCGTGTGCCGGACCCCGCAGACGGTCGCGCACGACTGATCCGCAGCACCACCCGAGGGGCCGCGGTCACCTCGGTCGCGGCGGTGGCCGTGGCCGAGGTCGAGGCCGAATGGACGACGCACCTGGGCGCACGCGGCATGGCGAGCCTGCGTCGACAGCTCGAGAGGTTGCGCGAGATCACCGACCCCTGGGCGTGAGTGCCACCCGCTCGGCACCCTCGTTCTGACACAACTCCGATAAGTTCTCCCTATGGGCACCACCCCCGACCCCATCCGGGTCTTCCTCCTCGACGACCACGAGGTCGTCCGCCGCGGCGTCGCCGCCCTCCTCGAGGCCGAGGACGACATCCAGGTCGTCGGCGAGGCCGGCACCGCAGCCTCGGCCCTGCCGCGCATCCGTGCGGTGCGACCGGACATCGCCGTGCTCGACGTGCGCCTGCCCGACGGCTCGGGCGTCGAGGTCTGCCGCGACGTGCGCTCCGAGATGCCGGAGATCGGTTGCCTCATGCTCACGTCCTTCGCGGACGACGAGGCGCTGTTCCAGGCCGTCCTCGCGGGGGCCTCGGGCTACGTCCTCAAGCAGATCCACGGCTCCGACCTCGTGGGGGCCGTGCGGACCATCGCGGGCGGCGGCTCGCTGCTCGACCCGGTCAGCACCGCACGCATCCTCGACCGGCTGCGCACGCCGCAGGCCCAGGAGGTCGACCGCCTCGAGGGACTCTCGCCCCAGGAGCGTCAGATCGTCGACCTGATCGGCGAGGGCATGACGAACCGCCAGATCGGTGAGCGCCTGTTCCTCGCGGAGAAGACCGTCAAGAACTACGTGTCGCACATCCTGTCGACGCTCGGGCTGCAGCGCCGCACGCAGGTCGCGGTCCTGGCGACCGAGCTGCGCACCGAGGACCGTCCGCGCGGCTGAGCCGCACGGGCTGCAGGGCACCGCCCGACGGCGGAGCGATCGTCCGCACCGGACCTCGCCCTCGTCGGTGGTCGCCTCGTCATCAGCGGGTCACGAGTCCTCCGCGTGGCCGCACGAGGTGAGGCGGTCGGCGACCGGACCGAGCACGAGCATCCCCGTCGCGCCGCCCGCGAGCTCCTGGCGCGCCGGCTCGAGCGCCCGGCACGACCTCTCGGCCGCACGAGGGTGCGCGGCGAGGGTCGCGGCATCGGCGACCAGGCTCCACAGGCCCTCGACGAGGAGGCCCGGCGGGGGGTCGGGAACGTCGTCCAGGAGCCCGGCCGCGGCGACGGTCTCACCGGCACGAGCATTGCGGAGCGGGGCGAGCCAGGGGTCGTAGGCGCCTGCGTGCAGGTCGTCGAGCGGTGTGTCGTCGGCCCGGACACCGACGAGGGCGAGAGCGAGGAGGCCCTCGGCGACGCCGGGCATCCCCGCGCCGTCGAGGGTCTCGGCCGCGGCGCGGTAGCGGGTCTCGGCCGACGGATCGTGCCGGGCAGCGGCGCGGGCGGCCTCGTTCCACCGGGTGAAGACCCGGGCGAGCGGTCGCTCGTGGCGGTCGGCGAGGGTGTCGACGGCAGAAGCGAGCGACGCAGCCTCGGCGAGGTCTCCGCGGGCGGTGGCGGACTGCATGCGCACCAGGAGTCCGTGGAGGTGGAACGTCGGCAGGTCGTGGCGCCGTGCGAGGTCGACGATCTCGGCCGCGACCCGGTCGCGCTCGGCGGAGAGTCCCGGCCGGTCGCAGAGCTGGACGACGGCAGCGCTCAGCGCGAAGCAGAGCAGCTCGGGGTTCCCGAGCCCCCGGGCGAGCCGGACGGCTTCGTCGGCAGACGCCCGGCCCGTCCTCGGACGACTTCCGCGCAGCTCGACGGCGACGACGGCGAGGAGCCGTGCGCGGGCGGTCGTGCCGTCGGGGTCGAGCTCGTCGAGGGCTCGGAGGGCCGCAGCGGCGACGGCGGCCGAGGCGTGCTCGTCGTCGGACCGCGGCCAGATGCTGGGGACGTCGAATCCGCCGATGATCCGCGCGGCCAGCGCAGGGTCGCCCAGGCGGTCGACCGCGTCCACGATCTCGGACCGTTGCGAGCGGGCCTCCGCGAGGCCCGTGCCGCCGGACACGGCCAGGGTGCGCAGCAGCGCGACCGTCGATTCGAGGCGCAGCCGGGAGTGGGCGTCGGTGATGCGCGTCGAGGCCTCGGTGGCGCGGGAGAACGCGTCCGAGTCCTCTCGCGGACGCTCGTGCCGGAGGATGCTCGTCCGGAGGTCGTCGAGCTCGCGCCAGGGGTCGAGCCCGACGGCGACGAGCTCGCCCCGCGCGGTGCCGAGCACCTCGAGCGCCTCGGCCGACTGTCCCGAGCCGTCGAGCGCCCGCGCGAGCAGGAGCGAGGCCCGCTCCCGGAGGGGGTGCCGACCGACCAGCTCGCGCAACGTCGGTACGGCCTCGTGGGGCCGGCCCAGCGCGAGGAGCGCAGCGGCGCGCCGCTCGATCGCGACGTCGCGCAGCGCGGTGAGACGCGCACGCTCCTCGACGGCCCAGGGCGCGTCGCCCGCCTCGGGGTAGGGCGTGCCGCGCCACAGAGCGATCGCGGCGGCGAGCGATCGTTCGACCTCGCGGGGTGCTCGGCCCGCGGCCTCGGCGGTCGCCCGTTCGAGACGGCGGCCGTCGACCGCGTCGTCGGGGAGCAGGAGCGCGTAGCCGTCGCCCACCGTGGTGAGGACGCGCGCAGGCTCTCGTGGACGGCGGTCCGGTTCGAGCGCGTGGCGGAGGTCGCCGACGAAGGTGCGGATCGCACCGACCGCGCGCGGCGGGGCTTCTTCGCCCCACAGCGCGGCGGACAGCTCGGCGACGGGCAGGGCGCGGCCGCGCGCTGCGACGAGCCTGCCCAGCAGGGCCCGGTGGCGGGCCCCGTGCAGAGCCAGCGGCGTGCCGTCGGCGCGGGCCCCGTCCGTCGGGCCGAGGACGCGGAGGGTCACCCGGCCCAGCGGGTCGGGGGACGGCGGGCAGGGCATCGGTCCACCGTACGCCCGACGACGGCTGCTGATCCGTTGCTGATCGACGGGCGCGAGGCTCGAGGGACCGAACGAAAGGAGTCCCGATGACTCTCTCCATCCCAGGGTTCACGACCAGACGGGTGCGCGGAGCGGGCGACGTCGTGCTCAACGTCGCGGTCGGCGGCAGCGGCTCGCCGATCGTCCTGCTGCACGGCTTCCCCGAGACGCACGTGATGTGGCGCCACGTCGCGGCGGACCTGGCCCGCGACCACACCGTGATCTGCCCCGACCTGCGCGGCTACGGCGCGAGCGACAAGCCGGTCGAGGCGGACGAGCACACCTACTCCAAGCGGACGATGGCCGCCGACGTCGTCGCGGTCGCCGCCGGGCTCGGCTTCGACCGGTTCGCGCTCGCCGGGCACGACCGCGGCGCGCTGGTCGCGGTGCGCGCGGGGCTCGACCACCCCGACGCCGTGACCCATCTCGCGTCGCTCGACGTGCTGCCGACGCTGGACATGTGGGACATCCTGCGCGGCGCGGACGCGAAGGTCGCCTGGCACCTGTACCTCATGGCACAGCCGCCGGGTGTCGCCGAGCCGATGATCGCCGGGGCCTCGGACGCGTTCTTCGCGTCGTTCCTCGACGGCTGGACCTCGGCCCCGGAGGCCATCCCCGCCGAGTACCGGGCGGAGTACCTCCGCGCGTCCCGGGAGGCGATCCCGTCGATCGTGGCCGACTACCGCGCCTCGGCGGGGATCGATCTGGAGCACGACCGCGAGGACCGGGCCGCAGGGGTGCGTCTGACGATGCCGACGCTCGTGATCCAGCAGGACTGGGGTGCAGAGCTGGGATACGACGCGCAGGCGCTGTGGTCGGCCTGGTCGGACGACCTCGTCCACAGGACGCTGCACGCGGGCCACTTCATGGCCGAGGAGTCGCCCGAGCGCATCTCCGCCGAGCTGCGGGACCTCGTCGCGCGGTGAACCTCCGCGTCGGGCCGTGGCGAACCGCCACGGCCCGGACCAGGGGCTCAGGCGTTGGGGATCCTCCACACGAGCGCGGTCCCGCGGCCCGTCGGGACCGCGGTCGACGAGCCGTCGCCCGTCGTCGCGGCGTCGGCCCCTGTCCCACGAGCCCCCACGACCTCGCGCGCCACGGCCTCGGCAGGGCCCACCGCGAGCTTCCCGTGCAGGGCCTCGGCGCGTGTCGCGAGGTTGTGCAGCCCACCGCGGTGGTCTCCCGCGTCGATCCCCTCGCAGCCGATCCCGTCGTCGACCACCGACAGCGTGATGGCGTCGTCGGTGACCTTGAGCCGCACGTCGACGCGCGAGGCCCGCGCGTGCCGGGCGACGTTCGTGAGGGCCTCGCCGACCACCACCACGAGCTGGTCGGCGACCTCGGCGGGCACGAGCGACGAGTCGTCGCTCTCGATGATGACCGAGGGGGCGAACCCGAGCGCGGGGGTCACGGCGTCGGCTGCCGCGGTCAGCCGTTCCTGGAGGCTCGCCTCGGGGGGAGTCGTGGCCTGGAGCGCGAAGATCGTCGAGCGGATCTCGCGGATGGTGTCGTCGAGGTCGTTGACGGCCTCCTCGACACGCGAGCGGACGATCTCGTTGTCGATGTGCTTGGTCGTGCTCATGAGCGTCATCGCGGACGCGAAGATGCGCTGGATGACGACGTCGTGCAGGTCGCGGGCGATGCGCTCGCGGTCCTCGAGCACCGCGACGCGACGGCCGTCCTCGTAGAGGCGCGCGTTGTCGACCGCGACGCCCGCCGCGGCGGCCAGGGCGCGGACCGCGGCCTCGTCGTCCTGCGTGAAGGGGGAGCCGTCGCGCTTGTCCGTCAGGTAGAGGTTGCCGTAGACCGAGTCACGGACCTGGATCGGTACGCCGAGGAACGAGTGCATGGGCGGGTGGCCCGCGGGATAGCCCGACGCCGCGGGGTAGCCCTCGATCTTGTCGACCCGCAAGGGGTGCGGGTGCCGGATGACCTCGCCCAGCAGGCCGTGGCCGTGCGGCCAGTGGCTGATCGCCTCGACCTCGGAGTCCTCCATGCCGACGGGCACGAACCGGCCCAGCCGTTCGCCGTCGCGGACACCGAGCGCGCCGTAGCGGGCTCCGGTGAGGTCCATGGCGGCCTCGACGATGCGGCGGAGCACGGTATCGAGGTCGAGGTTGCTCGTGATGGCGACGACGGCGTCGAGCACGCGGTGCGCGACGGCGGACGGGAGGGACTCGGTCACCCACGTGAGTCTGTCAGATGTAGGGACCGGAGCCGGCCTCGGGAGGACCGGCACGGTGCTCTCCCACTGGTGGTGGGTCTTCAGGTATTCCATGACGAACCCCCTCGATCTAGGACAGTCCCGGCACCCCGGTGCGGGTTCCGACGGGTGTGGCCCCGGCCGGTCGGCGGGTGGCCGACCGGCCGGGGAAAGAGCGACGGCCCTCCGGGAGGTGACCGGGAGGGCCGTCGGGCGGGCCGGGGTCTCGCGTTCCCCGTGATTCCCGCGTCTACCTGGGTGTATCGCCGTGGCGAGCGGATCGCGTCGCCGAACCGGGGATCAGACCAACCAGGAGTTCTTGCGGACGAGCGGCAGGCTCTTCCACTGTCGGCCGAGGCCGAGGGTGTCGCCGGCGCCGATCATGGCCAGCGAGATGATCGCGAGGGCCTCGACGACGTGGCTGTCGATGATGGGGTTGGTGGTCAGGGGCAGCGATGCCAGGTACATGAAGCCGAGGAGGACGGTCCCGGCGATCGCGGCGATCCGCATCCCGATCCCGAGCATCAGGGCCAGCCCGATCCCGAGGAGGCCCGCCATGAAGAGCCAGTCGGCCCAGACCGCGCCGGACATCCCGTTGAAGAAGCTCGCGAACGGCCCTTCGACGCCTCCGAGGAAGCCGGCCGTGGGGCTGCCGCCGTTGATCCAGGCGCGCTCCGAGGGGGTCGAGAACCCGAGGCCGAAGGTCTTGTCGAGGAAGGCCCACACGAAGTAGAAGCCCATGACGATCCGGAAGATCCCCAGGACGATCTGGGTCGGGAGGGTGCCGCGGACCGCGAGGCTCGCGGTCGTGGTCGCCCCGGTGACCTCGTGAGGGACGGCACGTACTGCTCGGGCCGAGCGGGCCGAGCTGGTCGGGCGTTCGATCGTTGCACTCATGTCGTCTGTCTTCCTCGTCTCCAGGACCGGATCCCCTTCCGGTGCGTTGACTCCATTCCACCGGAGCGCGAGGGGCGTGACCTGGGGCGAAGGTCGAGGATCTCGGGGGACCTAGGTCCCGTCGTGGCGGCCCGTCGGGGAGGGCAGGGGCACGGTCAGGCGAACGCGGGATACCCGCCCGACGGCGAGGGGCCCCACTCGCGCTCGGCCCACGCGACGCCGTCGGACAGGAGGGCCGCGATGCCCGGGGTGACGTCCCGCAGGTGCTCGGCGCCCCAGCGCCACCGGGACAGCACGAGCTCGCGGTACGACGGCGAGCGGCCCTCCGGCCCGACGCGCGGCCTGCCCTCGATCGCTCCTTCGAGCAGCCAGCCCGTCATGGCGAGGATCCATCCTGCGCAGGCGACCAGCACGTCGTGGGTCCAGGCGGGCTCGACGACCGCGTCGGGAAGGTGTCGACCGAGCCCCGCGGTGAACGCCGCGAGGAGCTCGTCGGTCAGGCCGGGCGGCGGGTCGAACACGCACCAGCACGTCGAGAACGGCATGAGCGTGTACGCGGCGTCGAGGGCCGGGTGGTGGGCCGTGGTGTCCTCGAGGTCCAGGAAGACCCAGCCGACGGGCGTGAGGACGGCGTTGTCGGGACACGTGTCGCCCGGGGAGACGACGACGGTGCTCCCCGGGCCACGCAGGCTCGCGAGGGTCTCGAGGTCGTCGTGCAGGAACGCGAGCGTCGCGTCGAGGGGGTCGCGCGCGAGGTCCGTGGGCGTCGGCAGCGCCGCGACGAGCCGGTGCACCCCGGCGCGGGCGTCCGCGTCGAGATCCCACCCGCGCACGACGCCGCGGGCCGCGAGCTCGGCCGAGAACCGCTCGACGTGCGGCCCGGAGGCGCCCGTGAGCTCGCCGAGCGCGGTCGCCCACGAGAGGGCTCCGTGCCAGGCCGCGTCGCGGTCGGTGCCGAGCAGCAGGTCGGCGAGCGTGGGCCCGTCGCCGACGTCGCTCATGACGAGGAGGCGGTGCGCCTCGTCCACGGCCAGGAGCACGGGCGTGCGGTCGAGCGTCAGGAGACCCGCGACCTCGTGCTCGAACGGCAGGCCGTGCGCGCCGGGACCGCCCAGGAAGCGTTTGACCACGACCGTGCTGCCCGGGGCGTGCGCGGCGGCGCGGGTCGTGTCGAGGCGGTCGGTCGTGAGCCCCGCGACGACGCGGGCCCGGACGACGAGGGACCTCGTCGACCCGCCGAGGGTCTCGGGCTCGGCGAGCGCGGCGCCCAGGGCGACGCCCGCGAGCGCGAGGGTCTCGTCGAGATCGGGGACGGGCGTGCGGTCGAGCGCGGGCTCAGGAGCGGCGGACGGCATGCCTCAGTCTGCCCCGACGGCTCCTCGCCCGGCCGGGTGCGACACGGCCGTCAGGACGTGGCGTCCTCGACGTCGGCCGAGAGCTTGTCGACCTCCGTGCGGAGCTCGTCGAGCTTCGAGCTCACGGCCTGGTCGGCGGACTCGACGGCGTCGGACGCGGACTGGAGCCGGGCCGAGGCCTCGTCGAGCCGGGTGCGCGCCTCGGCGACGCGCTGCTCGGCCTGCGCCTTGGCGTCCTCGCTCGCGGTCGCGGCCTCGTCGATCGCTGCCTGGAGGTCCTGCGACGCGGTCTTCGCCGAGGTCACGGCTTCCTCGACCTGCGCGCGCTTGTCCTCGGGGAGCGAGCCGAGCCCGTCGACGAGCGACTGCACGTCGGCCCCGATGGTCTCGGCCTGGGCCTTGGCGTCGTTCAGGAGCTGGTCGAGCTGGTCGCTCGTGATGGTGAACTCGGGGAGGGTGATGCTCCCGTCGTCGCCGCAGGCTCCGAGCACGGACGTGGACAGGACGAGCGCCAGCCCGACGGCGGCACTCCGGCGGGTGCGTCGGGAGCGCTGCGAGGGGGTCGCCTGGAGCGGGGTCGAGGTGTCCATGTGCCCATTGTGCTCGGGCAACCTGAGAAGTCACCCTCAGTGTTCATCCAGGAGGGGTGGCGTACACGCCGTTCGTCGTCCAGGCTTGAGTTTGGCCTTTCTCGCGATAGCCTCGCTACGTCGAAAGACGCAAGACCGGACAATTGGAGTCTCGTGGTGACCTTGCCGACGCACCGTGTGCGTTCACGCCGCCCTGCGGGAGCAGCAGTGAGCCCGCACGACGAGGCAGGCCAGGTCGCCGGCTCGTCCGTCCCCGCCGCGCCTGCGGCGGTGGCCGCCGCCGCGGCTCCTCCACCGTCTGCCCCGACACCCCCGTGCCTCGCCGCGAGCGCTCGCCCGCGTCACCCGTCCCGTGCCGTCCCGTGGATCCTGTCGACCACGCTCGTGCTCGGGTCGGTCATGACGGTCGGGTTCGTGGGGTCGTCCATCACGCACCGAGAGTCCTGGTCGGTCCAGTACGCCGCGCCGAAGACACCGGCCGCGGGTGCTGCGTTCGGCGTGCTCCCCGCGGCCTACGAGCCGCCGCGCGAGGACGTCCAGCTCGAACGGGTGGTGGCCGCGGTCGACCGCTCGGACGAGTACATCGCGACCGAGGCGCAGGTCCCGGACGGCGTGCTCCAGGCCCGCTCGGAGCTCGGCATGCTGCTGGCCACCTACCAGGCGCAGCAGGCAGCTGCCGGTGGGGCCGCTCCAGGGACGAGCGGCGGGACGACGAGCGGGGCCGGGAGCTTCTTCCTGGACGGCCTGGCCACCCCGCCCGCGCCCGCTCCCTTGTCCCCGCAGGCACCGGTCGTCCCCGTCGAGCCTGCGGCTCCCGGGACCTCCGGCGTGATCGAAGGGCCCGCCCCCACGGGGGTCCCCTCCGATGTCGTGGACGCTAGCGCGGCGGCGAGCACCGTGTCCTCCGGCGTGCCCGCGGGCTACGTGCCGGCGGGTGCGGCGGACGCCCTGGCGACCGACCCGGCTCCCGTCTCGCCCGAGCCCACGGCCCCGGTGGCGCCCGGGGGCGCGGACGTGCCGTCGGGCGTGGTGGCTCCCGAGGGCACGGTGGCTCCGGACGGGGTCGTCGCTCCTGACGGGACGGTCGAAGACGGAGCGCCGCTACCCGGTGACCTGACCGGCGACCCGACCGACGAGGACGCGCCCGACCACGACGACCTGGTCACGCTCGACGACGTCGTCGTCGCCGCGACGCGGCTCGCGGAGCTCATGGGGCCGTCCTACGCGCTGGCGCCCGGTGACGTCCTGCCAGCCGCGGGCATGGCGGTCCCCGCCGGCGGCACGCTCGCCGACCAGCTCGCGGCCGTGGTCGCCAAGTACGCCGACAGCACCGCGCAGTACGGCAACGGACAGCTGCCCGGCTCGGTGCTCTGCGGTCTGGACTTCGCCCCCGGGCACAGCCTGCGCTGCGACGCCGCCGAGCAGCTCAACGCGCTCGCGGTCGAGTACCAGAAGGAGTTCGGCAAGCCGCTGCGCATCACCGACTCGTACCGCAGCTACGACGCGCAGGTCGCGGTCAAGGCGGCCAAGCCATACCTCGCCGCCGTCCCGGGCACCTCGCAGCACGGCTGGGGGCTGGCGATCGACGTCGGGCAGCCCGTCTCGACGGGGCGCAGCGCCGAGTACCTGTGGATGCGGCTGCACGCTCCGGACTACGGGTGGGACAACCCGTCGTGGGCGCGGCTCGACGGGCGCAAGCCCGAGCCGTGGCACTTCGAGTTCTACGCGGCCGGTGCCATGCCGGACCGCTACACCGGGGGAGCCCCGGCGACGCCGTCGACCCCTCCCGTGACGCCGACGACCCCGCCCACCACACCTCCCACGACCCCGCCGAGCCCGTCCCCCACGCCGACCCCGACGCCCACGACGCCTGCTCCGACGGACCCTCCGACCCCGACGGACCCGCCGACGACGACCCCGCCGACCGAGACGCCGGACCCGACGGACCCGCCGACGACGACACCGCCGACGACCGCACCGCCGACCGAGACGCCGACGGCTCCGCCCACGTCGACACCGGACCCGACCACCCCGCCGGCACCGACCTCGGACCCGACGTCCACGGCCTTCGCGACCGAGGAGCCCACGGCGACCCCGTAATGCGGTCGCGGGGCGCCGAGGCGCCCGCGTAGGGTGGGGGCCATGTGGATCTGAGCCTGCCCGCGAGACCCCCTTCCTCTCGCGCCCCGACGTCGCCCCGCGACGTGACGACCTCGTCGCGTCCCGGCAGCGCTCGACGTCGGCAGGCAGCCTCCTGTGCCGCCGTGGCGCCCTTCCAGTCAGGTGACCCCATGCCCCATGCCTCTCCGTCCCTCCTCACCGCGACGGACCTCACCAAGTCCTACGGCGACCGCACGGTCCTGGCGGGGGTGAGCCTCGCCGTCGACCCCGGTCACCGGACCGGTCTGGTCGGCGAGAACGGCGTCGGCAAGTCGACGCTCCTGCGGCTCCTCGCAGGGCTCGAGGACCCCGACTCCGGGTCCGTGACGCGCCCGGCCGACCTCGGCTACCTGCACCAGGAGCTTCCCTACGGCCCGACCACGACCGTCGGCCAGGTCGTCGAGGACGCCCTCGCAGGGGTCCGGGAGATCGAGCGCGCGCTCGAGGACGCGGGTGCGGCCCTCGCCTCGTCGTCAGAACCTGGCAGGGGCACGACCCGGCCTGGCCCGGACGACGGGTCCACCGAGGTCGACGCCCTCACCGCGGCCTACGACCTCGCCCTCGCGCGTGCCGAGCAGTCGGACGTGTGGGGGGCCGACGCCCGCGCCTCCCGCGCCCTCGCAGGTCTGGGCCTCGACGTGATCCACCGCGGCCGCCTCGTCGCACGGCTCTCGGGCGGCCAGCGCACACGCCTCGGCCTCGCGGCGCTTCTCATCCGTCAGCCCGGCGCGCTCCTGCTCGACGAGCCGACCAACCACCTGGACGACGAGGCCGCCGAGTTCCTCGCGACGGCGCTGCGCGCGCTGCCCGGGGCCGTGCTGCTCGCGAGCCACGACCGGGTGTTCCTCGACGAGGTCTGCACCGAGATCCTCGACCTCGACCCCTCGCAGGAGGCCAGCTCCGCGGGGCGCACGGGCGGCACGCTGTACGCGGGGAGCTACCGCGACTACCTGCGGGCCAAGCGCGTCGAGCGCGCGCGCTGGGAGCAGCAGTTCGCGGCCGAGCAGGACGAGCTCAAGGCGCTGCGGCGGTCGGTCGCGACCACGGCTCGCAACGTCTCGCACGACCGCGAGCGCGGCAACCAGTCCAAGCTGCTCTACGACGCCAAGGGCGAGCGCGTGCAGTCGCAGGTCTCGCGGCGCGTGCGCAACGCCCAGCAGCGTCTCGACACGCTCCAGGCCGAGCAGGTCCGCAAGCCGCCGGAGCCGTTGCGGTTCTCCCCGCCGCACCTCGTGCGTGAGCGGGCGACGAGCTCGTCCCCCGGGAGGTCGAGCGGTCGGCGCGGCTCCCAGGGCGCGTCGAACGGTACCGACGGCCTGGCGCTCTGGGCGCGTGACGTCGTCGTGCAGGGCGGGGCGACCGAGCCCGGCGGCGCGACGCCCGGACGCCCTCGGCTCGACCTGCGGGCTGCGGGGGTCCCGTCGATCGACGTCGCGCCCGGCGCCAAGCTCCTCGTGACCGGGGCCAACGGCTCGGGCAAGTCGACGCTGCTCCACGTGCTGGCGGGGGACATCGTGCCGTCGGCCGGCTCCGTGGGGCGCGCGCGAGGCGTCGAGGTCGCCCTGCTGGAGCAGGACGTCCGCCTGCACGACGACGACCGCACCCCGCGCGACCTGCTCGCCCTCATCACGGGGCAGGACCCCGCGGACCGTCCGCTCGTGAACGCGCACGGCCTCGTCGCACCGCGCGACCTGGACCGGCCGCTCGCGGAGCTGAGTGTGGGCCAGCGGCGGCGCGTGGTCCTCGCGATGCTCGTGACCCAGGCTCCCGACGTCCTGCTGCTCGACGAGCCGACCAACCACATCTCGCTCGCGCTCGCCGAGGAGCTCATGGCCGCGGTCGAGACGTGGCCGGGGGCCGTGGTCGTCGCGTCGCACGACCGGTGGCTGCGGCGGACCTGGAAGGGCGACGTCGTGCACCTCGGCTAGACGGGCACGATCAGCTGCGAACGGATCTCGTGGACGACCTGCTTCTGGACCTCGACGGGCGGCGACCCGTCGGGGTAGATGCCCAGCAGGGTCGCGAGCCGCAGCTGGGCCTCCTGCAGGTCGGCCAGGCGGCGGCTCTCGGCCGCACCGCCCGCGCGCCGGGCCGCCCTGCGCGCCGCCCGCCGGGCGTGGACGGACCGCAGCGCCTCCCTCTCGCCCGGCGTCACGACGTCGTCGGGCTGGTCCGCGAGGACCGCCTCGAACCAGCGGTGGTCGATGCTCCGGGCGTAGCGGAAGACGAGGACGAACGCGAGGATCAGGACCACGTACTTGAGGAAGACTGACGCGAAGGCGCCCGCCTCGGACGACGGGAAGAAGATCTCGGGGGCGTTCCACGCGAAGTGCAGGGCCCAGGCGAGCAGGTACGCCCCGAGGGCGACCGCGACGCGCCGGGGCACGGAGATGCGGAACGCGGTGAGCGCGTAGGCCACGCCGAACCCGGCGATCGCGCTGAACATCACGTGCGCGCCGAACCCGATCAGGACCCTGCTCAGCCCGACCTGGAGAGCCCCCACCGCGTCGGAGCTCGGGTCCGTGATCGCGCCCTGCACGATGTAGCTGATGTTCTCGCTGACCTCGAAGCCCAGGCCGACCATCGCGCCGTAGACCAGCCCGTTGAGCGGCCGGGTCACGTGCGCGCGCCCCGCGTAGAGGACCAGGACCACGCCGAGGACCTTGATGAGCTCCTCGTCGGTCGGCCCTGCGAGGGCCGCCGACCAGGAGGCCAGGCCGACGCGCTCGAGCGCCGAGATCAGGTGGTCGTTCGCGACCACGACGATCGTCGGAGCGGCGACGAAGCCCCACGCGTAGGCCGCGAGCAGCAGGGGACCCGGCTCGTCCTCGAACAGGTCGAGCCGCCAGACGATCGCCGTGAGCAGGAGCGTGACGAGCCCGGCGAGCAGCACCCCGATCCCCAGGCCCTCCGGGGTGAGCAGCGCGTCCTGGCGGGCCGCGCGGAGCATCGAGAACCCGGTCACGACCAGGCACACCCAGTAGAGCCAGGTCGCCCACTGGTAGTGGGGGAACAGACCGCGTCGGCGTCGTGCGGGAGCGCCCGTGGGCAGGACCACGGGGACGTTGCGGAGCTGGTCGGTCACGAGATCGTCACCGCCTTCACGAGCGCCGCCACGGCCTCGGCCTGAGCCTGCAGGTCCGACGACGTCCCGTACGCGAGGATCGAGACGCCTCCCTGGGCCTGCTGCCGCGTGACCTTGACCGTGAGCGACGCGGCCGCGGGGCCGTCCGACCGGAGGACGCCCGAGACCTCGGCCGGGTCGCCCTCCGAGACGATCCGCGCGTCGTAGAGGCTCGTGCCCGTCGAGAGCTCGGCGAGCCGGGCGCGTCGCGTGAAGAAGACGTTGGCGTTCTCGACGCCCGAGACGACCTCGATCTCGACGCCGACCCCGGCACGGTCGACGGTCAGGCTCGCGCCGTCGAACGTGGACCCGCTCGCGTCGCCCGACGGGCTGATGTCGGCCGTCGTGGACCATCCTGCGGGGAACCGGATCGTCGCGGTCGAGGCGCCGTCGGACACCGTCACGATCCTCCCCGCGGGGATCTCGGTCTCGGTGGCCGGGGTGCCCTCGTCGACCGCGGTGGGGACGAGCCACAGGGCGACCATGGCCAGCAGCACGAGGGTCGTCGCGACCGACCCGACGCGATCCATCCCGAAGCGTCCTCGACGCTCGGGCCGCAGGAGCGGGGGAGGTTCGGGGTGCATCGTGCTCCTCGGGTCGGACCGGCGGGACGTGCCTCCGATGCAAGCACCGGCCGACCGGGACCGCGACCGCTGGCCGCCGCGGACGACGGGGGGAGGTGGCGTGGACGAACTGTGCGGGCCGCTTCCTCGTGCGGTGGGTGTCGGCGGCGGGGCCTAGGGTCTGGGAAATGAGCGAAGAGCGAGCACGCGCCGCACTCGAGGCGTCCGGGATCGACTTCACCATCACCCGGCACGGCCCGGTGGGCTCTCTCGACGAGGCTGCTGCGGCACGGGGGATCGACCCGGCGAACATCGTCAAGACGCTCGTGGTCCGTCGTGGTGACGACGACTACCTGTTCGTCCTGGTGCCCGGAGACCGGACCATCTCGTGGCCCAAGCTCAGGGCCCTCCTGGGCGTCTCGCGACTGTCCATGCCGGACAAGGACGTCGCCCGCGAGGTCACCGGGTACGAGCGCGGCACCATCACGCCGTTCGGTTCCACGACCGCGTGGCCGGTCGTCGCGGACACGCGCGTCGTCTTCCGGGAAGCGGGCTCCACCGCGGCGGAGAGCGCCGTCGGGCAGGACGAGACGGTGGTGGACCTCCTCGGCGAACCGGGCGGCGCTGCGCCGCTCGTCTCGATCGGCGGGGGCGCGTTCGGCGTCGCGGCGACCGTCGACGGGGCCCGACTCGCGGCCGTCCTGGGCGCGCAGGTCGCGGACGTGACCGAGCCGGTCTAGCCTCACAGGGTTTGACCATCACGGGCCCCGACCCCGGGAACACCGTTCATTGCCCGATCGTTGACCAGGAGGACGGTCCGCGAGGACCAGCCTCACCGACTGACGGAGCACGAGAAAGCATGACCATCCCCAGCACCTTGGACGCAGGCATCACCTACGAGGCGACCCCGGAGGGCTCCCTCATCACGCTGTGGGGAGAGATCGACGCAGCCCTGCGGGACCGTGCGAGCGACGCGATGGCGCAGGTCATCACGCATCCAGGTCCCGTGACGATCGACGTCGGCCAGGTGACCTTCATCGACTCCTCGGGCATCGCCTTCATCCTGCAGGTCTACATGCTGGGTTCCGAGGACGGACGCCCCGTGGTCCTGCAGGACCCGACGAGCACGCTCGAGGACCTGCTCGAGATGATCGGCATGGCGGGCACCATCCCCATCGTGAGGACGGCCTCCGCAGGGTCCTAGACGTCGTCTCGACGGTCCTCGATCGCCGGCGGGGTGCCCCACGGGGCGGCAGCGTCGGTCGGCCGTTCGGGCTCGATCCGGTGGCGGACCGGCGCCTCGACCTGCTGCGTCCCGTCGGGGGCGGGGAGCTCCTGCGGCAGCTTCTGCCGGAACGCCGAGAAGTACAGCCCCACCAGCACCCCGCCGACCATCATGATCGGGAGCTGGGCGGCGCTGAACCACATGGCCGAGGAGGCCACGAGCAGACCGAACGTGACGGGGACGGCGACGTCCAGGGTCCTGCGGTCCACGAGGGCCTCCGGTGCTCATCGGTGTGATCGAGGAGCGTAGCGCGACGGGCCGGCCCGGCGGTGGGCGTGTCACGCTTCGGCGCTCGCGGTGCTGTGGGTGGCTCGGGCTACCGTTCGGGTCATGCGCATCCTGCACACCTCGGACTGGCACCTCGGCCGGACGCTCCACGGGGTCGACCTGCTGGGCCACCAGGCGGCGTACCTGGACCACCTGGTCGAGGTGGTGCGCGCAGAGGGCGTGGGCGCGGTCCTCGTCGCGGGGGACGTGTACGACCGGGCGATCCCGCCGGTCGACGCCGTGAACCTGCTGTCGGACACGGTCGCGCGGCTCGCGGAGCACGCGGACGTCGTGCTGACGCCGGGGAACCACGACTCGGCGATCCGGTTGGGTTTCGGGGCGTCGCTCATGCGCCCGGGGGTCCACTTCCGGACCCGCGTGCCCGACGTCGGCGCGCCGGTGATCCTGGACCCCGCCTCGCGCGGTGGCTCGGGTGGGCAGGTCGCGGTCTACGCGGTGCCCTACCTCGACCCGGACGGCGTCCGGTGGGAGCTCGCGGACGGGTGCTGCGGGGAGCCCGACGGGCCCGGCGCGGGCCGGGCGACCGGACCGGCCACCGAGCAGCGCCCCCTGCCCCGCTCGCACGAGGCCGTGACGGCCGCGGCCATGCGGCGGATCGCGGCCGACGTGGTGGCCCGTCGTGAGAGCGCCACGGGCGACCCGATGCGGAACGTCGTCATGGCGCACGCGTTCGTCGTCGGCGGGCAGGCCTCGGAGTCGGAGCGGGACATCCGCTTGGGCGGTGTGGACTCGGTGCCCGCGGGGGTGTTCGGCGGGGTCGGGGTCGACTACGTGGCCCTGGGCCACCTGCACGGCCCCCAGAAGGTCACCGTGCCGAGCGATGTTTCACGTGAAACCACAGGCCAGGACGGTGCAACCGAGACCGTGGCCAGGTACTCGGGGTCGCCTCTCGCGTACTCGTTCTCGGAGATGCACCAGAAGAAGTCGACGGTCCTGGTGGACCTCGACGTGACCGGCGAGGCCCGGACGGAGCTCGTCCCCGCCCCGGTGCCGCGACGTCTCGCCGAGGTCAGCGGGACGCTCGACGAGCTGCTCGGGGAGGCCGGTGACGCGCACACCGACGACTGGCTGCGGGTGTTCGTGACGGACGACTCTCGGCCCACCGAGATGTATGCGCGCATTCGCGCGCGCTTCCCGCACGCGCTCCAGGTCCAGCACCGCCCGGCTCGGGGGGCCGAGCGCGAGGTGGTCTCGGTCGTCGGCTCGGGGCGTGACCCGCTCGAGGTGACCCACGAGTTCGTCCAGCACGTCACCGGATCGGGGCCGAGGACGACCGAGGCGGCAGCGCTGCGCTCGGCGCTCGAGCGGGCCCTCGCGAGCGAGCGGAGCGCCTGATGCACCTGCACTCCCTGACCCTCCAGGCCATCGGTCCCTTCGCGGGAACCCACCGGATCGACTTCGCCGAGCTCGCGACCTCGGGGATCTTTCTGCTCGAGGGACCCACAGGTGCAGGCAAGTCGACCATCATCGACGCCGTGGTCTTCGCGCTCTACGGCAAGGTCGCGTCCGAGGCGGCGAGCGAGGACCGGCTGCGGTCGGCCTATGCGCCGCCCGAGGTCGAGTCGTTCGTCGACCTCGTGTTCGAGACGGGCTCCGGCGTGTACCGCGTGCGGCGCAGCCCCGAGTTCCAGCGCCCCAAGAAGCGCGGCACCGGGACCACGACGCAACAGGCTGGCGTCAGGCTCTGGCGGCTCGCAGGGGCCGACCAGGCAGGGCTCGTGGCGGGTGCGGCCCCTGGGCAGGGTGCGCCGTGGGGCGACTCGGACGACGTCCCGGGTGAGCTGCTCTCGACGAGGCTCGACGAGGCCGGGCTCGAGATCCAACGGGCCATCGGTCTCGACCGACGACAGTTCGTCCAGACCATCGTGCTCCCGCAGGGAGAGTTCGCGAACTTCCTCCGGGCCGACCCCGAGCACCGCCGCGACCTGCTGCAGAAGGTCTTCGGCACCGAGATCTACGACAGGGTGCAGAGCGAGCTCGCGGCCCTGAACCGCGAGGCACAGAGCGCGGTGGCCGCGGCCAGGTCGGTCGCCGCGGGGTCCGTCGAGAGCTTCGTCGGCGCGGCGGGGCTCTCGAGCGAGGACGCTGGGGCGCTGCGCGAGGCCGCGCGGGACGACGCACGGCTCGCGGGTCCTGTCGACCAGACCCCGGTCCCGGACGCCGACCTGTTCGCGGTCGCGGACCTCGCCGCCGGGGAGAACACGAGGACGCTCGCACCCGTCGAACCCGAGGCCTCGGTCCGGACTCTCGTCCACCGGCACGTCGTCGCGCTCGAGCGCACCGCATCAGAGCTCGGCGCGCAGGAGATCACGGCCAACACCGCGCTCGTCGCGGCCCGCGAGGCCTTCGAGGCCGCCCGTACCGTGAGCGCCGCAGCGGTGCGACGCGACGCGCTGCTCGCCGAGCAGGCCGCCCTCGACGCCGCAGCCGACCAGGTCGCGCTCGACCGGGAGACCCTCGCGGCCGCGCGTCGTGCCGCCGTGGTGGAACCCGTGCTCGCCGGCGCGCGCCGGGCAGCGGACGAGGCCACCGCTGCCCAGGAGCGCCTGCTCCTCGCGAGGACCGGCGTGCCCGAGTCGTTGGCGGTGTCCGACGTGTCGGCTCTCGAGGTGCTGCGGTCGAGCCTGTCCGCAGCCGAGGCGCGACTGGTCCGGCTGCTGCCGCTGGGCGAGTCGCTCCCGCGCCGTGAGCGCGAGCTGGTCGACGGTCGCAAGGAGACCGACCGCGAGCGCGAGGAGCGCACGCGGACGCTCGCCGACCTCGAGGCCCGTCCTGCGGCTCGCGCGCTGCTCGAAGCCCGGCGGGACGCCCTCGCCGACGCCGCAGGTCGGCTCGGCGAGCGCCAGGAGAGGGTGCTCGCCGCCGAGTCCGTGCTGCGTGCCGCACGTCAGGCCGTCGCGACGGCCGCTGACCTCGACGCCGCGCGCGAGCGGCAGGACACCGCGGTCGCGGCAGCGCGCACGGCCGCGGACACCGAGCACGCCCTGCGGACGGCCTGGCTCGGAGGGATCGCCGGAGACCTCGCGGCAGAGCTCGAGCCCGGCTGCCCCTGCCCGGTCTGCGGCGCCGAGGAGCACCCCGCTCCGGCCCGCACCGGCGCCGAGCACGTCGGGCGGGACGCGGTCGAGGCGGCGGAGACCGCTCGTCGTGGCGCGGAGCAGTCCGTGACCGAGGTCTCGGCCGAGGTGGCCACCCTCGCCGAGCGGCTCGACGGGCTCCTCCGGACGGCAGGCGGAGTGACGCCCGACGACGCCCTCCAGGCGGTCGACGCGGCCAAGGCGCTGGTCGCCGAGTCCTCCGCCGCGGTCGCCGAGCGAGCCGCGGCCGCGACCGCTCTCACGGACTTCGACACCGAGACCGCAGCGCTGACCGCCCTGGCTGCGGGGCTCGCCGAGCGGATCGCGGGCGAGACCGCGCGCCTCGACGCGCTCGCGGCGGGGATCGAGCGGGACCGCCAGGAGATCGCCGCCGAGCTCGACGCGACCGGGCCGCTCCTCGCGGACGCCGCCCTGCCCGACGCACTGGCCGACGAGGGGTCCCCTGCCAACCCCGTCGCAGTCATCGAGGCGGCCCTCCGGGACCGTGGCCTCGCGGTCACCGCGCTCCTCGATGCCGAGTCCGCCGTGGCCCGCACGTCCGACGCCGTGGCCGCCCGCGCGGCCGAGGTCGCGACGGTCGTCGCCGAGGCCGGGTTCGACGACGAGCAGCACGCGATCGACGCGGTCCGTCCGCCCGCGGAGCGGGAAGCCCTCGAACGGCGCCTGCGTGCCGCGGACGCCGACGCCGAGCGCGTCCGCCGAGGGCTCGCCGAGGAGTCGATCGCGACCCTGCCCGCGGACGTGGAGGTCGACCTCGCGGGGGCGCGTGACGTCGTCGGGCAGGCGGAGACCGCCGAACGGCGAGCCGCCCTCCATGCCAACGATGCTGCACAGCGTGCACGGCTCGCCGCGCGCGCGGCGAGCGAGATCACCTCGGCCGTGGAGGGGTGGGTCCGCGAACGGGAGGCGGCAGCCCCCGTGGCCCGCATGGCGAGCCTCGCCGCCGGGTCCGGCCCGGACAACGCCAAGGCGCTCTCGCTCGCGACGTACGTGCTGGTCAGGCGCTTCGAGGACGTCGTCGCGGCAGCCAACGAGCGGCTCCGTGAGATGTCCGACGGGCGCTACGAGCTCGAACGCTCCGACGAGAAGGAGGACGTCCGGACGCGCCGGACCGGGCTCGCGATGAAGGTCCTCGACCACCGCACCGAGGCGGCACGCGACCCGCGGACGCTCTCGGGCGGCGAGACGTTCTACGTGTCGCTGTGCCTCGCACTCGGCATGGCCGACGTCGTGACGGCCGAGGCGGGCGGCGTGGACCTCGGCACCCTGTTCGTCGACGAGGGGTTCGGCACGCTCGACCCCGAGACCCTCGAGGCGGTGCTCGGCGAGCTGGGCAAGCTCCGCGCGGGTGGCCGGGTCGTCGGCGTGGTGTCCCACGTCGACGCGCTCAAGCAGTCGATCGCCGAGCGCATCGAGGTCAGGCGCCTGCCGAACGGCGCCAGCACGCTCGCGGTGCGGGCGTAGCACCGGGCGGGCGGGGCAGCGTTGTCACAACCCCGTCCCCTCGGCGCTCCCTCCTAAGGTCGGCCCCCGCAAGGCGTCGCCGGCAAGGAAGGGAGGACACCATGGACGACCACCGCCTGGACCGCGAGCTGCGCCGCATGGAGATCATCGCGCGCCTCGAGACGCTGCGGGTCGCGGGCCGCGAACGACCGCAGGGCGCCCAGCGCCGTCTCCTCGCGGTCTCGGTGCGCGCCCAGGAGATGCGCCCGCGCCTGCCGTGACCCGGCCGGCGGGACCCGGCCGGCCCACCCGGCCCGGGCTCCCGGGGATCAGCCGCCGAGCTCCCGCGCCCGCAGCAGCACCTCGTCGAGCATCTCGGGGGTCAGTCGCCCCGTGAAGGTGTTCTGCTGGCTCACGTGGAAGCACCCCAGCAGCGTCAGGTCGCGCCCGTCGGGGTGCGCGAGCCGCACCTCGGCCCCGTGCCCGAACCGCGGGCGAGGTCGCGGCACGTCCCACCCCTGGTCGTCGAGGGTCGCGAGGAGCGCCTGCCACCCGAAAGCGCCCAAGACCACCGCGACCCGCGGCCCGACGAGCTCGAGCTCGCGCCCCAGGTACGGCGCGCACGTGCGACGTTCGAGCGGGGTCGGCTTGTTGGCGGGCGGGGCGCAGTGCACGGGGGCCGTCACGCGGATGCCCGTCAGGGTGAGACCGTCGTCGGCCCGCACGGACGTCGGCTGGTTCGCGAACCCCGTGCGGTACATCGCCGCGAACAGGAAGTCGCCCGAGCGGTCGCCCGTGAACATGCGTCCCGTGCGGTTCGCGCCGTGCGCGGCCGGAGCCAGCCCGACGACGAGCACCCTCGCACGGTCGTCGCCGAACCCGGGCACGGGCCGCGCCCAGTAGGTGTCGTCGCGGAACGAGGCCCGCTTCACGGTCGCGACCTGCTCGCGCCACGCGACCAGGCGCGGGCAGGCCCGGCAGTCCACGAGCACGTCGTCGAGTGCCGCGACGCTCCCCGCGGAACGGGCCTGGAGGGGGTACGTGGCGTCGTCGGGCCCGACGGCGCCGCCCGCCTCGCGGGGCGCGTCGCCCCGCGGAGCGCTCACCGGCCGGACCAGGCCGGCGTCATGCCTGGGGCGTGACGAGCTGCTGCAGCGCCCAGGTGTTGCCGTCGGGGTCGGAGAAGTACGTGAAACGGCCCCAGGGCAGGTCCTCGACCGGCGGGGCGTCGATGCCGTGGTCGAGCAGGTGCTGACGCGCCTCGTCGGCGTCGGGCACGACGATCTGCAGGCCGCGCTGCCCGCCCGAGGGCATGTCGGTCATGTTGACGTCGAGCACGATCGAGCACGCCGAGCCCGGCGGGGTCAGCTGGACGAACCGCAGGTCGTCGTTGACGGGGATGTCGTGGTCGGGGTGGAAACCGACCTGGTCGACGTAGAAGGCCTTGGCCCGGTCGATGTCCGACACGGGCACGGGGACGAGCTCGAGCTTCCAGTCCATGGTCGTCGCTCCTGGTCTCTGCTGACGGTCGCGGCCCGTGGGAGACGGGCACACCTTCACCGTACGAAGAGAAGCGGTCACCCGCTGGCCGGGACCCCTGCGGAGCGGTCGTGCGGTGGGCGTCGCGACTCCGAGGAATCCGGACGCCCACCGCACGGTCGTCGAGCACCGGCACGGGGGCTCGACGGGGTCAGGTGCGCCTCGTCGCCGGGACCACCGGCGTCTCGGCCGCCGCCTCGGCGGCCTCGACCACCGCCTCGGCGGCCGCGACGACCCCGAGCTCGGAGACGTCGGAGACCACGACCAGCTCGTCGGCCTCGGCGTCCGCCGTGTCCGTGCCCGAGCCCGCGACGCCGTCGCCCGCGGCCGGGACGGCCCGCAGCGAGCGGCTCAGGCTCAGCAGGAGCAGGCCGGCGACAGAGATGACCCCGAACATGACCGCGGCCATGGTGATGGTGACGTCGCCGCCGATCAGCCCGGTCAGGGGCGCGATGCCCGCGCCGACGCCGAACTGCATGGCGCCCAGCAGGGCCGCCGCGCTGCCCGCGCGGTGGGCGTTGCGCTCGAGCGCGACCGCGGGGACCGACGGCATGACGAACCCGGCCGTTCCCAGCGTCAGGACGATCAGGGCGACCAGGACGGGGAGCCCCGCGCCGCTCAGGGTCGCGGCGAGCAACCCTGCCGACAGGACCATGCCGACCGGCACGATCACGCGCAAGATCTGCTCGGGCGTCACGCGTCCGACGAGCGCGCCGTTGACCTGGCTGCCGATCGTCACGGACACCGCGCCCGCACCGAAGATGATCGCGTACTGCTGCGCGCTCAGGCCGAACTGCTCCTGGAACACGAACGTCGACGCCGAGATGTAGGTGAACATCGCGGCCATGTAGAAGCCGCCGAGCAGAGCGAGGCCGAAGAACGACCAGTCGCGCACGAGCGACCCGTACGAGCGCAGGGCAGCCGACGTGCCACCCGTCCGCCGCATCTCGGCGGGCAGCGACTCCTTGAGCCGCAGGGCCGCGAGGACGAGCAGCAGCACGCCGAACACCGCGAGGGCCACGAACATCAGGCGCCACGAGCCCATGCGCAGGAACTGGGCCCCGATGGTCGGGGCCAGGATCGGGGCCACCCCCACGACGAGCATGAGGCGGGCGATGACCTTGCCGACCTGGAAGCCCTCGAAGTTGTCGCGCACGATCGCCATCGACAGGACCATGCCGGCCGCGGCCGTGAGGCCCTGGACGAACCGGAGCGCGGTGAGCATCTCGACGGACTGGACGAACACGATCCCGGCCGAGGCCAGGACGTAGAGCGAGAGCGCGGTCAGCAGCGGGAGTCGGCGCCCGATCGCGTCGGAGATCGAACCGATGAGGAGCTGACCCAGCGCGAGGCCAGCGAGGGTCGCGGTCAGGGTGAGCTGGATGCGGGACTCGGTCGTGCCGAGCTCCCGGACGATCTGCGGGAAGGCCGAGAGGTACAGGTCGATCGTGAGCGGGCCGATCGCCGTGAGCGCCGAGAGGAGCAGCACGAAGCCGACGGTGATGCGGGTGGCGCGGGTGGGGCGTGAAGCCGGAGGGGCTGACGGTGCTGACGGGTGGGAGACCGCGTCAGGGGTGGACGACGCTGGTGGTGGGGTGGCCATGACTGCGGCAACCCGCGCCGCCGGGTCGTTGTTCCCGGACGGCGTACGGCGTCCGGTGGCTGAGACGGGGCGCTGCCGTCGTGTGCCCGGCGCGCCCCGTCTCCTCCGGTGGTCAGCCCTCGGCGCGCGCGTCGCGCCAGGCGACCCACTGCTCGACGAGCGAGAGGTCGTACTCGGGGCCGCTGACCCCGACCGTCAGGAGCGTGGCCCCGAGGCCCACGAGCTCGTCGCCCACCTCGGCGGGCGGACGGTTCACCGCGACGGACCGCTCGACCAGCGAGGCCGTGTCGCGCCCGACGGCGGCGCCGTGCTCGTCGAGGATCGCGCTCTTGCGGGCGAGCGTCGCGGCGTCGCCGAACGAGTGCCACGCGGTCACGTGCTCGGCGACGATGCGCAAGGTCTTCCGCTCGCCCCCGCCCCCGACGAGGATCGGGATCTCGCGCGTGGGGGCCGGGTTGGACGCGGCCCAGCGGGCCTTGATGCGGGGGAGCGCGTCCGCGAGGTCCGCGATGCGCGAGCCCGCCGTGCCGAACTCGTAGCCGAACTGGTCGTAGTCCTTCTCGAACCAGCCCGCGCCGATCCCGAGGATCAGGCGTCCGCCCGAGATGTGGTCGACCGTGCGGGCCATGTCCGCGAGGAGCTCGGGGTTCCGGTAGCTGTTGCACGTGACGAGCGCGCCGATCTCGACGCGGCTCGTCTGCTCGGCCCACGCGCCGAGCATGGTCCAGCACTCGAAGTGCTTGCCGTCGGGGTCGCCCGAGAGCGGGAAGAAGTGGTCCCAGTTGAAGATCACGTCGACCCCGGCGTCCTCGGCGCGGGCCACCGCGTCACGGATCTGGGGGTAGTCGGCATGCTGGGGCTGGAGCTGGACGCCGATGCGCACGGGACGAGTCATGTCATTCAGCCTAAGCCGCGTGACATCGGGCATGTCGCCGGGAACACGGCGAACCTGCAGGACTCGGGCGGCGCCCGGTCGCCGTCCGCCGTGAGCGACACCGCAGGTCACGGATCCGCATCGTCCGCGGCATCGTCCGGTCTCGCCACCTACTGTGGGCGGATGAAGCGATGGTGGTGGTTGATCGGCGGGCTCGTCGTCCTGGTGCTCGTTCTCGTCGTGGTCGACCGCGTCGCGGTCCGCGTGACCGAGGGGGCCGCGGTGCGGTCCATGGAGCAGGAGGACGTCGAGCTCACGGACGCGAACCTCGACATCCAGGGCTTCCCGTTCCTGACGCAGGTGGTCGGTGGCGAGCTCGAGCACGTCACGGGCACGGCGGCGACGGCGACTTTCGGCGGGTACACCGTGTCCGACCTGCACATCGACGCCCGCGGTGTCTCGACGAGCGACCCGTACGTCCTGCGGTCGGGCACCGCGACGGGTCTCCTCTCGCCGTCGTCGCTCGACGCGGTCGCGAGCGAGGCGGCCGGGTCCCCGGTCACCTTCACCACGGACGGTGACCTGCTCGTCGCGAGCATGTCGGTCCTGGGCGTGGACCTGTCGGCCAGGCTCACGCCGCGGGTCGACGGCAACACCATCGCGGTCGACGTCGCGTCCCTGACCTTGGGCCCCGCGACGATCACGATCTCCGACCTCCCTCGCCCGATCGCGAACCTGCTGACGAACCTCCAGGTCCCGCTCGACCTCCCAACGGGCGTCACGCTGACCTCGGTCGGGGTCACGGACGGGGCCATCCGGGTCGAGCTGAGCGGGACGGACGTCGCGCTCGCGGACCTCGCGGCGTCGTGATCCGGGGGCGGTGAGCGGCGTGGTCGGCGACGGGGAAGGGGCGACGCCGCCCGACGCCGCCGCGGTCGTCGCGACCCGCCTGGGTGCGCACGGCCTCCGGGGAGCCGGCCTCCCGAGCCTGCGCGACGTCGTCGGGCACCTGGGGGCCGTCCAGTCCCAGGAGTTCCACCCGTCCCTGCGGGGGATCGCGCAGCGCACGGCGGGGACGCCGTCCGCGGCGGCCGCGCGCGAGGCGTTCTCCGCGGGAGACCTGGTGCGCACGCACGTCCTGCGCCCCACGTGGCACACCGTCCTGCCCGACGACGTCCGCTGGCTCCTGCAGCTCACCGCACCCCGGGTGCACCGCCTCAACCGTCCGTACTACCCGGACCTGGGCGGACCCGCGCAGGACGCGGCCGCGACCGACCTGCTCGCCGGCGCGGTCGCGGGTGGCCGGCACCGGACCCGGGCTGAGCTCGCGGCGCTGCTCGCCTCGCACGGGCTGCCCTCGTCCGGCATCCCGTTCACGTACATCCTGATGCGGGCCGAGCTCGACCGGGTCGTGATCAGCGGCGCGCTGCGCGGCAAGCAGCAGACGTACGCGGCGTTCGACGAGCGCGTGCCGGCCGGGTACGGGCCCCTCGGGTCGACGTTCGACGAGGACGCGGCGCTGGCCGAGCTCCTGCGGCGCTACCTGCGCAGCCGCGGGCTCGCGACCGTCAAGGACTTCGCGGGCTGGTCGGGCCTCACGATGACCCGCACGCGGGAGGGGCTCGCGGCGCTGGGGGCAGAGGTCGAGCAGGTCGTCGGGACCGGGGACGCGGCGACCGGGCTGGTCCTCTGGCGGCTGGTCGACGGGCCGCCCCTGACCGGCGCCGCGGGGGATGTACAAGTGGACCTGCTCCAGGGGTACGACGAGTACTTCGTGTCGTACAAGGACAGCCGGGACCTGGCCCGCGACCCGCTCTCGGCAGAGGCGCCTGCCGTCCTTCCGCTCCGGCTGCCCGGCACGGAGGAGTCGCCGTTCCTGCACGTCGTCGCGGTGGACGGTCGGGTCGTCGGGCGATGGCGGCAGGTCCTGACCGCACGGTCGCTGCGGCTCGACACCCAGCTCTTCCGGCCGCTGACGCGGGCCGAGCAGCGCGGGTTCCTGGTCCAGGCGGAGCGCCTCGCAGCGCACTGGGACGTGGAGCTCGAGGAGACCTGACCGTCCTGACGGCCGCCGTGGCACGCTGGACCCATGACCGCTCTCGCCCCGGGAACGGCGCTGACCATCGCTGAAGCGGCCGCGTCGTCGGGCCTCACCGTCCACACCCTGCGCTACTACGAGCGCGACGGGCTCATGCTCGACGCCGTCGAGCGTGCCCCGTCCGGGCACCGGCGCTACACGGCTCGCGACCTCGACTGGCTCGTGCTCCTCACGCGGCTGCGCGGGACGGGCATGCCGATCCGCGAGGTGCGCGCGTACGCGGACCTGGTCCGCGCGGGGCAGGGCAACGAGGCCGAGCGTCTGCGTCTGCTGCACGCGCACCGCGAGCGCGTGCGCGCCGAGCTCGCGGCCGTGCAGGAGCATCTCGAGGCGATCGAGCGCAAGATCGACGTCTACGAAGGGCGGACCGGGAGCCGCTGAGGACGCCCGCCCTCTTGACCTCGAGCGCACTCGAAGTCGCAGGCTGGGGTCATGACGGACACCATCGCGACACGACACCTCCCCACCCACACCCTCGGCAGCGCCGAGAACGGGACACTGCTCGAGGTCGGGGCAGTGGGCCTCGGCTGCATGGGCATGTCGGCCTTCTACGGCGCCACGAGCGGCGAGGGCTCGCCCACCGACGAGACCTCGATCGCCACGATCCACCGCGCCCTCGACCTGGGCGTGACCCTCCTCGACACGGCCGACATGTACGGCCCGCACACCAACGAGCGCCTCGTCGGCCGCGCGCTCCGCAGCTCCGGGGTGGCCCGGGACGACGTCGTGGTCGCGACCAAGTTCGGGATCGCGCGGGCCGGGGCGAGCGCGAGCGACCGGACGATCGACGGACGACCCGAGTACGTGCGCCAAGCCGTCGACGGCAGCCTGCAGCGGCTCGGCCTCGACCACATCGACCTCTACTACCAGCACCGCGTCGACCCCCAGGTGCCCATCGAGGACACCGTGGGCGCCATGGCCGAGCTCGTGCAGGCGGGCAAGGTCCGCCACCTCGGCCTGTCCGAGGCCGCGCCCGAGACCATCCGGCGCGCGCACGCCGTCCACCCCCTCACGGCTCTCCAGACCGAGTACTCGCTGTGGTCGCGCGACGTCGAGGCGCAGATCCTGCCGACCCTGCGCGAGCTGGGCATCGGGCTCGTCCCGTACTCGCCCCTCGGGCGCGGTTTTCTCACGGGCACCATCTCGTCGGTCGACGGGCTCACCGAGAACGACTACCGCCGGACCAACCCGCGCTTCGTGGGCGACGCGCTCGACGCCAACCTCGCGCTCGTCGCCCAGGTCCGTGAGCTCGCGGCGGCGCGAGGCATCACGGCCGGGCAGCTCGCTCTGGCCTGGGTCCTGGCGCAGGGGCACGACGTGGTCCCGATCCCCGGCACCAAGCGCGTGCGGTACCTCGAGGAGAACGTCGCCGCGGCGGCCGTCGAGCTCGCTCCCGAGGACCTCGCGGCGCTCGACGCGGTGCTCCCCGCCGGGGCCGCCGCAGGAGACCGGTACCTGGACATGTCGCCGCTGAACGGCTGACGACGGGCTGGTCGGGAGCGTGCCGGCCGAGGCGACGGGCGCACCCCGGGGGCGGCGCGCCGTCGGGCACGGTCAGGGCTAGGTGCCGAACCGAAACCCCTCCGTGACGCGAGCGAGACGTATCGCCCCTAGAGTGGCGCGCCACGACGTACCCACCCGATCGGAGCTCTCATGCGCAAGATGCCACTCCTCGTCGCCCTCACGGCCGCGGCGACCCTGGCCCTCACGGCCTGCACGGACGCCTCCCAGCCCGCCGACTCCCCGTCCACCGGGTCTGCGGGCGAGACCTCCACGGAAGCGCCGTTCGACCTCACGTCGATCCAGAAGGACGACGCCGCCGCGGCCCTGCTGCCGGCCGAGATCGCGAGCGCGGGCAAGCTCGTCGTCGCGTCCAACACCGAGTACGCGCCCGCCGAGTTCATCGACGCGGACGGCCGGACGCCGGTCGGCTACGACATCGACATCATCACCGCGGTGGGTGCGGTCCTGGGGCTCGAGGTCGTGATCGAGTCGGCCGACTTCCCGGCGATCATCCCGGCGCTGGGCAGCAAGTACGACGTCGGCATCTCGTCGTTCACCATCACGACCGAGCGCATGGCCGAGGCCAACATGGTCAGCTACTTCAACGCGGGCGAGGCGTTCTCGGTCCAGAAGGGCAACCCCAAGAACGTCGACCCGACGAACATCTGCGGGCTGACGGTCGCCGTGCAGACTGGAACGGTCGAGGACGAGGGCGCCGAGGAGATCAGCTCGACGTGCGTCGAGGACGGCGAGCAGCCGCTCGAGGTCCTGCGCTACGACAACCAGGCCGACGCGACGACCAACCTCGTGGGCGGCAAGGCCGACATCATGTACGCCGACTCGCCCATCGTGTCCTACGCGATCGAGCAGACGAACGGGGAGATCGAGCAGATCGGCGACGTGTTCGACTCGGCACCCCAGGGGATCGTGACCGCGAAGGCGGACACCGAGCTCGCGGCCGCGATCCAGGCCGCGCTCACGGTCCTGATGGAGGACGGCACGTTCACCGACATCCTGGCCTCGTGGGGCAACGACGCGGGCGCGCTCGACGAGTCGGTCGTCAACCCGCCGGCTTCCTGAGCCGAGCGGGGCATCGGACCCCGAGGCCGGTCGGGCTGCTCCACGGAGCTGCCCGACCGGCCTCGGTGCCCGGCCTCCACCCGGTGCGCGACGCGCACCCGGCCCCCGGCAGAACGGCGTCGTTTTGCCAGTCGGGGCGCCCGCGCGGGAAACTGGGAGGGCAACGGTGCGGCGCCGCTCCGTGCTGCCCGCGCTGCACGGTGTCACGACCCACCCCCCTGAGGTCGGCGCCGGAGCTCACCACCATGAAACGGGAGACCCCCATGCGCAGGCTGCCTGCTCTCACCGCCCTGACCGCCCTCGTCGCGACCTTCGCGCTCACGGCGTGCACCGACGCGTCCACGGACTCGAGCGCGAGCCCCACCGACGGCGGTTCGTCCGCAGCGTCGTTCGACCCGTCGACCATCGCCAAGGACGAGACGATCGCCGCGATGCTCCCGGCCGACGTCGTCGAGGCCGGCCTCCTGACGGTCGGCACCAACGCCACGTACGCCCCCGCCGAGTTCATCGGTGACGACGGCAAGACGATCGTCGGCTACGACGTCGACCTGGCCAAGGCCGTCGGCGCCGTCCTGGGTCTCGACGTCGAGGTCACCAACGCCGACTTCGCCTCGATCATCCCGGCGATCGGCAGCAAGTACGACATCGGCGTCTCGGGCTTCACGATCACCCCCGAGCGCCTGGCCGAGGTCAACATGGTCAGCTACTTCCGTGCGGGCGAGGCGTTCGCCGTGGCCCAGGGCAACCCCAAGGACGTCGACCCCGCCGACGTGTGCGGCCTGAGCATCGCCGTCCAGACGGGCACGGTCGAGGACGAGGCGCTCGACGGCCTCATGGCTGACTGCGAGGCCGCGGGCAAGCCCGACATCACGCCGCTGCGCTACGCGAGCCAGGCCGACGTCACGACCAACCTGGTGGGCGGCAAGGCCGACGTCATGTACGCGGACTCGCAGGTCGTGGCCTACGCCGTGACCCAGACGGGCGGCCAGATCGAGCAGCTCGGCGACATCTTCGCCGACTCGCTGCACGGCATCGCGATCGCCAAGGACGACACCGCGCTCGCGCAGGCCGTCCAGGCCGCGGTCCAGAAGCTCATCGACGACAGCGACTACACCACGATCCTCGACGCCTGGGGCAACGCCTCCGGTGCGGTGACCACGGCCGAGCTCAACCCCGTGGTCTCCTGAGCTGATCCCCTGACAGAACAGAGGTAGCCATGGCCCAGCCGCCCAGCACCCCATCGCCCGACGGACCGCCGAGCGGGGGCTCGTCGAGCCTCGGCACGGCGTCCGCGCCTGCCGACCGGATACCGGAGCGCATCCACGCGGTCCCGGTGCCCCGGCCGGGACGCTGGGCGGCGGCCGTGGTCCTCCTCGTCCTGGCGGCCATGGCCGTCCACGGCCTGGTCACGAACGAGAAGTTCCGGTGGGACGTCGTCTGGCTCTACCTGCGGGACGTGCAGATCATGCGCGGCGTGGGCTGGACCCTGATCCTGACGTTCTCCTCGATGGCCATCGCGGTCGTGCTCGCGGTGATCCTCGCGGTCATGCGTCGCTCGGACAACCCGGTCATGCGGGCGACGAGCTGGTTCTACATCTGGTTCTTCCGCGGTACCCCGATCTACACCCAGCTCGTGTTCTGGGGTCTGATCTCGGTCCTGTACCCCAAGCTGAGCCTGGGCATCCCGTTCGGTCCCGAGTGGTTCGTGTTCGACACCGCGGACCTCATCACCGCAGCGCGCGCCGCGATCCTGGGCCTCGCGCTCAACGAGGCCGCGTACCTCGCGGAGATCGTCCGCGCGGGCCTGGGCTCGGTGGACCCGGGCCAGGCCGAGGCCGCGAAGGCCCTCGGCATGAAGGACGGCAAGATCCTGCGGCGCATCATCCTGCCGCAGGCCATGCGCGTGATCGTCCCGCCGACGGGCAACGAGACCATCTCGATGCTCAAGACCACGTCGCTGGTCCTCGCCGTGCCGTTCAGCCTGGACCTGACGTTCGCGTCGAACGCGATCGCGAACCGCATCTTCCTGCCGATCCCGCTGCTCATGGTCGCGGCGATCTGGTACCTGCTGATCACGAGCATCCTCATGGTCGGCCAGCACTACATCGAGCAGTACTACGGGCGCGGGTTCGGCTCGTCGACGGGCACGAGCCGCCGTCGCAAGCCGGGCAAGGGCCCCACGAAGCCGAGCAAGCAGGAGGCGATAGCGGCGTCGGGCACGACCGCGAACGCCGACCCCTTCCTGGAGGTGACCCCGTGACCGCGGACGCTCTCGACCACCCGTCCGGCGCTGCGACCGCGGCGTCAGGCCCGACGGCGGCACGCGCCGACGCGTCCGTCGCACCCATGGTGGAGATCGACGGGGTGCACAAGATGTTCGGCGACGTGCACGTCCTCAAGGGCGTGGACCTCGAGGTCCCCCGGGGCTCGGTGTGCGTCGTGCTCGGGCCCTCGGGCTCGGGCAAGTCGACGCTGCTGCGCTGCATCAACGAGCTCGAGGACCTCACGGCGGGTCGCATCTACGTCGACGGCGACCTGATCGGGTACCGGGAGGTCGAGAAGAACGGCAAGAAGCGGCTGCACCGCCTGCACCCCAAGGTCATCGCGGCCCAGCGCTCGCGCATCGGCATGGTGTTCCAGCGCTTCAACCTGTTCCCGCACATGACGGCCCTCCAGAACGTCATGGAGGCCCCCGTGCAGGTGCGCGGGCTCTCGCGCGCCCAGGCCAGGGCGCGCGCGGAGGAGCTGCTCGCCCGGGTCGGCCTGTCCGACCGCATGGACCACTATCCCTCCCAGCTCTCGGGCGGCCAGCAGCAGCGCGTCGCGATCGCCCGCGCGCTCGCGATGGACCCCGAGCTCATGCTGTTCGACGAGCCGACGTCCGCGCTCGACCCCGAGCTCGTCGGTGAGGTCCTCGCGGTCATGCGCGACCTCGCCGAGAGCGGCATGACGATGATCGTCGTGACGCACGAGATCGGTTTCGCGCGCGAGGTCGGCGACCACGTGGTGTTCATGGACGACGGGGTGATCGTCGAGCAGGGCGACCCCCGCGAGGTGCTCACGAACCCGCGCGAGGAGCGGACCCGGGAGTTCCTGGCGCACGTGCTGTAGCCGTCCGCGTCTGCCGAGAAGTGAGCAGTGGCCCCTGGATCTCTCGATCCAGGGGCCACTGCCTTCGCACGTCCTCCCTCGGCCCCTCGGGCCGGCCGACCGCGGCGTCCCACCGGTGAGACCCGGTCAGCGTTCGCAGGCGACGCCGTTGCCGTCCCAGTCGAGCGCCGGGTTGAAGCCGTCGTCGCCCTGCTTGAGCGGGGTCTTGCCCTCGCGCTTGGCGGCCTCGCACGTCAGGTAGATGCCGTTGACCTTGCCCGAGTCCCAGCCACCGTCGTTGCCGTTGTTGTTGTCCTGCACGGCGGCCTCACGCTCCGCGATCGCGACCTCGCGGTCGTCGAGCGCGACGTCGCGCGCGTCGAGCTCGGCCTCCTTGGTGGCCGCGGCGGTCTCACGGGCCGTGACGGCCTCGGTCGAGGCCGCGATCCCGGCGAGCTGGGTCTCGAGGTCGGTCCGCTCGGCGTCGAGCTTCTCGCGCTCGGCGGCCATCTGCTCGGTCGTGAGGGCCGCTGCCGCGGTGGCGTCGCCGGCCTCCGACTGGGCCTTGAGCGTCACGCCGAGGCCGATGAGCAGCCCCACGGCGAGGCAGCCCACGCCGATCCCGAGGGGCAGGAGCCAGCGCATGTAGGTGCGCTCCTCGCGCTCCTCGTCGTCGTCGCTCGAGAAGATCGCGAGCGGACCGCGGTCGGAAGCAGGAGGCTGCCCGGCGGAAGCGGCAGGCGTCGCGACGGGGACCGCAGGGCCGCCGGCCTGGGCGGTGCTCGTGGCGGCGCCCCCCGGAGCAGCGGCAGCGCCGACGACCGGCAGGATCATGGTCGAGGAGGGGGCCTCCGCGGGCGCGGGTGCGCTCACGTCACGGCGTGACCGCCTCGTCGGCCCGACCGCGGGGGTCCCGCCCCCCGGGGACGTCGCGGGAAGCGTTCCGGGGTGCATGCCGGCGGGGACGGCGTTCGTGGCCCCGGAGACCGCCGACGCTCCGGGGGCGCCCGCGGTCTGGAAGAGCACAGGGATCCCGCCGCCCGGCGTCTCGCGGGACCAGGCCTCGGCCCCCGAGGCGGGCGGGGCAGGGGGCGGAGGCGGCGTGGGCACGGCTGCGGCAGCGCCGGCCTCCACCCAGAAGACCCAGCCCTGGGGCGCGGCCGGCCAGGCCGGGTCGGGGTGCCAGTCGGACGAAGGGGCGAAACCGGGGGGTACCAACCAGCCGGGCGGCGGGTTGAAATGTACGGCCATGGGAGAGCTCCTTCGACAGTTCCAGCGCGCTCACTATGCTGCAGATCGGCCCGTTGACGCCAATTCCGTGCCCTGTCAGCGGCGCCGGGTACAAAGGAACCGGGTCGAGGAGCGTGCGGCGGCCCCCGATCCGCAGCGAGACGGGCGATCGGCAGCGTGCGTGAGCGATCCCGAGGAGTCGTCGTGTTCCTGATGGACCAGCAGGACCCGTCCGCCGAGGAGCTGCTCGTGTTCTCGGCGAGCGACCTCGTCGCGGCGAGCGAGTGCGAGTACCGCCTGCTGCGCACGCTCGACGAGAAGACGGGGCGTGCGGCCCGTGGCGCGGTCGAGGCGGACGACATGCTCGAACGCACCGCGACCCTGGGCGACGTGCACGAGCAGCAGGTCCTCGCCGGGCTCGTGGACCTCGTGGGTGCGGACGCGGTCCGGGAGATCCCCGTGCCGCGCACCATGCGCCGCGAGGACCTCGTGGCCGCGCACGCCGCGACGCTCGCGGCCCTGCGGGACGGGGTCGAGGTCGTCTACCAGGGCTCGTTCTTCGACGGCCGCTTCCACGGCCGCGCGGACTTCCTGATCCGCACGGACAGCCGGGCGGCTCACGTCTCCCTGCTCCCCGCCGGCCCGACGACGTCGGGCACCCTGAGAGGGCCCGGCGCCCCGGGCGCGGGCGGCCCCGAGTACGCGGTGTACGACGCGAAGCTCGCGCGGCGCGCCAAGGTCCCCGCGCTGCTCCAGCTCGCGGCCTACGCCGACCAGCTCCTGGCCGCAGGCGTCGAGACGTCGCCCGTGCTGCACCTGATCCTGGGGACGCGAGCCGTGACCGACCACCGGCTCGCGGACGTCCTGCCCGTGTTCCGCGAGCGTCGTGCCGAGCTGCTGCACCTGCTGGACACGCACCGCGCGGCCGGGGAGCCGGTCCGCTGGGACGCCCCCGGGCTGCGGCAGTGCGGCACCTGCGGGTACTGCTCCCAGCAGGTCGAGGAGCACGACGACCTGCTCCGCGTCGCGGGCTTGCGCAGCACCCAGCGCGTGCGGCTCCGAGCGGGCGGCATCACGACCATGACCCAGCTCGCGTCGGCCACGGCCCCGCCCCGCGGCCTCGCGGCACGCACGTTCGAGGCGCTGAGGGTCCAGGCCAGGCTCCAGGCCGGTCTGGTCGACGTGCCGCCCGACGGGGGAGCCGTGCCGGGCCTGGGGCCCGGCCCCAGCGGGTCGGTCACGTGGAGCACGCAGGTGGTGCCGGGGGAGGGGGACCCGGAACCTGCCCGGACGGAGCAGCACACGCTCTCCTACGTGGTCGTCGACCCCGCGCCGCTGCGCGACCTGCCCCCGCCGGACCCGGGCGACGTGTTCTTCGACTTCGAGGGGGACCCGCTGTGGTCCGTCACGGACTCGGCGACCGGCGACGTCACGTGGAACATCGACTACCTGTTCGGGCTCGTCGAGCGACCCGGCACGCCCGGGGAGAAGCCGCCCTTCCACGCGTTCTGGGCCCACGACCTCGAGCAGGAGAAGCAGGCGCTCGTCGACTTCGTCGACTACCTGGCCAAGCGACGCGCCCAGCACCCCGGGCTGCACGTCTACCACTACGCGTCCTACGAGAAGACCCACCTGCTGTCGATCGCGGCCCGCCACGGCGTCTACGAGCAGGAGGTCGACGACCTCCTGCGCCAGGGCGTGCTCGTCGACCTCTACTCGACCGTGCGCCACTCGCTCAAGGTCTCGGCGCCGTCGTACTCGATCAAGAAGCTCGAACCGCTCTACATGGGCGACCAGCTCCGCGGCGGCGACGTGACCGACGCCGCCGCGTCGGTCGTGGCGTACGCGACCTGGTGCGCCGCGCGCGACGCGGGCGACGAGGACGAGGCCGCCCGGCTGCTGCGCGGCATCGCGGACTACAACGAGTACGACTGCCTCTCGACCCTGCGGCTGCACGAGTTCCTGCTGGGCCTCGCCGGACGCTCGGCCCCCGCGACGAGCGACGTCCGCACGCCGTCCCCGGTCGGCGACGGGTGGGAGGACGACCTGCCGCCCGTCCTCGAGCTCAGCGACGCCGAGGTGGCCCGCCGGGCCAAGCGTGCGGAGGCCGAGCAGGTCGAGCTCGACGTGCGGGCGCTCGCGGGCGGCGTGGACGGTCGGTCGGGGGACGGGCGGACCGACGACGAGGAGGCCGTCGCGCTCCTGGGCGCCGGGGTCGGGTACTACTGGCGCGAGGCCAAGCCGTTCTGGCAGGAGTACTTCTCGCGGCTCAAGGACCCGGTCGACGAGTGGCAGACCCCCCGGTCGTACTTCCTCGTGGAGCGGGCCGAGGTGATCGAGGACTGGGCCCGGGCGACGCCGCGCAGCAACCCGTCGCGCCGCCTGCGGCTCTACGGTGAGCTGCCCGACGGCACCGAGCTCAAGGCGGGCTACGAGGGCGCGACCGCACTCTTCGAGGGACCGGCTCCCGACGGGATCGAGCCCGCGCGCGGCGCGGTGCGCTGGTCGACGGGGAGCGTGCGCGTGCACGGTGTCGAGCGCGGGAGGCTCGCGAGCGGCCGGGAGGTCGACGTCCTCGACGTGCGGATGCCCGTCCCCAAGGGAGCCGCCACGCACGACGCGCTGCCCATGGCGCTGACGGTCGGGCAGGTGCTGCCTACGCCCCAGCAGGAAGCCTCGATCCGGGCGCTCGCGACGCTCGTCCAGGCGCAGAACCCCGACGGGCCAAAGGCTCCCCTCGGGCTGCCGGACCACCCCGCGCTCGACCTGCTGCGCCGGCGTCCGCCGCGCACGGTGTCCGGCGGCCCGCTGCCCACCCTGGGTGACGGCCCCGAGCGGTACATCGACGCCGTCACGGACGCCGTCCGCGACCTCGACGGGTCCTACCTGGGCGTCCAGGGGCCTCCGGGCACCGGCAAGACGCACCTCGCCTCGAAGGTGATCGGTCGCCTCGCCGCCGAGGGCTGGCGAGTGGGTGTCGTGGCACAGTCGCACGACGTCGTCGAGAACGTCCTCGCGGGCGTCATCACGAAGGGCGGCGTCGCTGCGGACCGCGTGGGCAAGAAGGCCTCGGGTCCCAAGGGGCGGGACGTGTCGAGGGTCGGGCGAGACGCGGGGTCGGGCCTGCCCGACGACGTCGCGGCCGCCGAGCTCCCCGAGGGCTCGCGGCTGGTCCCCTGGCGGCTCGTGGACTCCGCCCAGACCTCTTCGTTCGTCGGCGAAGGGCCCTGCGTGATCGGCGGGACAGCCTGGGACTTCGCGCACGTCGAGCGTTTCGGTGACGGCGAGCTCGACCTGCTCGTGATCGACGAGGCCGGGCAGTTCTCGCTCGCGAACACCGTCGCGGTCTCGCGGGCCGCGCAGCGGCTCCTGCTCCTGGGAGACCCGCAGCAGCTCCCGCAGGTCTCGCAGGGGCAGCACCCCGAGCCGGTCGACCAGTCGGCCCTCGGCTGGCTGACCCGCGCGGGTGGCGGGCACGACGTGCTGCCCCCGGAGTTCGGCTACTTCCTCGCACGGTCGTGGCGCATGCACCCTGCGCTGTGCGACGCGGTGTCCGAGCTCGCGTACGAGGGCCTGCTGCACGCCGAGGCGGCCGCGAGCGAACGGCTGCTCGTGGGGGTCGAGCCCGGTGTGCACGTGGTCGAGGTCGAGCACGCCGGGAACGCGGTGTCCTCGGTCGAGGAGGCCCAGGAGATCGTGCGGCAGGTCCGGGCCCTGATCGGGACCGCCTGGTACCCGGGCGGGCGGGGTGGGGCCGCGCCCGCCGGTGGCGTCCCTGGCGAAGGAGCGTCCGGCGCCGGTGCCCCAGGTGGGGGCCCTGCCGGCTCGCGCCCCCTCGACCAGCACGACTTCGTGGTCGTGGCCCCCTACAACGCACAGGTCTGGACCGTGCGGCACGCGCTCCAGGCCGCGGGGCTGGGGGACGTGCGTGTGGGGACGGTCGACAAGTTCCAGGGCAAGGAGGCGCCCGTCGCGATCGTCTCGATGACCGCCTCGGCGCGCGAGGACGTGCCGCGCGGCATGGAGTTCCTGCTCTCGCGGAACCGGGTCAACGTCGCGGTCTCGCGGGGCCAGTGGTGCGCCGTCGTGGTCCGCTCGCCCCGGCTCACGGACTACCTGCCGCAGCATCCTGAGGAGCTCGCCGAGCTGGGTGCGTTCATCGGGCTGTGCCAGTCGGGGCGCCCGGCCTGAACCCGGCGCGCAGTCGAGTGCATGATCCGGCAGCGACACCCCTGGCGAGTCGCTGCCGAATCACGCACCCAAGGTCTGGACAGGGCCTCAGAAGTCCCCGAACCCGCCGAAGTCCCCACCACCGAAGTCGCCGAACCCACCGAAGTCTCCGCCGAGGTCCCCTCCGGCCTCGGTGAGCTCGCCACCCGTGTCGCCCGCTCCCGGGTCGGCCTCGGTCGCGCCGGGATCGCCCTCGCCTCCCGCCCCACCGTCGCCCGCGAGGTTCGCGGTCGGGTCGCCGAACATCGGGCCGAACATCATGTTGGCGACCGCCGAGCCGATCACGACGCCCGCGATGGTGCCGAGCATGCTCGAGCCGATCATCGACCCCATGCCGGGCCCGCCTTGCCTGCCACCGAACGACCGTTCGAGCGTGCCGGGGTTGCGCATCTCGGCGCGGGTCGCCATGCGGGCGAGCGACTGCGGGTCGTCGGAGGTCGCCCGCTCGGAGGGCGGCAGGTTCTCGCCGAGGTCGGTGAGCACGCGTCGCCGCTGCTCGGGCGTGAGCCGCTCGAACGCCTCGGTGTGCGCCTGCTCGACGGCCTCGGGAGGAGCCGTGCGCAGCAGGTAGCGGTAGCGGTCGATCGCGACGTCGTCCTCGCTGCGCCCCGGACCCGTCGGAGCGGGGGGCGGGGTGCCGTACACGGGGGACTCGTGGCCGTCGTAGGTCGCGTGGCGGCGCGGCGTCCCCTGGTCCTGCGGGGTGCGGCCGAGGAGCCGGTCGAGGAATCCCATGAGCGTGTCCTTCTGGTCGAACCGTCGAGGGCGGGTGCCCTCACCGGTTCAACGTGGTTCGCCGCCCCTCCGTTCCGTCGAGTGCACGATGGGGCAGCGAGTCGCTCCGCGGGTAGCGGTCGGACCGGGCAGTCAGCGGGGGGCGGGCTCCGGCACACAGCCGACCCCGCCCAGGAGCCGGACGTTGAGCGACCGTCCGGCGAGCTCGAGCGCGTGGTACTGCTCGTGCACGCGCACGGTCAGCCCGTCGGCCAGGTCGAGGCCCGTGTGGTGCCACACGCGGCACGCTCCCTCACCCGTCGCGTACTCGACGACGACCTCGACGCCACCGTCGACGGGGCGCACCGCGCGGACCGTGCCGTCGCGCCAGCCCCAGGGCCGGTTGCCCAGCATGCGTGCGTGGACGGGGTGCAGGAGGTGCCCGGTGTCGTACCGGTCGCACACGGTCGGTGCGGGACAGGGGGCGGTCGTCGCCCGGCGTTCCATGACGTGCTGAGCCATGGTGCTCCTTCTCTCCGTGCCCGACGGCGGAGCTCACCCCGCGCGTCGACGCTCACCCGGGCGGGCCCAGGGTGAGGGGCACGAGGAGGAGCGCCGTGTCGCCGGGCTTCTCGCTCTTCCCCCACGGTCGTGGGGGCGGGTCTTCCTCCGGGAGCACCGTGCGCGTCGCGCGGTTGCCGGACCAGCACGCCGGAGGGCGGTTCGCTGGTCCTCTGGACCGTTCTCAGTTCTACCACGGCGGCAGAGACCAGGCACGGAGGTGCCTGGTCCTGGACGCACGAGTGCCCCCGACCGGCGAACCGGTCGGGGGCACTCGTTCAATGATCAGCTACGCCCGGAGGCGAGTGAGATCAGAGCGGGCGGATGTTCTCCGCCTGCGGGCCCTTGGGGCCCTGCGTCACGTCGAACTCGACGCGCTGGTTCTCCTCGAGCGAGCGGAAGCCCTGCGTCTGGATGGCGGAGTAGTGCGCGAACACGTCGGCGCTGCCGTCCTCAGGTGCGATGAAGCCGTAGCCCTTCTCGCCGTTGAACCACTTCACGGTTCCCAATGCCATGGGGATCTCCTTCTAGAGTTTCAAACAGCTCCATGATCTGGAGCCGAACATCACGGTGTTCGTCGTCAACTCTTGGGTAACAAGGTTCGCGGTGGCATGGGGCCGTTGCGCAAGGACAAGCGAGGCACTGCAATCTCACCGGTAACGGTACAGGGGTTACTCCGACTGTGCTACCCCTGTTGCTAACGATTGAAGTACTTGTGTCCACCAACCAGGTCATGACCGAGCAAATCGGGCACGGTCACGAGCGTGTAACCAGCGGCCCGCAGACTGTCCACGATGCCCGGCACGGCCGACACGGTCGAGGCGTGGATGTCGTGCATCAGCAGGATCGCCCCAGGTCGGGCACCTGCGAGAGCCCGCTCGGAGGTCATGGCCGAGTCCTTGTTCTTCCAGTCCTCGGTGTCGACGTCCCACAGGATCGCCGGCTCGTTGCGCTGGGAGAGGACACTCGTCACAGTATCGCTCGTCGCGCCGTAGGGAGGGCGCACGAGGGTCGGTCGGACGCCCGACGCGGCCTCGACCGCGTCCGCGGTCGACTGCAGCTCCTGCGAGATCTGGTCGGTACCGAGCTTCGACAGGTCGGGGTGCGACCACGTGTGGTTCCCGACGGCGTGGCCCTCGGCGACCTCGCGGCGTACCCGGTCCGGGTTCGCCTGGACCGACCGACCGACGAGGAAGAACGTGGCCCTGGCCTGCTTCTCGGCCAGGGTGTCGAGGAGCTGCGACGTGTACCTGCCGGGGCCGTCGTCGAACGTCAGGGCGATGCACCGCAGCACCGAGCAGTCCGGTGCGTCGGGCGACGCGGGGGGTTGAGCGGCCACTGGCGGCTCCTCGGCAGGGGGTGGGGCGATCCCGATGAACGCTGCACCGCTCGCCGCGACCTCGGCAAGCTGCTTGCCGACGGCCGACAGGACGCTCCGCGTCGCGTCCGGCTCGAGGCGCACGGCCAGCTCCCCGTCGGCCCGGGCCGAGACCAGGCCGGGCGAGAAGACCAGGGTCGCTGCGCCGTCGGGCCCGAGACGGACGTCCCGGAACGTGTCCTCCGACGACGGCACGGGCTCGCCGAACCCCAGCCCCTCGGCCGCGAGCGCCGCTCCCGCCCACTCCGCGGCCTGCTTGCGGCCGTCCGCGGTGAGCAGGTCCGACGACCACGTCGTGGTCGCGCGCGGGAGGTCGGTGTAGAACGTCTGGCTGCCCACCTCCCCGTTCGCCCCGCCCGTGAAGGCGTAGGTCGAGGCGTGCACGCCCAGCACGTCGCCCTGCGCGAGCACCAGGTCCCACCCGACGTTGAGCTCGTTGCCCACCGCGCCGGGGTCGATCGCCGACTCGTAGGCCTGCGTCGTCCCGTCGACGAAGCGGCCGAACGCCCGCGCGAGCGAGCGCTCGCCCGGGATCGCGACGGTCGAGACCGAGCGGGCGTCGCCCGTGTCCGCGGTCGACTCCTGGTGGATCTCGAGGTTCTCGACCGAGGTCGGGTCGAGGACCGCCGGCGGGTCCACGCGCTCGGCGGGGACCGGGGTCGCGGTCGGTGACGGGGTCGGCGAGGGCTGTGCCGACGGCTGTGCGGACGCGCGCGTCAGGTAGAACGTGACGCCCGCGGCGGCGACCAGCAGGGAGACGACGACGGCGACGACCCAGACGGCCCGGCTCCGCGGGTGCGCGGGGGAGGGACCGCCCGACGGCAGGCCGCGGGACGGGGAGGCGTGCGGGGACATCAGGCCACCGTGCCACGCCCGAACGGTGCGCGTCGCGCCCGGACGGGCCGATGAGGCGAGCGCCACAGCGTCCGCCTCGACCCCTCGCACGGCCGCCCCAGGTGCTCCACGACCTTCACGCGCCGGGCACCCGGGCCGCGGGGCGTCCGAGACCCGGGGTGCGGCTCCGACCGCTGCGCGCGACGGGTGGTGCCCACCGGCGGGCGCGGGGTAGAACTGGACGATGGTCTCTCCTTCCCAGGTCCCCGGCGTCGTGCTGAACAACGGGGTCACCGTCCCGCAGGTCGGTCTCGGTGTCTTCAAGGTGCCCGACGACGCGACCCAGCAGAACGTCGAGCAGGCGCTCGAGGCGGGCTACCGGCACATCGACACCGCGGCGGGCTACTACAACGAGGCCGGGGTCGGTGCGGCGCTGCGCGCGAGCGGGCTGCACCGCGACGAGATCTTCGTGACGACCAAGCTGCGCAACGGTGACCAGGGGTTCGAGTCGGCGCTGCAGGCGTTCGAGGACTCGCGCGAGGCCCTCGACGTCGAGGTCGTCGACCTGTACCTCATCCACTGGCCCGTCCCCAGCAGGGACCTCTACGTCGAGACCTGGCGGGCGTTCGAGAAGCTCTACGCCGACGGCGCGGCGCGCGCGATCGGCGTGTCCAACTTCCTGCCCGACCACCTCGCGCGGCTCCTCGCCGAGACCGACGTGGTGCCCGCCGTCAACCAGGTCGAGGTCCACCCCACCTACCAGCAGCGGGCCACGCAGGCCGCGACGCTCGCCGCGGGCATCGCGGTGGAGGCCTACTCGCCGCTCGGGCGAGGCGCGGACCTGGACCACCCCGCCGTGGCGGCGGTCGCGGCCGCGCACGGCGTCACTCCTGCGCAGGCGATCCTGCGCTGGCACGTCCAGGGCGGACGGATCGTCATCCCCAAGTCCGTGAACCCCGAGCGGATCGCCGCGAACATCGACGTGTTCGGGTTCGAGCTCTCGGCCGACGAGGTAGCGGCGATCGACGCGCTCGACTCGGACGCCCGCCTGGGCTCCGACCCCGCGACGGCCGCGTTCTCGCAGTACCCGGCCTGAGCGCAGGTCGCAGACCTCTCACCTGCGCCTCTGCCGAATCGAGACGTCCCCGTGACGGTGCCGTAACGCGGGACGGAGTCTCGCGTAACTGTTCCCGCATACGTTCCAGACACTCAGGTCGTCAGGACCCGAGCCCGGAACGTCGGGCGCGTTGTCCGGTTCGCCGTGTGTGACTCTCTGGTTGCAATTGTGCAACTGGGGTTTCGCGCTCGTCCGACCTGTGCCATCGTCAGCACGATATTCAGTGCTGAATATTCAGGTGATCCACCGCGGGTGCGAGGACTCTGAGCACCCGGGTGCGATCTGGCGCACGGAGGTTCGGAATGCAACGCACAGCACGTCGAACGACGGGTGGGCTGGCCCTCGCGCTGGCTGCCACCCTCGCCATCACCGCATGCGGTACTCAGTCTCAGGGGGACAACACAGGATCGACAGAGTCGTCGAGCGAGACCGGCACGGCCGACCTCGCGATCGTGCCATCCGTCCAGATCGACATCGACGGCAACGAGGTCCCGGTCGAGACCTCTGGCGATCCCGCCGACCCGGCCGGTGACGGTACGGCCGAGTGCGCCGAGGGAACCTCGATCGCCATGGCCGGCGCCCTGACCGGCCCCAACGCCGCGCTCGGGCAGAACATCCTCTACGGCGCCAAGGTCGCCGTGGACGCGTTCAACGCCGCGAACGCCGGCTGCCAGGTCACCATCAAGGAGTTCGACACCGAGGGCGACCCGCAGAAGGCCACCCAGGTGGCTCCGCAGATCGTGGGCGACGCGAGCGTCATCGCCCTCCTCGGCCCGGCGTTCTCGGGCGAGACCTCCGCGACGGGCGACGTCTTCAGCCAGGCGGGCCTGCCGTCGCTGTCGGCGTCGGCGACGAACCCCGACATCACCAAGAACGGCTGGAAGACGTTCTTCCGCGGCCTGGCGAACGACGCGGTCCAGGGACCCGCGGTCGCCAAGTACATGGTGGACACGCTCGGTTACGAGAAGGTCTGCGTGGTCCAGGACAACTCGGACTACGGCGTGGGCCTCGCCAAGGAGATCACCGCGGGGCTGGGTGACGCGGCGGACGACTCGTGCTCGGCCGAGGTCAAGGTCGGCGACAAGGACTTCGCCGCGGCGACCCAGCTCATCTCGAGCTCGGACGCCGACGCGGTGTTCTACGCGGGCTACTACGCCGAGGCGGCGCCGTTCGCGCAGCAGCTGCGTGACGCGGGCGTCGAGATCCCGTTCGTGTCCGCGGACGGCACCAACGACCCGCAGTTCGTGACCCAGGCGGGGGCAGCGTCCAAGGGCGCGATCCTGTCGTGCCCCTGCGGCCCGGCGCCCGACGAGTTCGCCTCGGCCTACGAGGCTCTCAACGGCCAGGCTCCCGGCGTCTACTCGGTCGAGGGCTACGACCTGGCGACGATCATGCTCACCGGGATCGCGTCCGGCGTGACGGACCGTGCCGGGATGCTCGACTTCGTGACGAACTACGACGGTGAGGGCCTGGCCCGCACCTACAAGTGGGACGACACGGGCGAGCTCTCGTCGGCCCTGATCTGGATCTACGAGGTCAAGTAGCCGGTCGGCGCCTGCCGGTCCGGAGCGCCGCCCCCGCCTGGTCGAGCACGACCAGGTCGGGGGCGGTGTGCCCTGACGGCAGCCGCCGAGCGGACCGCGGTGCGCCCGCCTCCCCGCGGGGCGGGCGCACCGCGGTCGGCCGACCGCCCTCCCACCGGCTCGAAGGAGCAGCATGTCGATGCTCGTCCACGACGTCCTCGCCGCAGACCCACTCATCGGATTCGACCTCGCGGCACTGGGCCGCAACTTCTGGGCCCTCACCGTCGACGGCCTGACCTACGGCGCGGTCTACGCGCTCGTCGCGGTGGGCTACACGCTCGTCTACGGCGTGCTGCGTCTCATCAACTTCGCCCACTCCGAGATCTTCATGCTCGGCATGTTCGGGCAGTACGCCACGCTCCTCGCGCTCGGGTTCTACCCGAGCGGTGACGCGTTCGACAAGGGCGTCCTGCTGACCGTCCTCTACCTGGGGATCGCGATGATCGGCGGCATGGTGGTCGCGGGAGGGGCCGCCGTCGGGCTCGAACGCGTGGCCTACAGACCGCTGCGCAAACGCGGGGCACCGTCGCTGGTGTTCCTCATCACCGCGATCGGCGCCTCGTTCGTGATCCAGGAGTTCGTGCACTTCGTGCTCCCGGCCCTGACGGGTGGCGAGCTGGGCGGCGTGAACGCCGAGCAGCCCATCCGGCTGGTCGAGCCCGAGGTCCAGTTCCAGATCTTCGGTGCGAACGTCACCAACGTCACGCTCATCATCATCTTCTCGGCGCTGATCCTGGCGCTCGCGACCGACATGTTCATCAACCGGACCAAGTTCGGCCGCGGCATCCGCGCGGTCGCGCAGGACCCGGTGACGGCGACGCTCATGGGCGTCTCGCGCGAGCGCATCATCATGCTGACGTTCCTCATCGGCGGCATCCTGGCCGGGGCCGCGGCCCTGCTCTATACGCTGCGCGTCCCCAACGGGATCATCTACTCGGGTGGCTTCATCCTGGGCATCAAGGCGTTCTCCGCGGCGGTCCTCGGCGGGATCGGCAACCTGCGCGGCGCGCTGCTCGGCGGTCTGCTGCTGGGCGTCATGGAGAACTACGGCCAGGTCGTGTTCGGGACCGAGTGGCGTGACGTCGTCGCGTTCGTCCTGCTGATCGTGGTCCTGATGTTCCGTCCGACCGGCATCCTCGGCGAGTCCTTGGGGAGGGCGCGAGCATGAGCACCAGCACTCCTGCAGAGAACGACGGTGCACCGGTCTCCGGACCGGCAGCACCGGCACGACCCCGCCCCGAGCTCCCGCCCGCGGGGCAGACGCCCGTCGGGCAGCGCCCCCACGGAGGAGCGGGCGACCGGCTGCGCCTGTGGTGGGACGCGCTCGCGCGCCCGGCGCAGTGGGCGTTCGGGGCCCCGTTCGTCCTGTTCATCGCGCTCCTGCCGATCCTCAACATCCCGGTCCTGACCACGGTCGGCACCAACTTCGGGGCCGTCATGGCCCAGTTCGGGATGTACGCGCTCATCGCGATCGGGCTCAACGTCGTGGTCGGCCAGGCGGGCCTGCTCGACCTCGGCTACGTCGGCTTCTACGCGATCGGGGCCTACACGCTCGCGATCCTCACGAGCCCCGACAGCCCGTGGAACGTGACCCAGCCCGAGGGCTGGCTGTCCGACGACTGGGCGTGGCTCGCGGTCCTGCCCGTGGCGGTCGCGATCACGGCCATGTCGGGCCTGGTCCTGGGGTCGCCCACGCTGCGCCTGCGCGGCGACTACCTCGCGATCGTGACGCTCGGCTTCGGTGAGATCGTGCGTCTGCTCGCGGACAACCTCGACGAGATCACGGGCGGTGGTCAGGGCCTCAAGTCGGTCGCCTACCCGCGGCTCGGCGTGACCGAGGAGCTGCCCAACGGCGTGTTCTCGGCGGGCAACGTGGGGAGCACGCTCAACTCGGGCGTGTGGTGGTTCTGGCTGTCGCTCGTCTTCATCATCATCTCGCTGCTGCTCGTGGGGAACCTCGAGCGCTCGCGCGTGGGCCGTGCCTGGGTCGCGATCCGCGAGGACGAGGACGCGGCCGAGATCATGGGCGTCCCCACGTTCAAGTTCAAGCTGTGGGCGTTCGTGATCGGGGCGTCGATCGGTGGCGTCTCGGGCGCGATCTACGCGGGGCAGGTCCAGTTCGTCATCCCGACGAACTTCAACATCATCAACTCGGTGCTGTTCCTGTGCGCCGTGGTGCTCGGTGGCCAGGGCAACAAGCTGGGCGTGATCCTCGGGGCGTTCATCATCGTGTACCTCCCGAACTTCTTCCTGGGGCGCACGTCGCTGTTCGGGATCCCGATCGACGGCAACGCGATCGCGAACTACAAGTACCTGTTCTTCGGGGTCGCGCTCATGGTGCTCATGATCTTCAGGCCGCAGGGGCTCATACCCGTCCGGCAGAAGCTGCTCACGTACGGGCGAGAGCTGTACGTCGCGGCGCGCCGCACGCTCGCCAAGATGCCCGACGGCGGCCCGCAGGCCGCGTACGCGACGTCCGCTCCGGCGTCGGGCACGATGGGCACGGTGGGTACGCCCGGCAGCAGCAGCGGGCCCACCCCCACGGGGCACGGGCCCGACGGGCCCGGCGAGAACGGTGCCACCGGGAACGACACGACCGACGGGGGGAACCGATGAGCAACGAACCCGGAGGCATGGGGGCCGGCGGCGACGTCGGCGACGCGCACCTGTCGCTGTCCGCCGACGCGGGCGAGCCCATGGCCGAGAAGTACCTGCCCGGCGCGGGGCTCGACGAGCCCGTGCTGGTCGACGTGACCGAGGTGCGCCCCGAGCTCGCCGACGCCGCGCTTGTCGACGAGATCGTCGCGGCCGACCGCGAGGTCCTGGCCGAGGTGGGCGAGCCGCTGCTCAAGATGGAGGACGTGTCGGTCGTGTTCGGCGGCCTCACGGCCCTGGACAGCGTCACGTTCGACATCCGGCGCGGGGAGATCCTGGGGCTAATCGGGCCCAACGGCGCCGGGAAGACCACGGCGTTCAACGCCATGACGGGCGTCTACCGGCCCACCAGGGGCCAGGTCCGGTTCGACGGGCAGGTCCTGGGCAAGGCCAAGCGCAACCAGATCACGCGCCTGGGCATCGCCCGGACCTTCCAGAACATCCGGCTCTTCAACGAGATGACGGCCCTGGAGAACGTGGTCGTGGGGACCGACGCCCGGCACCGGACCTCGGTGCCGGGGGCGCTGCTGCGCACCCGGCGGCACCGGCAGGAGGAGCGCGACGCGATCGACCGGTCGATGGCGATCCTCGAGTTCGTCGGGGTCGGGGCGCGCGCCACGGAGAAGGCGCGCAACCTGTCCTACGGCGAGCAGCGACGCCTGGAGATCGCCCGCGCGCTGGCGACCGAACCCAAGCTGCTGTGCCTCGACGAGCCCGCGGCAGGCTTCAACCCGGCGGAGAAGGAGGCCCTCATGGACCTCATCCGTCACATCCGCGACGACGGGTACACGGTCCTGCTCATCGAGCACGACATGCGGCTCGTGCGGGGCGTGACCGACCGGATCGTGGTGCTCGAGTTCGGCAAGGTCATCGCCGACGGTTCGCCCGAGGACGTCACGTCCGACCCCAAGGTCATCGCCGCCTACCTGGGCGTCCCTGACGAGGAGCTGGCTGAGGGAGACGCAGATGCCCCTGCTTGAGATCACGGACATGACGGTCGCCTACGGGCGGATCGAGGCCGTGCGCGGCGTGTCGATCACGGTCGAGGAGGGCGAGCTCGTGACCCTCATCGGGGCCAACGGCGCCGGGAAGACCACGACCATGCGCGCGGTCTCGGGGATCCGGCCGCTGTCGCGCGGGAAGATCGTGTTCGACGGCAAGGACATCACCCGGATGAAACCGCACCTGCGGGTGCTCGAGGGGATCGTGCAGGCCCCCGAGGGGCGCGGGATCTTCCCCGGCATGACGGTCCTGGAGAACCTCGAGATGGGGGCCTACGGGCGCACGTTCGAGAACAAGGCCGTGCACGACGAGACGCTCGCGCGGGTCTTCGAGCTGTTCCCGCGCCTCGAGGACCGCACGTCGCAGGTGGGCGGAACCATGTCGGGGGGCGAGCAGCAGATGCTCGCGATCGGGCGCGCGCTCATGGCCCGGCCGCGGCTCATGCTGCTCGACGAGCCGTCGATGGGGTTGGCGCCCATGGTCATCCAGCAGATCTTCCGGATCGTCTCGGAGATCAACGCGCAGGGCACCACGGTGCTGCTCGTCGAGCAGAACGCGCGGCAGGCGCTCTCGCGCTCGCACCGTGCGTACGTGCTCGAGACGGGTGAGGTCGTGCGTTCCGGGGGCGGGCGTGAGCTCCTCGCGGACCCGAGCATCAAGGAGGCGTACCTCGGCGTCGCGTGAGCACGGGGCTCGGCCCTGTGCACACTGTCCCCAGGTCTGTGGATAACTTTGTGGACAGCCGTGGGGACAACGTGTGGAACACGCTGTGGACGGCCTGTGGACGACGGATCACGGACGGCAGACGGCGGGTGGTCGGTGCGGTGAGCGTCGGCCGCCCGCCGGCGGCCGCGGAGGGGGCCGGCCGCGCCTACGCCTACGCCCCGAGCCTCTCCTTGGCGGCGAGGACCCGCAGCACCGCGGCGTCGACCTTGGCGGCGAAGCCCGGGTCGCTCTGCGCGCGCTGGACGAGCGCGGTCGCCATCTCGGGGATCACGCCCGGGTCGGCCGACGCGAGGACCATGTCGCCGCCTGCGGCGACGGTCAGGACGGCCCGGTCGCCCGGCGACCAGGCCTGGACCTGCTCGGCCTTGGACACGTCGTCGGTGATGACGACGCCCTGGAACCCCAGGTCGCCCCGCAGCAGCCCGTCGACGACGACGGGCGAGAACGCTGCGGGCGCGCTCGGGTCGATCTGGTCGTAGGTCGCGGTCGACATCATGACGAACGCGGCCCCGGCGTCGATCCCCGACCGGAAGGCCTGGACCGACGGGTCGTCGCGCGTGGTCACCGTGTCGGTCACGCCCGCGTCGTCGTCGGTGTTGCCGGCCACGCGTCCGAGGCCGGGGAAGTGCTTGATCGCGACGTCGACGCCGTTCGCCTCCATGCCCGCGCTGAACGCGTTCGCGTGCGAGGACACGGTGTCCACCCCGAACCCGTAGTTCCTGCCGAAGTACCCGATCGGGGCGTTGGACCGCGCGGTCTCGGGGCTCGTGACGACGTCCATGACGGGCGCGAGGTTGAGGTCGACCCCTGCGGCGGCGAGCTCCGCGCCCCACGTGGTCGCCTGCGCCTGCAGGTCGGCGGGCGCGAGCGTGGACTGGTCCATGGCGCTCGGGATGTCGGAGAAGCCGGGGCCGCGCAGGACCTGGACCTTGCCGCCCTCCTGGTCGGTCGAGACGAACAGGGGCGTCCCGTGCGTGGTCTCGTCCGAGACGAGGGCCGTGAACGAGTCGACGAGGTTCTTGACCGGCCCGGTCCCGGCCTGCGTGCGGCCCGCGAGGAACAGGTTGCCCACGTGGTGCGTGCTGATCGCGTCGTAGCTCGCCTGGTCGACCTTCCCGACGTTGACCCCGACCATCAGGAGCTGGCCGACCTTCTGCTCGAGGCTCCACCCGGCGAGCGGGTCGGCGGACGCGTCGGGGGGCTCGGTGGTCTCGCTGGGGGCGGGCGTCGCGGTCGCGGTCGGCGTGGGATGGGCATCGCTGCCCGACGGCGGAGCGCTCGTCGGGGCGTTCGTCGCGCCGCCGGAGGAACAGGCGGCGAGCAGGAGGGCGGTGACGAGAAGGGCGGCGCTCGTGGCGCCTCGACGGGACGACCTCATGCTTCGACCATAGGCCGGTTCCCGGGGCGCCCCTCGGCGACGGGCGCCGCCGGAGGTGTTCCTCTCGTCACGTCCGACTGGACGGACGGGGCCGGGCTGCGGGGTGTCGCGCTCCCCGGGCGCCGACCAGACGGTTGTCGTCGGCCGAGCATGCGGTTGCCGTCCGGTTCTCCCGGGTTCAGGACGACAACCGCATGCTCGGCGACCCGTCAGGACGCGAGGTGCCGGCCCACGGGGTCCGGGGCTGCGATCGGCCGGCCCACGGTCAGGGCGTCGCGCAGGGCGGGGTCGAGGTCCTGGAACACGGCGTCGGCCTGCGTCCCGGTCGAGTCGAGCACCGAGCTGAAGAAGCAGCGTGCCGACGCGGCCAGGATCACGTCGAGGATCTCCCCGTCGTCGAGGCCCAGGTCCCGCAGCTCGGTGAGGTCGGACTCGGTCATGTCGGCGGCGCCTGCCGCGACCTTGTCCGCGAGGTCCATGACCGCGCGGTCGATGGGTGAGAGCTGGACGGTGTCGTGCCCCTCGGCAGCCTCGCGGACCGCCTCGGCGCCGACGTGGTGCTCGGCGAGGATCGATCCGTGGGCGAGCGCGCAGTACGTCGACCGGAGCCGCAGGGCCGCGGCGAGCGTCGCGAGCTCGTAGCGCCGGGGGGACATGGACGCCTTGATCGCGCCGTTGAGCCCGATCCACGCGTCGAGGACCGTGGGCCGGTTGGCCAGCAGCCTCGTCAGGTTGGCGACGTAGCCGCGCGTCGCCCGGTCCTTCTCGAACGCGGCCGCGACGGCGCCGCCGGGCTCGTCCTCGGCGGCTTCTCGGATCCAGCTCATGGCGGACCTCCCTCCCGGGCGGCCGCGTGCTCACGGTCGGAGCACGGTCCCGGGCTGCCCCTCCAGGCTCGCACGGTGCGGTCGGAGCGGGAAGAGGGGGCGCCGCGCCCTGGCGGGTCGCGGCCCACCGATCCCGTGGCGAGCGGCGCCCCACCTCGGACGGTCCGGTCAGCCGGTGACGTGCGCCGCGGGCTCGTAGGCCGCGAGGAACGCCTCGAGCTGCGACGTGATCCCCGTCAGGGAGTAGCCCGTGCGCAGCTCGACCTGCGCGAGCTGACCCGAGGGGTCCTCGGGCAGCACGACGAGCGCCTCCTGCGAGGGGCTGCCCCACGGGAGCCAGTTCTCGACGGGCACAGGACGGTCCACGCGTCGTCGCTACCGGTGGTAGTACGCGGTGAGGTGCCCGCCGATCCGGTGCACCGAGCAGGGGGTGTCGAAGATCCGGGTCAGGACGTCGTCCTGCATGATCTCCTCGACCGTCCCGGCCGCGGCGATCTGCCCGTCGCGCAGCGCCACGATGCGGTCCGAGTACGCGGCCGCGAAGTTGATGTCATGGATGATGAGCACGATCGTCTTGCCGAGCTCGTCCGCGGCCCGGCGGAGCTGGCGCATCATGAGCACCGAGTGCTTCATGTCGAGGTTGTTGAGCGGCTCGTCGAGCAGGACGTAGTCCGTGTCCTGCGCGAGGACCATCGCGACGTACGCGCGCTGCTTCTGCCCGCCCGACAGCTCGTCGAGGAACCGGCCCTGGAGGTCCTCCAGGTTGAGGAACGCGATGGCCTCGTCGATCCTGACGTGGTCCTCGGGGCCCAACCGCCCCTTCGAGTACGGGAAGCGCCCGAACCCGACCAGGTCGCGGACCGTGAGGCGCGCCGTGAAGTGGTTCTCCTGGCGCAGGATCGACATCTTCTTCGCGAGGACGTCCGACTTCGTGGCGTGCACGTCGAGCCCGCCGACGGAGATCTCTCCCGACGACGGCTGGAGCAGCCGCCCGATGATCGTCAGGAGCGTCGACTTGCCCGCCCCGTTCGGGCCCACGAGGGACGTGATGCCGCCCTCGGCGATCGTGCCGGAGACAGGACCCAGGACGCGCTGGTCGAGGTAGTCCTTGGTGACGTTGGCGAACTCGATCACAGAGCGCCCCTTCGCAGGAGGAGGAACAGGAAGACGATGCCGCCGACGAACTCGATGATGACGGTCAGCAGGCCCGCGGCGTAGAAGACGTGCTGCAGGACGAACTGGCCGACCACGAGCGTCGCGAGCCCCAGCAGGAACGCCATGGGCAGCACGAACTGGTGCTTGTGGCTGCCCGTGACCCGGTAGGCGAGCGTCGCCACGACGAAGCCGAAGAAGGTCATGGGTCCCACGAGCGCCGTGGACATCGAGATGAGCAGCGCCACGAGCATGAGCATGATCGTCAGCTCGCGCTTGTGGTCGATCCCCAGGTTCGTCGCGGTGTCGCGGCCCAACGTGAGCGCGTCGAGGCGGTACCGCCGACGCCACACCACGACCCCGACGGCCACGCACACGAGCGCGGCGAACGGCAGGTAGTCCGCGTCGACGTTGCTCATCCGGCCGAAGAGGCGCGTCGAGAGCAGGTCGTAGTCGGTCGGGGACAGGAGGCGCTGGAGGAACGTCGAGACGCTGCTGAACGCCATGCCGAAGACCACGCCCACGAGCAGCAGCACATACAGGTTGCCGAAGCGCCCCGAGAACAACCACCGGTAGAGCAGCGTCGCGAACGCGACCATGAGCAGCGTCTGGGCGACGACCTTGGGCAGGCCCTCGGTCCGGGCCAGGACCTCGCCGCCGAACACGACGACCATGAGGGTCTGCATGAGCGTGTAGAGCGAGTCGAAGCCCATGATCGACGGCGTCAGGATGCGGTTGTTCGTGACCGTGTGGAACAGGACCGTCGCGACGCCCTGCGTGAACGCGGCGATCACCATCGCGCCGAGCATCGTGGCCCGGCGCTCGATCACGAACTCGAACCCGCCACGGATGAACAGCAGCAGGAAGCACGCGCTCGCGACCACGACGACGGCCGAGACCAGGGCGAGGCGCGCACCCGGGGTGAGCGTCCGTCGTCGGGCACGGGACACACGTCCCGACGGCGCCGCCCCGCCCGGCGCGCCCGGCCCGGCGCTCGCGGTGGTCGTCGTGGTGGGCGCGGGGGCGGCCGGCGGAGGGCTAGTACGTGACATGACGACGCTGCCTGAGGACGAGGACGATGAAGCCCACGGCGCCCACGGTGCCGAGTACCACCGAGACCGGGAGCTCCAGAGGGGCGATGACGACGCGACCGATCAGGTCGCAGACCAGGATGAGGGCGACCGACACGAGCGCGACCCACGGGAGGTTCCTGCGCACGTCGTCGCCACGGACCATCGAGACCATGTTCGGGACGATCAGGCCCAGGAACGGCAGGAAGCCGACGACGACGCTCGTGACGCCCGTCGCGACCGCGACCACGAGCGTCCCGAGGAGGACGACGCGCTCGTAGCGCAGGCCCACGTTGGTCGCGAGGTCGCGCCCCAGGCCCGCGACCGTGAGCCGGTCGGCCAGGAAGAACGTCGCGACCGTCGTGCCCGCCACGATCCACAACGGCTCGTACGCGCCGCGCACGATGCTGCTGAACCCGCCCGAGCGCCACGTGTCCATGGCCTGGAGCAGGTCGAACGTCGCCGCCAGGTAGACCGTCACGGCGCTCACGACCGCGCCCAGCATGATGCCGATCAGCGGGACCACGATCGACGACTGGAGCGAGACCCGCCGCACGATCGCCATGAACGCGAGCGTGCCCACGAACGCGAAGAGCGTCGCGACGCCCATGCGCAGCATCATCGAGGCGCCCGGCACGGCGACGAGCATCACGAGGATGCCGAGTCCGGCCCACTGGCTCGTGCCGATCGTCGTGGGCTCGACGAACCTGTTCTGCGTGAGGACCTGCATGATGACGCCCGAGACGCTCATCGCGACGCCCGCGAAGACGAGCGCGAGCGTCCGGGGGACGCGCGAGATGAGGAACATGTTCCAGGCGTCGGCCGTGAACAGGTTGGCGAACGTGATGTCGTACCCGCCGACCATGAGCGAGGCGACGAGCAGGACGGCCACGACGAGGACGAGCGCAGGCAGGGCCAGGCGGCGGGGCACGCTCCCGCGGACGTCGGGGCGTGACCCGACGGCGGAGCGCGGCGCCTCGTGCGTCGCGCCTTCCGGCCTGCCGAGAGGGCGTGCCGGGGTGGCCGACGGTCGGTCGGACTCGGCGGGGGTGCTGGGGGAGAGGTTCATGGGACGTGCCGCCCGGGGCGACCGCGACAGGTCGTGGTCGCCCCGGGCGGGGAGTCGTTCGATCAGGCCGAGAAGGCCGTGGAGATCTGGTCGAACACCTTGGTGTACGCGTGGATGCCCTCGGTGATGTAGAAGTTCGGCTCGAGGTAGATGACCTGGTCGTTCGTCGCGAACGTGGTCTGGGCCCAGGCGGCCTGCGACGCGAAGATCTCCTGAGCGGGCGTGAACTCCTCGTCCGAGGTCGCCGCGTCGCGGTCGAACACGATGACCCAGTCGGGGTTCGCCTGGGCGACCGTCTCCGGGGCCAGGCCCTGGTCCGTGTGGTGCGCGGTCTCGTCGAGCTCGCCCGACTCGACGGCGAACACGTCGGTCAGGTCGAGGGGCTCGAGGATGCGGCTGAGTCGCCCGGCCGCGTTGTCGACCCGGCCGACCGAGGTCGAGGCGAGGAAGACGGACTCGCCGTCGGTGCTCTCGGCAGCCGCGGCAGCGGACTTCTCGAGGTCGGCGACCAGCTTCTCGGCCTCCTCCTCCTTGTCGAAGATCTTGCCGAGCGTCAGGGTCTGGGCCTTGAGGCCCTCGACGTAGCCGCCCTCGGACTCGTCGCCGGGCGCGATGTCGATCGTCGTCGCGATCTTGCTCAGGTCCTCGGTGTAGTCCGCGAAGCGGTACCCGCCGATGATGAGGTCCGGAGCGGCCTCGCTCACGGCCTCGAGGTCCGGCTCGCGGTGGCTGCCGGCGTCCAGGATCTCGGCGTCGTCGGCCCAGGCCTCGAAGCCCGTCGAGGGCAGCAGCGGCTTGGGGGCGACGACGGGCTCGATGCCGAAGGCCAGGAGGGTCTCGAACGCGGTGCTGTCGAGGGCCGCGACGCGCACGGGCTCGACGGGGACCTCGACGTCGCCGTTGTTGGTCGCGACCGTGATCGTGGAGGCGGCGGGCGCCTCCTCGGCCTCGGGGGTGGACGAGCAGCCGGTGAGCGCGAGCGCTGCGGCGATGCCTGCGCCCGTGAGGGCGGTCCACCTGCGGGGGCTGGTCGTGAGCTTCACAGCGATTCTCCTGAGGGTGTCGGTCGGCCGTCACGGGTGCGCACGGTCGACGGCGCGTCGGAAGATCTCTTCCGCCGCGCCGAATGTCAGGTTAGCCTAACCTGAGTTACGAGAAAAGAGCCACATCTGTCTCAGAGGGTGGGTCGTCGGCCGACGGTCGTCGGCCGACGGCCGAGACCGGGACGCCTACTGCTCCCCGTCCGGCACCAGGACCCGCACGCCGCGCCGTTCCAGGACCGTGGTCGTCGTCTCGTCGAGCGTCCGCAGGGTCGACTCGTCGAACCCGTTCCCGACCGAGCGCACCATGAGCGTCGCGGACCCCGATGTCAGGTAGCGCAGCGCCTCGCGCTGCCACGCGGCGTTCCGGTCGCGCGGCACGGCCTGCCCGGCGGCGTCGCGCGCCCCGACGTCGTACGCGTACCCCGACAGGTCCACGGGGAGCTCGCACCCGCGGTCCAGGTCGCGGCTCAGCACGTCGGTCAGGGCCAGCAGGGCGGGCGAGTCCGCCTGGACGCAGCCCTCCTCGGGGAGGGCTGCGCGCAGCTCGGCCGCCGGGAACGGGGTGGGACGAGGTGGGGCGGGTGCGGCCGTCGCGAGCCCCAGGCCCAGGCACGCCCCCGCGGCCACGAGTCCCCGGCCTCCCGCGGGGACGAGCGAGACCGCGGCGGCGACCACGAGCACCAGGGCCGGTGCCGCGAAAGCCGCGTACTGCTGGTAGGCCGACGGCGAGGCCAGCAGCACGGCCGTCTGGACGACGAGGAGGGCGACCCACAGGCGGCCACGGTTCCCGGACCAGGCGGCGACCGCCGCGACGAGCACCGCTGCCAGGACGGCCCAGACTGGGGCGAGGTGCGCCGTCGGGGTCGTGACCCACGTGGTGCTGCCCGTCCCGGCGATCCACGTGAGCCGCTGCTCGACGCCCGTGTCGGTCTCGCGCGGCCGTCCCAGCTGGTCCAGGAAGACCATGCGGAACATGTCCGAGCCCGCTGCGAGCGCGAACGGCGCCAGCACGACCGCGACCGCGCCCACCGCCCCGGCGCTCACGCGCAGCGCGGCCTTCCATCCGGCCGTCACGAGCAACCAGACCACCACGACCAGCAGCGGGACGACGCCCCAGATCTTGACCGTGGCGCCGAGTCCCAGGACCGCGCCGCCCGCCCAGAGCCAGCCCGGGCGTGCCCCCGCCTCCGCGTCCGGCAGGCCGCGCAGCAGCAGGACCACCCCGCCGAGCAGGCACAGCGAGCCGAGCGGCTCGAGCAGCGTGATGCGCTCGGCCCACGCCGCGGCGAACGAGACCGCGTACAGGACCCCGCCCACGACCGCTGCGGTGGTTCCCCAGCGGCCCGCGACGCGCGTCACCAGGACGGCGTTCGCCGCACCGACCACCATGACGCCCACGCGCGCGGCGACCAGGGCGTCGCTGTCGCTCGTCCACGCGGTCAGGGCCGCGAACGGCGTCAGTGCGAGCATCGAGCCGGGCGGGTGCAGGAGCGTGAAGTCGCGGTAGGGCACGAGCCCGTGCACCAGGGCGACGGCCGACGAGAAGTACACGCCGTCGTCGTACCCCTGGTAGTCGCGGACGCCGACCGTCCCGCCCACGAGGCTCCACCGCACCGTGAACGCGAGGACAGCGACCCCGGCAGCGACGATCCAGCCCGTCGCGCGGGTGGGGCGTCGGGCGGGGCGGTGGGTGCGGGGCGCCGGGCTCACTCGTTCGAGTCTGCCCGGCTTCCGCGCGGGGCGCCTGAGGGAGGCGGTCGGGTCGTGGTTCGCGTCCGGGGGAGGGTCCGGGTGCCCGACGACGGTGCTCGCCTCGGGATCTCGGGTCCGGCCGGGGAGCCGGTCGGGTTCAGCGCACGGCGACCGCGGGCTCGGTCCGCGAGGGATCGTCGACCGTCGGAGGGGGAGCGTCGACCGTCCGCGGGGGAGCGGAGGGGCGCGCGCCGCGGCTCGCTCGCAGCGCCCAGAGGATCGCGACGAGGTCCACCCCCTCCTGCATCCAGGCGCCCGCGAGCGCGGGGAGGTGCCCGAGCGCCGCGACCAGCATGAGCGCGACGCTGAGCCCGATGCCGACCCAGATGCTCTGCAGCGCGACCCGGAGCGTGTCCTTGCTGACCCGCACGGCTGCTGCGACGGCCGAGACGTCGTCGCGCAGGACGACCGCGTCGGCCGAGTCGCTCGCGGCCGTGGCGCCGCGCGCTCCCATGGCGATCCCGACGTCGGCCGAGGCCAGGACCGGCGCGTCGTTCACGCCGTCGCCCACCATGACCACGGGGCGCGCGGGGGCGTCCCGGACCGCCTCGACCTTGTCGAGGGGCAAGCACTCGGCACGCACGTCGTCGATGCCCAGGGCCGCGGCGACGTGCTCGGCCGTCGTCCGCTGGTCGCCCGTGAGCATCATGACGTGGTCGACACCCAGGGTCCGGAGCGTGCTCACCGTGGTCGCGGCCTCGGCGCGCACCTCGTCGCGCAGCACCAGTGCCCCGACGGGGATGCCGTCGACCGCGACGTGGACCGCGAGCTCGCCGGGCCGGAGCGCGGCGGGCTCGACCGTGGTGTCCGACTGGGCGGCGACGTACGACCGCTTCCCCACCACGACCTCCCGGCCCGCGACGAGCGCCCGGACACCGTGGGCCGGGACCTCGTGGGCCTCGGTACCCTCGGCCGGCTGGAGCCGACGCTGCCGAGCGCCCTCCACGACGGCGTCGGCCAGGACGTGGCTCGAGTACTGCTCGGCCGACGCAGCCAGCCGCAGCACCTCGTCGGGATCCAGGCTCCCGGTGGTCTCGACGCGTGCGAGCGCGGGACGACCGTGGGTGAGGGTCCCGGTCTTGTCGAACGCCACCGTGCGCGCGCGGTCGAGCTTCTCGAGGGTCTCGCTCGACTTGACGATCACGCCCTCGCGCGCGGCGCGGCTCATCCCGCCCATGAAGGCGACCGGCGCCGCGATGAGCAGCGGGCACGGGGTCGCCACGACGAGTACCTCCGCGAACCGGGTGCCGTCCCCGCTGACCCACCAGGCGAGCCCGGCGATCGCGAGCGCGACGAGGGTGAACGGGACCGCGAAGCGGTCGGCCAGCCGGACGGTCCGTGACCGGCTCGTGGTCGCCTGCTCGACCAGCGAGACGATCTGCTGGTACTGGCTGTCGCGGGCCGACCTGGTCGCGCGCAGCGTGATGGCCTGCTGCCCGTTGATGCCGCCCGAGGGGACCTCGTCACCCCGCTGACGCTCGACCGGCAAGGGCTCGCCCGTGAGCGACGACTCGTCGAGGTCCGCCCGGTCGCTGACGAGCTCGCCGTCGACGGGGACCACCTCGGCCGGGCGGACCACGACCAGGTCTCCGGGGCGCACCTCGTCGACGGGGACGTCGCGCAACGAGCCGTCGCCGAGCACGTGCGCGGTCGCGGGAGCGCGGGACATGAGCGCCGAGAGGTCGCGGCGGGCCCGGTTCGCCGCGTAGTCCTCGAGCGCCTCGCCCCCCGTCAGCATGAGCACCACGACGAGGGCAGCCCAGTACTCACCGACGACGACCGCGGCCGTCACGGCCGTCACGGCGAGGATGTCGATCCCGGCGTGCCCGCGGAGCAGGTCACGGAGCATGCCCACGCCCGTCCAGCCCGCGACGGCCAGTGCGTAGGCCGACACGAGCCACGGGACGGTCGGGGACCAGGGGGTGAGCGAGAGGACCCCGGCGACGGCCGCGACCAGGACCGTGGCCACCACCAGCGGGTAGCGCCCGAGGTTCTTCACTGTGGTCATACCACGATTTCTAGCATTCCTTGCACATTCTTTCCAGCAAGGAAAGCCTCGCCTGAGCCTGTGTGAGGAAAGGCATTCCTTCGCTGGGTGCCCGCATTCCTTCGGACTTCTCGAACGACCTGCGGGTGGCTGCTGGAGGTGTCAGGAGTGGCGAGATGCCAACGATCCTGGGCGGGTGGGTAAGGGTGGTCGAACGATGTTTCGGACCTTCTCGGCGAATGTGGCGATCGTGGCGGGGTGTCGCTCAAGATTGCTCGGCCGGTGTGCGAAGAATGCCGTGGTGCGCGAGGTGTCGCCCGTGGGTGGGCGTCAACCACGCCGGGTCGACGCGGACGAGAGCGGGCACCCCGCGCACGCGAGGGCGGTCCGGCGCTCCGTGCCCGCGAGGGGAGGGGGTGCGCAGCCCGAGCCGCTGGCGCTCGCCGTGCAGCCGAGGGCGGACGTCTCGCCCGACCGCGTCGGGCGGGGCCCCGCTTCCCGCGCGAGCCCGAGGCGGACGAGCTGGGCGACCGCCGCGTCGACGAGTCGCGGGTCGAGGTCCAGGTCGGCCGCCAGGGCGCCGACCGCCACGCCGGCCCTGAGCTGCGCAAGCACGGGCCGCAGGACCTCACGGGGTGCGACGCCCTCACGAAGGTCGGGCGCCGGCCTCGGCGCGGCGGGTACCAGGGCGCTCACCAGACGAGCCGCAGGAGCTGGAAGGTCGCGACCGACAGGACCCACGCGACGCCCAGCTGGACCGCGACGGCCCCCAGGGTCCAGCGCCACCCGAACATCCGCCGCTGCTCGGCGACCGTCGCGAGGCACGGCGTGTAGGCGAGCACGAAGACCATGAAGGCCAGCGCGGCCGCGGGGGCGTGCCCGCCCGACGTCTCGTCGAGCGTGGCCCGGAGCTGTTCGCCGAGCTCGCCCGGTGAGGAGCCCACGGGCTCGTCGACCGCGTACGCCTGCGCGAGCGCGCCCACGGCGACCTCCTTGGCCACGAAGCCCGTGACCAGCGCGCTCGTGGTGCGCCAGTCGCCGTAGCCGGCCGGGGAGAAGACCGGAGCGACCTGGTCGGTCAGGCGCCCGTAGGCCGAGTCGTGCACGGGCACCTCGCCGAACGCGTGCCCGGGCGTCACGGGGACCGCGAGCAGGAGCCAGACGACGACGAGGACGCCCACGATGATCGTGCCCGCACCGCGCAGGAACGCGAGCACGCGACGACCCGTCGTCACGAGCAGCGGGACCGGGCGCGGCACGTGGTAGGCCGGGAGGACGAGCGCGAGCGGCTCGTGTGCCAGGTCGCGGAACAGCGTGCCCCGCAGCGCCAGCGCCCCGACGAGCACCAGCGCGACGCTCAGCACGTACATCGCGAGCACCACGAGCCCGGTGTGCCGCGGGAAGAACGTGCCCGCGAGCAGGACGTACACCGTCAGCCGGGCGGGGCACGAGGTGTACGGAACCAGGAGGCCCGTGAGGAGCCGTTGCCGCACGTTCGGGAGCGTGCGCGTCGCGGCGAGCGCCGGGAGGTTGCACCCGAAACCCACGATCAGGGGCATGATGACGCGCCCGTCGAGGCCGACCGACCGCATGAGGCGGTCCGCCAGGACCGCGACCCGCGCGACGTAGCCAGAGTCCTCGAGCAGCCCGATCGCCAGGAACATCAGGGCCATGAGCGGCGCGAACGCGACGACGACCCCGACGCCCGCGACCACGCCGTCGACCAGGAGCCCCTCGAGCCAGCCGCCGCCCACGCCCACGCCGTCGAGCACCCAGGTCACGAAGCTCGCGACGGGGCCCGTGACGAGGGCCTCGGTCGCGCCCATGATCGGCGCCGCGACCCAGGTCGCGAGCTGGAACAGCGCCCAGAGCGTCAGGACGAAGACCGGCAGGCCCACCCAGGGGTCGAGCAGGAGCGCGTCGATCCGGTCCGCGCGGCTGCGCGTCGCGGTGCGGTGCGCGTCGACCGACTCGACGACGTCGTCGGCCCACCCGAGCAGCGCGTCGATGCGGTCGAGCTCGTCGTCGGGTGCGGTGCGCGGTGCCGCGGTGCAGACAGGCAGACCCAGGACGGGCCGCGGCTGCTCGGCCACCGCGCGGACGGCTGCGGCCAGTCCGTCCGCACCGCGCCCCGTGCGGGGATCGACCTCGACCACGGGCACGCCCAGCCGGGCGGCGAGCCGCCCGGCGTCGACCGCGAGCCCGTCGACCGTCGCGACGTCCGTCATCGTGAGGGCGACGACGACGCGCTCGGTCCGCGTCCCGACCTGGCCGAGCAGGAACAGCGCGCTGTGCAGCTCGGCCGCGTTGGCGACGAGGAGCGTCACGGTCCCGTGCTCGGCCCCGGCCCGCTCGATCTCGGCGACCGTCACCGCCTCGTCGGGCGAGACCGGGGTGAGCGAGTAGGTGCCGGGGAGGTCGACGAGCGCGAGCGGGGTCGCGGGCACCGGGTCGGTGCCGGTGCGCGGCCGCCAGGATCCTCGGGCCAGGTCGACCGTGGTCCCCGGGACGTTCCGGGTGGTCTGCCGTGCGCCGGTGAGGTGGTTGAAGAGGGTCGACTTCCCGGCGTTGGGCGTGCCCACGAGCAGGACCCGCAGGTCGGGGGCGAGGTCCGGGGCCGTGGCTGCACCGCGGCCGGGGCCCTGTCGACCGCGGGGGTGGGCGGCGCCGTCGGGCCCGTCGTGCGTGCGCGGCGCGCCCCCCTCGCAGTGCGGACAGCTCACGGGGCGGTCTCGAACCTGCGGACCGTCGCGGCGTCGAGCGCGATCCGGCGGCGGCCCACGAGCACGACGCGGCCGCCGAAAGGGGTCCGGAGCGCGACGGTCACGTCCGCGCCGGGGCGCAGGCCGAGCTCGCGGAGGCGCACGTCGGACGTGGGGGTGAGCCGCGCGCCCGCGCGCGCCGAGGTCAGGACGACGCGGGTGCCCGGGGGGACCTCGGCAAGGTTCATGCTGCCGACGCTAGTGATGAGGTGAGGCTTGCCTCAGATGCCGGAGGTCCTCGCGCCGCAGGCCGTTGGTCCCGTCAGAGGCTGAGCAGCGCGCCCGTCCCGATCCCCGCGAGCGTGCCGATCACGACCGTCACCACGGCGATGGCCACGGGGTGCGCGGGCGTGCCGTGCAGGCGCTGCCAGAGGCTCGGGGTCGCGGGGGTGGCCGCGGCATGGTGGATCTCGCGGCGGGAGAGACCCGCGGTCACGGGGGCGGGCTCGGTGACGTGCTGCGTGCTCATGGTTCTACCTCCGGGAGTTCTGCTTCTGGGAGGAGAGACGCGCTCGTGCGGTCGGCGTGACGCGGAAGTCGTGGTGAGGAGAGTCACGCGGCCCCCGGTGGCGGAGCCGCCGGGTCCGACGTAAGGGCCGACGGCCCGCCGCCGGCGGGCACTCCGCGCCGGCGGGCCGCACCCACGCTAGGCGCTCGCGGGTGCCCCCGTGCTCCCGCGCACCACGAGGCTCGTCGCGAGGTCCATGCGGGTGTTGGTCACGTCGCCCTCGCGCGCCTTGAGGACGAGCCGCGCAGCCTCCTGGCCCATCTCCTGGAGCGGCTGATGGATGGTCGTCAGCGCGGGGCTCGACCAGCGGGCCACGGGGACGTCGTCGTAGCCGACGATCGAGAGGTCCTCGGGGACACGCAGCCCGTGGCGACGCGCGGCCTCGAGGACGCCGAGCGCCTGGAGGTCCGAGCCCGCGAAGATCGCCGTGGGCGGCTCGGGCAGGCTGAGGAGCTCGTCCGCGCGGTCGGTGCCGCCCTGGGGGTGGAAGTCGCCGAACCGGACCAGGTCCGGGTCCGCGGCGAGCCCCGCCGTGCCGAGCGCCGACCGGTAGCCGTCGAGGCGGGCCAGCGAGCACATCATGTCCTCGGGTCCCGTGATGACGCCGATGCGGCGGTGGCCGAGCTCGATCAGGTGGCGGGTCGCCATGAGGCCGCCCTGCCAGTTCGCGGAGCCGACCGAGGGGACGTCGGGCTCGGGGTCGCCCGCGGGGTCGATGACCGCGAACGGGATGGCCCGGGACCGGAGCTGCTCCTTGACCGCGGACGGGAGCGTCGAGAAGACGAGCACGACGCCGAGCGGGCGGCGGGCCAGGACGCCCTCGATCCACTCGGGGCCCGGGGAGTGCCGGGTGCCGGACTCGGTCAGCACGACGCTCGCGCCGTGCTCGCGCGCGACGTCCTCGACGCCGCGGATGAGCTCCATGGCCCAGATGCTCTCGAGCTCGTGGAACACGATCTCGATGAGCGGGGCCGAGGCGGTGGGGCTCTTGCGGCGCCGGTAGCCGTGGCGGACCAGGAGCGCCTCGACACGGTCGCGCGTCCCGGCCGCGACGTCGGTGCGTCCGTTGAGCACCTTGGACACGGTCGAGAGGGACACCTGGGCCTCGGCGGCCACGGCGGCGAGCGTGACCCGCCCCGGGAGAACTTCGTCGGTCATGCCGGTCAGCGTAGCGCCTCGAGAGAAAGTTTCGAAGGGCTGTCGACCGTGTCTCGGGACCGACTTCCCAGTGTTCTCCCAGTGGATAACGGTTGAGACTCGATGTTGACCCCGGCGGATTCGCGACTTAGAGTCCAGGACAACCGAGTACTTTCGGCGCAGACGCCGAAACTTTCGAAAGGGTTCGATGATGAACACAAGAACGCGGAAGTCGCTCACGGCCGCGGCCGTGGCGTCGGCGCTGGTCCTCCCGCTCGCGGCGTGCGCGAGCGGCGACTCCGGCGGTTCCAGCCGTCCCGAGAACGAGATCCACGTGATGGTCTACGGCGACGCGACCAACAAGGTCGAGCAGCAGATGGTCGACACCTTCAACGCGACCTCCGACGTCAAGGTCGTCCTCGACACCATCCCGGGCGCCGACTACCAGCAGAAGCTCCAGACGATCATCGACACCAACGCGGCGCCGGACGTCTTCTTCAACTGGGGCGGCGGCTCGATCGAGCCCTTCGTCGACGCCGACCTGCTGCTCCCCCTCGACGACTTCATCGCCGAGGACCCCCAGCTCAAGGACGCGTTCCTGCCCGCGGTGTTCAACTCGGCCGTGATCGACGGCAAGTCCTACGGCATCCCCATGCGCGGCACGCAGCCCGTCATGCTGTTCCACAACAAGCAGGTCCTCGCGGACGCCGGCATCGAGGCCCCCGAGACGTGGGACGAGCTGCTCGCAGCGGTCGAGACCCTCAAGGCGCAGGGCGTGACCCCGATCGCGCTCGGCGGCGCCGACCAGTGGCCGACCCTCATGTGGTACCAGTACGCGTTCGACCGCGTCGCGGGCCCCGAGCTGTTCGAGAAGGCGCTCGCGGGCGACACCGACGTGTGGGACTCGGCCGAGAGCCACGAGGCGCTCGACAAGCTGTCCGAGCTCATCGACGCCGGCGCGTTCGGCACCAACTTCGACTCGGTCAAGTTCACCGACGGCGGCTCGCCCGCGCTCCTGCGCACGGGCAAGGCGGCGTTCGAGCTCATGGGCTCGTGGAACTACTCGACCCACTACGACGTGGACCCCGGGTGGACCGACGCCAACCTCGGCTACACGGCCTTCCCCGCGATCGACGGCGGCAAGGGCGACGCGGTCAACATCACGGGCAACACCAACAACTTCTACTCGGTGCTCGCCAAGACCCGCTACCCGGACGCCGTGCGTGACTTCCTGAAGCTCATGTACTCGGACGAGTTCGTCGAGGCGCAGCTCGCGATCGGCAACCTGCCGACCACGACCAACACCGAGCAGTTCCTGGACCAGGCCGCGAGCCCCGAGTACGCCGCCTTCCAGTTCGACCTCGTGAAGAACGCGCCGCACTTCCAGATGTCCTGGGACCAGGCGTACCCCCCGGCTGCCGGCACCCCGCTCAAGATCGCGGTCCAGCAGTTCTTCAGCGGCCAGATCGACGCCGACGGCTTCATCCAGGCGATGAAGTCCCTGCCGGCCTCGCGCTGACCGGGTCCCGGACGGAGATCGTCATGACCACCCGCGCACCCCAGGGGCGCACGCGCCCGGGCGCCGCCGACCTCCAGGTCGGCCGCCCGGGCGTGGTCTGGGCCCTGCCCGCCGCCCTGTTCTTCGGGCTCTTCGCCCTCCTGCCCATGGTCCTCGTGCTCGTGCTGTCGTTCACGCAGTGGAGCGGGCTGGGCAGCCCCGAGTTCGTCGGGACCGAGAACTGGTCCCGCCTCCTCGACGACCCCGTGATGCTCAAGAGCATCGGGCTCTCGCTCGTGCTGACGGCGCTCGGCGTCGTGACCCAGACCCCGGTCGCGATGCTCCTGGGCGTGTGGGCCGCGGGCCACCAGTGGAACCGCGCGGTGCTCTCGGCGATCTTCTTCGTGCCGCTGCTGCTGTCCGCGGCCGCGGTCTCGGTCCTGTGGCGCGCGGTGCTCGACCCGAACTTCGGCGTCCCTGCCCAGATGGAGTGGCTGTTCGGCGACGGCAACCTGTTCGGCAACCAGTCGACCGCGATCGCGGTCCTGGTGTTCGTGAGCCTGTGGCAGTTCACGCCGCTGCACGCCCTGATCTACCAGGGCGCCGCGAAGGCCGTGCCGCCCATGCTCTACGAGGCGGCCGAGATCGACGGCGCCGGGCGCGTGCGCTCGTTCTTCGCGATCACGCTCCCGCAGCTGCGCAACACCATGATCACGTCGGTCATCCTCATGGTCGTCGGCGGTCTGACGACGTTCGACACGGTCCTCATCCTGACCAACGGCGGGCCGGGGACGGACACGACCATCACGGCCTTCTACATGTACCAGAAGGCGTTCCGCGGCTTCGACTTCGGTCTGGCCTCGGCGATCGCCGTGGTCCTGGTCGTCGCGGCGACCGCGATCTCGCTGGTCATGGTCCGCCTGTCCGGGTACGACAAGATGCGCAGCGAGCTGGAGGGCGTGTGATGAGCAACGACCTGAGCGTCACCCCCGCGGAGCAGGTCTCCGGCCCGACGACGTCACCCACCTCGGGTGGTGCGCCCCGCCCGGGCGCGACGAGCGCGGGCGTCCCGCTGCGCCGTCGGGCGGGCAGGGGCAGCCGCAACCGACCCAACTGGGGCGCGGGCGTCGCGGTCACGATCTGGCTCCTGATCGTCGCGATCCCCCTCTACGTGCTCGTGACCGCGTCGTTCCAGACGCAGGCCGGGTACGCCGCGGGCGGCCCCCTGTCCCTGCCGACCACGTTCACGCTCGACAACTTCACGAACGCGTTCGACCAGGGCTTCGGCCGCTACTTCCTCAACACGCTCGTCGTGACGGTCGCCGTGGTCGGGATCGTGGTGCTGCTCGTGCCGCCGCTGTCGTACGCGATCGTGCGCAACCGCTCCCGGGCCACCACGGGCATCTTCCGGATGTTCCTGCTCGGCCTCGCGGTCCCCGCGAGCGCCGTGATCGTCCCGATCTTCTACGTGATCTCGGTCGTGGGCCTGTACGACAACCTGATCGGCGTGATCCTGCCGACAGCGGCGTTCTGCCTGCCGATCTGCACCATCATCCTCAGCGGCTCGATGCGCGACATCACCAACGAGCTCTACGAGGCCATGGCCCTCGACGGCGCGTCGCCCAAGCGGGTGTTCCTGCAGCTCGTGCTCCCGCTGTCCAAGGGTGGCGTCGCGACGATCGTCGTGTACTCGGCGCTCCAGGCCTGGAACGGGTTCCTGTTCCCCCTGATCCTCACGCAGTCCGAGTCGACCAAGGTCATCACGCTCGGCCTCTTCAACTTCCAGACGCAGTACGGCGTCAACATCCCCGGCCTCCTCGCGGCGGTCGTCATGTCGATGATCCCGATCCTGCTCGTGTACCTGTTCGCCCGGCGTGCCCTGGTCCAGGGCCTCATGGGCGTCGGCGGAAAGTAGCTCCACGATGACTCTTCAGACGAACCTGCCGTCCTCCGCCGTGCCCGGCCCCGGCGGGGAGACCCTCCCCGTGTGGTCCGACCCGTCGGTCGACACCGCGACCCGTGTCAAGGCACTCATGGCCGAGATGACGCTGCGCGAGAAGGTCGCCCAGCTCTTCGGGGTGTGGGTCGGCGCGTCGGCCGAGGGCGGCGAGGTCGCCCCGCACCAGCACGACATGGAGGACGGCGTCGACCTCGACGCGATCCTGCCCGACGGGCTGGGACAGCTCACCCGCCCGTTCGGGACCAACCCCGTCGACCCTGCCCTGGGCGCGCTGTCCCTGCTGCGCACCCAGGAGCGCGTGCGGTCCGCGAACCGCTTCGGCATCCCCGCCGTGGCGCACGAGGAGTGCCTCGCGGGCTTCTCGGCCTGGGGCGCGACGGCCTACCCCGTGCCGCTGTCCTGGGGCGCGTCGTTCGACCCCGCGCTCGTGCGCCGCATGGCGACGGCGATCGGGCGCGACATGCGCTCGGTCGGTGTGCACCAGGGCCTGGCCCCCGTGCTCGACGTCGTGCGCGACGCCCGCTGGGGCCGCGTCGAGGAGACCATCGGCGAGGACCCGTACCTCGTGGGCACGGTCGCCACGGCCTATGTCCAGGGCCTCGAGTCCGCGGGCATCGTCGCAACGCTCAAGCACTTCGCGGGGTACTCGGCCTCGCGCGGCGGCCGCAACCACGCGCCCGTCTCGATGGGCTCGCGCGAGCGCGCCGACGTGATCCTGCCGCCGTTCGAGATGGCCGTCCGCGAGGGCGGCGTGCGCTCGGTCATGCACGCCTACACCGACACCGACGGCATCCCGTCGGCCGCCGACCGCGAGCTCCTCACGGGGCTCCTGCGCGACACGTGGGGCTTCGACGGGACCGTCGTCGCCGACTACTTCGGGATCGCGTTCCTCAAGATCATGCACGGCGTGGCCGGCGACTGGGCCGAGGCCGCCGCGGCGGCGCTCGCGGCGGGCGTCGACGTCGAGCTGCCGACCGTCAAGACGTTCGGCGAGCCGCTCGTCGCGGCCCTCGAGGCCGGGACCGTCGACGTCGCGCTCGTGGACCGAGCGCTCGAGCGCGTGCTGCGCCAGAAGGTCGAGCTCGGCCTGCTCGACGCGGGCTGGGATCCCGTCCCCGACGTGCTGCGCGACGTGCCCGCGGACGTGCTCGCGGCCGTCGCCGGCGCGGGTGACGATGTCGCGGTCGCCGCGCTGCGCGGGACCGTCGACCTCGACGGCCCTGCCAACCGGGCGCTGGCCCGCGAGGTCGCCGAGCAGGCCGTGGTCCTGCTCGCGAACGACGGCGTGCTGCCGCTCGGCCCCGACGTGCGCCGGGTCGCGCTCGTGGGTCCCACGGCCGAGGACCCCATGGCCGTGCTCGGCTGCTACTCGTTCCCCGCGCACGTGGGCCTGGCCCACCCCGAGATCCCGCTCGGGATCTCGCTGCCCACGCTCGCCGCGTCGCTGCGCGCCGAGCTGCCGGGCGTCACGCTCGACGTGCTGCCCGCGATCACGCTCGACGGCACGAGCGACCCGTCCTCGACCGGGGCCGTGAGCACGGCCGAGGTCGCGGCGGCCGACGCCGCGGGCATCGCGGCAGCGGTCGAGCTCGCCCGCGAGGCCGACGTCGTCGTGGTCGCCCTGGGCGACCGGGCCGGCCTGTTCGGTCGCGGCACGAGCGGCGAGGGGTGCGACGCCGAGTCGCTGCGCCTGCCCGGCGCGCAGCAGGACCTGCTCGACGCGCTGCTCGCGACGGGCCGCCCCGTGGTCGCGACGATCCTCTCGGGTCGTCCCTACGCGCTCGGCGCGGCCGCGACCCCCGCACCGGGGGAGCCCGGCGCCGCGGCGATCGTCCAGGCGTTCTTCGCGGGCGAGGAGGGGACCCCCGCGGTCGCGGGCGTGCTGTCGGGGCGCGTGGCGCCGTCGGGCCGGCTGCCCGTGAGCGTGCCCGGGACCGAGGGCGCCCAGCCCACGTCCTACCTGGCCGCGACGCTCGCGCAGGCGACCGACGTGTCGAACATCGACCCGACCGCGGCCTTCGCGTTCGGTCACGGGCTCACGTACACGAGCTTCGACTGGTCGGACCTCGCGGTGGGCGTGGCCGAGGCCGCGACCGACGGCGCCTTCGAGGCGTCGTTCGTCGTGCGGAACACGGGCGTGCGCGACGGCGTCGAGGTCGTGCAGCTCTACGTGCACGACCCCGTGGCCTCGGTCGTGCGGCCCGTGCAGCGGCTGATCGGGTACGTGCGCGTGCCGCTCGCCGCGGGCGCCTCGGCGCGCGTGAGCGCGACCGTGCCCGCCGACGTCCTGTCCTTCACGGGGCGCGACGGCCGGCGGATCGTCGAGCCGGGCGCGATCGAGCTGCGGTTCGGGGCGTCGAGCGCCGACGTGCGGCTCGTGGCGCCCGTGCGGCTCGTGGGCGACGTACGCGTGGTCGACCACACGCGCGCGCTGCACGCACCGCTCGTGGTGGGCTGACGTGGCGCCGGACCCGGGGTCGGTCGGACCGTCGACCTCCGTCGCCCCGCCGACCTCGGGTCCGGCCGCCCGGACCTTCGCGAACCCCGTCCTGCCCGGCACGCACCCCGACCCGAGCATCTGCCGGGTCGCCGGGGCCACCCGGGCGGACGGGACCGTCGCGCCCGACGACTACTACCTCGTCACCTCGACCTTCGAGTACTTCCCGGGCCTGCCCGTCTTCCACAGCCACGACCTCGTGACGTGGACGCAGGTGGGCCACGCGATCCACCGGACGGGCCAGGTGGACCTGTCGAGCGTGCCGTCGTCGGGCGGGCTGTACGCCGCGACGATCCGCCACCACGCCGGGACGTTCTTCGTCGTCACGACCCTCGTCCACACCCAGGGGCAGGGCGGGCACCTCCTCGTCACGGCGACCGACCCCGCCGGGCCGTGGTCCGACCCCGTCTGGCTCGAGGGGGACGGGATCGACCCGTCGCTCTTCGTCGACGACTCGACCGGGCGCGTGTGGTTCACCGCGACGCGCCTCGCCGACCCGGGGGAGTGGGAGGGCCAGACCGAGGTCTGGTTGCGCGAGCTCGACCTCGCGGCCGGGGCGCTCGTCGGCCCCGAGCACGTCCTGTGGCGTGGTGCGCTGCACGGCGCGGTCTGGGCCGAGGGCCCGCACCTGTACCGCGTGGGCGACCACTACTACCTGCTGGCCTCCGAGGGCGGGACCGAGCACCGCCACGCGGTGTCGGTCGCGCGGGCCGACGCGGTGACGGGCCCGTACACGGGCAACCCCGCGAACCCGATCCTCACGCACCGCCACCTCGGCCGGGACTTCCCCGTGGTCGGGGTCGGGCACGCCGACCTCGTGGAGACCGCCGCCGGCGAGTGGTGGATGGTCCTGCTCGGCAGCCGCCCCTACGGCGGCTACTTCCCCAACCTGGGACGCGAGACGTTCCTCGCGCCCGTGGTCTGGGAGGACGGGTGGCCGGTGGTCGCGCCGGGCAGGGGCCACGTCGCGGGGAGCTTCCCCCTGCCCGACGTCGGAGCGCAGGTCCAGGAGGCTGGCGCACCTGCCGAGGTGGGCCGGCCCGTCGGGGTGGGCGACGTCGTCGTGCGGGAGACGTTCGACGGTTCGCCGAACGAGGGGCTGGACCTCGCCTGGAACCAGGTGCGGACCGGTGAGCCGTCCTGGTCGCTGACCGAGCGGCCCGGGCACCTGCGGCTCGCGCTGTCGCCCGCGACGCTGTCGGACGTCGCGACCCCCGCGTTCCTGGGGCGCCGCCAGCAGCACACGGACATGGACCTCACGGTGCGCGTCGACGTCGACCCGGCCGGGCCCGACGAGTGGGCCGGGCTCGCGGTGCGCCAGTCCGAGGAGGCATGGATCGCGGCGGTCGTGACGCGGGCGGCGCCCGGTGCGGCCGGGGTGCCCGGCGGGCGCGAGCTGCTCGTCGTCGAACGCGTCGGTGGCGAGGAGAACGTCGTGGGGCGCGCGGCGCTGGGGCCGCTCGGTCTGGCCGAGGGCCCCGCGGACGTGGCGCTGCACGCGGCCGGGCAGGACTACGCGTTCGGTGTCGAGACCCCGGGCGGGTTCGCCCCGGTCGCGACCGTGCACGGCGGGCGGCTCAGCTCGCCCGAGGCCGGCGGGTTCCTGGGCGTGTGGGTCGGTCCGTACGCGACGGCCCGCGGGACGGCGACGGCGACCGTCGCGGACGTCGAGAGCGTGGAGTACCGGGGGCGCTGAGGGGCGCTGACGCCTCGGCGGACCACGGTGTCAGCCGTGCTGTGCCGCGCCGGCCTCGGCTCCGGGGACCTCGATCTCGTGCCAGCGGAACCGGTCGACGACGGCGCCGAAGAACGGGACCTTCACGAGCACCGAGAACAGTGCGAAGCCGACCGCCCCGCCGGTGATGTTGAAGATCAGGTCGTTCACGTCCGCGATGTGCCCCCCACCCAGCAGGTGCGCCGTCACGAGCTGGGTGACCTCGATCGTCAGGCTGAGGACCGCTGCCGCCGCCACGGCCCGACCCCACGAGGCCCGGGGCTTGAGCAGCGGCACGAGGACGCCGACCGGGACGAAGACCAGGACGTTCATGAGCGCGTCGGCGAGCTCGTAGTCCGCGAACGGCACGACGACGAGATGGCTGCCCCAGGGGGTGCTGCTGACGGGCTTGTCCAGGAAGATCGGGAAGACCGTGTTCGCGACGATCCCGGCGACGTAGACGCCGAGCGCGAGGGCGACCGAGGCTCGTGGTACGGAGAACCGCCCGCTGCGGAGCAGAGACCACGAAAACCCCGCGAGCACCGCCGCTGCGAGAGGGATGACGACCGGGAGAACCGGGACCTGCTGGAACACGGACGACCTGCACCTTCTCCGAGACACGCACGGCGGCTCGTGCCGCTGCTGCTGCCACAGTGCCGGTCGTGCGACGAGCTCGGCATCCGCCTGTGGTCGGATCCGAGGCGACAGCGTGTGCGACCGTCGTCACCCGGGCGCAGCACGCCCGCACGCGGCGATCAGCGGGACGGCACGTCGGGCGGGGCGAGCATGCGGCGGAGCCGGACCTTCTTCTCGTTCTCGCGCACGATCCACGCCACGTCCGGGTCGTCCGATCCGCGCAGTGCGGCGAAGCGCGGCAGCCCGGCAGCCGGGTCGCCCGCGACGGCGACGCTCCAGCAGTACCCGAGGGCCTGGCGGAGGGTCCGGACGCCGGTGTCCCGGTGGGCGTCGGACGGGAGCGCGTCGATCGAGGCGGTCGCTACCGCGCAGGCGTCCAGGGCGGTGGCCGCGGTGTCGGGGCTTCGGAGGAGGCGCGGCTCGCAGATCCCAGCGACCGCAGCTCGGCGAACCAGCGGGTCCTGGTCGTCGACCCAGGACGCCACGAGTGCGCGGAGGGTCGCGGGCTCGGCATCACCGATGAGCTGCAGCGCCATCGCGACAGCCTCGCGGACGCGCCAAGATCCCTCGGCCGCGCGGATCCGCAGCCGGTCGGTCAGCTCGGTGCGCTCACCGGAGGGTGCGTCGACGACGAGCCGACCGAGGCCGACCGTCCCGCAGCAGCGCAGGTACTCGTCGGGGCTGTCGGCCAAGGAGAGCACCAGGCCCTCTGGCGCGACGTCGGCGAACGCGCCGATCAGCTCGAGGTTCGCCCGAGGCCCGGGAAGCCCTGAGCGGGCCGTGAGGTAGGCGCACACGGCGGTGGGGTCGTCGTCGAGCGCGAGCAGGGCGGCCCGGTGTTCGTCACGCACGCTCATGACCAGCACGCTAGGGCGTGCACCCCCTGCCGGGGTAGGGCCGTTCGGCCGGGGCTCAGCCGTCGAAGGGCCCGTCCACCTCACGCGCCGCGGGGTGGTCCGGGTTCTCGACCGCCCAGCGAGCGGGTGCCCCCGTCCACGCCCACTCGTCGTCGTCCACGGTGCGTCCGCTGCGGAACCTCTAGCCGGGCGGCCCGTCGCGCTCTCTCCGCCGTGCGACGCTCTGGGCCTGCCCCTCGTGGATGTCGCTCACCCATTCCCAGCCGGGCTTGGCCGACGGGCCGATCCGCGGGTCGTCGGGAGCGGTTCCGTCGCGGAGGGCATCCAGGTACGCCCGGTCCAGGTCGATCCGTGCTTGTACCTGATCGGCTCCGCAGACGGACCCGTGGCCGGGAACGAGGACGGCGACGTCGTCCGCCGCGGCTTCGAGCACCCGGAGCCCCACGAGGTACTCCTCGATCGGGTCGTTGGTCTCTCCGAAGGTGTCCAGCATGGGGACGAAGAGGTCGGAGAGCATGTCGCCCGCGACGAGGACGCCGCGCTCTTCGATCAGCAGCGCGGCATGACCGGGGGCGTGCGCCGGATGCTCGACGATGCGTACCTCCGGGCCGTCCCACGGGATCTGGGCGGTTCCGGCGGGCAGGCCGGCGACGAGGCCGTACCCGTCCAGCGGTGTCTCGTCGGCGATCTCCGGTGGCAGGCCCTCGGCGGCGCGGTCCCTCCAGTCCGGCTGCGACCGCACGTCGTGCAGGACGGCCGCGCAGCGGGCCGTCCCGTACCGGGGAGCGTCGCCGAGCCCAGGATGCCAGAGCACGTGATCCCAGTCGGGATGTGTCGAGAAGCCGGCCACGACCGGCAGGCCCAGCTCGCGCAGGTCGTCGGCCAGGCAGGCCATCTCGGAGCGTGTCAGTCCTGGGTCGACGACCAGGACGCCGGTCCGGCCGTGCACGACGACGGTGTTGTTCTGGAGCAGCTCGCTCTGATGGACCAGCACGCCCTGCGCAACCTGCTTCAGCATGGTGCTTCCTCTCGCTCGTCCGACCTCTGGTCTGACCGTGGTGCGAGGCGGAACTCATCGCCGGGTCGTGCAGTGCTCGCAGGCGACGAGGTCACGGTGACGCGGGCGAGGCCTCACGCAGGAGGGCGAGGTCCCGTCGGACGTAGCGCAGGTGCGCCCACTCCTCCTCCAGGATCACGCGCACACAGTCCCCGACGGTGGGATGCCAGTCGCCACCGCCCCACGGGTCGTCGCGTTCCTCCGCGAGCAGCTCCGGGGTGGCCGTGACCAGGAACTCGGTCACCTGCCCCTGCCGCTCGGCCCGCACCGCGAGGATCTCCTCGTACGCCGGTGGGGTCGTGCGGAAGATCGACATGTCGAAGCCCATCTCGGCGGCGCCCGTGAAGATCTGCCCGATCTCGTGGAACGGCTGCTGCATCCGCAGGATCCCGCCGTGGAGCCAGGCGTCCGTCGCCAGGACGAGGTGCCGCAGGGTCTGGGCCAGGGACCATTCGTCCTCCACGTGGGCGTCCACGAGATCCGGTGGCGTGCCCTCCACCGTCTCCTGCCACGCGGACTGCACGGCGACCCACCCCTCGCGCAGCCCGTCGACGGTCTGCGACTTCTGCAGCTCGCGGCCGGGGAACTGCCGGTTCAGCTCGGCGTCCACGAACGGCACCACGTCGACCCCGTTGACGATCAGGCTGCCGAAGAACAGGTCATGGCTGTCGACGTCGAGCCCGTCCAGGTCGACGCCGCGCATCGTCACGCCGCTGACGTCGGAGAACCGCAGGGTGGCGCCCTTGAAGCTGGCCCTGACGAAGGTCGCGCCCTCGAACTCCTTCGTCCCGGAATAGGTCGTCATCGTTCCACCATGACGGAGGCCGGGCTGTCCTGCCCGGCGACAGCCACGTCATCCCACGACCAGCCGCAACCGGTTCTCCCCGACGCGCACCGTGACCTCCTGGCCCCACGACGCGACGAGCCGGTCCGACTCGACACCGTCGCCGAAGACCACGAGCTGGTCCGACTCGACCGTGAGCCGGAGCTCGCCGCCCGCGTCGAGCAGCCCCTCGGTCAGGTCGGCACCGGTCGCGGGCGACGGCCACGCCTCGCGCACGAACCACGCGAGCGCCGGGTCGGTGGGGCCGGGGAGCCGGCGTCCGCCGCGCTCGCGCGCGATCGACGCGCACCATCCCGTGGCCCCGGCCCCCGTCGCGACGATGACCCCCGACGAGGACTGGCGCTCGTTCCTGACGGACCCACGGCTCCCACCGCGACCGCCCGCGGTGTCGCCCGGACCGTCCGCGGCGATCCGGTAGCGCGCCGACTGGTGCGAGGGGTGACCGACGAAGACCTCGTTGAGCGCGGTGAGGACCTGTCCGTCGTCGAGCGAGGCCCGGACCGTGGTGAGGTCCTCGGTCCGCAGGCCGAGCGCGTGGCCCGGGGCGCCGTCGTCGGGCCTGCCGGCCCCGCGCCCGCCCGTCTCCTGGCGCGCGGTCTCCGCGCGCGTCGCGCGTCCCGCGCGCTGCAGGAGCCCGACGGCCGTCGGGACGTCGAGGCGGACCAGCGCGCCCGCGTTGGTCCCCGGCTCGGGGTCGACACCCAGCACGGGCTGGTCCGTGAGGTACTTGGCGACGTTCGCGACCAGGCCGTCCTGCCCGACCACCACCACGACGTCCTCGGGGGCCACGAGGAACCGGCCGAGGTCGGCGCGCTCGACGTCGGCCCGTCGCCAGCCCTCGGGGATCGCCGCGGCGACCCGTGCGCGGGCCTCGGTCACGGTGTCGTGCCGCTCCTGGACCGCGGCGAGCGTGCGACCGCGCGTGCGGAGGAAGAACTCGGCCTGCCCGCGGGTCGCGTGGCGGTCGAGGAGCTCGTCGAGCTCGGTGCGCCGGTGGACGACGACGGCCCGCAGCTGGAGGGGCACGTCAGGCTCCCCGGGTGGGGGCGGTCGCCCCGGCGGCCGGGCCCGCGCCGAGACCAGGACCCGCCCCCGCTCCCGTGAACGCGGCGAGCGCCCCGCTGAGCAGGTCGGGCGTGATGGTCAGGCTGCCGATCGTGGGCAGGGCTCCGGCGAGGTCGCGCATCGCGACGGCCAGGATGGTCGACCGGTCCATGCCCTCGTAGACGTCCATGACGGTCCGGAACTTCGCGTTGTTCGCCTCGCCGAGCCGGCGGATCTCCTCGGCCTGCGCGGCCGACGTGAGGTCCCGCCGCTCGGCCGCGGCCCTGGCCTCGACGAGGGCGGCAGCAGCCGCTTCCTCGGCCTCGCGACGTGCGTTGGCGCCCTCCTGCGCGACGAGGCGCTCGCGGCGGGTCGCAAGCTCGATCCGGCTCGCGAGCTCGTTCTCCGAGATGGTGCGCTCGCGCTCGACGGCGAGCGCCCGTCGCTCGTACGTCGACCGGTCGGCCTCGGCCTGGACGTGCTCGCGCAGCGGGGTCTGGAGGGCGCGCTCGACGTCGCCGTCGGGGCGGACCGCGAGCACGTGGACCCCCAGGACCTCGATGCCGGTCGACGCGAGCCGGGCGTCCGTCCCCAGCGCCTCGACGAGCTGGGCGCGGACCTGGCTCACGCCCTGCTCGAGCGCGGTCGTCAGCGGCACGGCCGCGAGGTGGTCGATCGCTTGGCTCTGCGCGAGCTGGCCGATGATCGTGGCGACCTGGTCCCGGCCCGTCGTCGTGGCGGCGCCCGTGTCGGGGTCGATCCCGAAGTCGAGGCGCTGCGAGACGACCGCCGGGTCCGCGAACCGGTAGGTCACGTTGACCTGGACCGTGACGTCCTGGTGGTCGCGCGTGGTGGCGTGGAAGAGCACGGGCAGCTCCTGGTCGTCGACCGGCACCTCGCTGAGCACCGAGGTGCCGGGGCGGAACCAGAACGCCTGGCCGATCCCGTGGTGCGCGACCCGCCCCGCACGGAGGTGGATCACGGCGCCCGTGGGGCTGCCGAGGAAGTGTCGCAGCCAGGGGTAGCGCTTGATGGTGGCCATGGGAGGCTCCGTCCGTCGTCTGTGTTTGTGTCACATTGACGATAAGCCTCGGTCGTCTTTAGCGTCAACTTGACGATAAACGGGTAGGGTGGGGGGATGAGCCACCTGGAGCACCCGGAACCCCCGCCCTCCGCCGCCCGGATCCCCGTCACGGTCGACGTCGTCGCGCTCACGGTCCGGGACGCGACGCTCCAGGTGCTCCTCGTGACCCGGCTGCTCGACCCGTACCGCGACCGCCTCGCCCTGCCCGGCGGGTTCGTCCTCGCGGGCGAGACACTGCCGCAGGCCGCAGCCCGTGAGCTCGCCGAGGAGACCGGTGTCGCGGTTCCCGGCCACCTCGAACAGCTGCGCACCTACGGGCCGCTCGACCGGGACCCGCGCGGCCCCGTGCTCTCCGTCGCGCACCTGCTGCTCGCACCCACCTACGGCCTGCCCGCCGCGGGCAGCGACGCCGCGCAGGTCGGCTGGTACCCGGTCGAGGAGGCGCTCGCGGACGGCGCCGGCCTCGCGTTCGACCACCACCGGATCCTGCGGGACGGCGTCGAGCGTGCGCGCGCCAAGCTCGAGTACTCGACGCTCGCGACGGCCTTCTGCGGCCCCGAGTTCACGATCGCCCAGCTCCGCGCCGTCTACGAGGCCGTGTGGGGCACGCGCCTCGATCCCCGCAACTTCCACCGCAAGGCCGTCGGGACCCCGGGGTTCCTCGTCGAGACGGGCGAGTCGACCTCGGGCGGGACCGGGCGACCCGCCGCGCTCTACCGGCTCGCGCCCGAGGCGCGCCGGGCCGCGGTCGCGAACTCCGTCGTCGGGCCGGACGAGACGCCCGCCTCGGTGCCCGCGGTGCTCAACCCGCCCCTCATGCGCCCCGCCGGATGATCGCCTAGGGGGCTCCGGGCTCTGCCGGTCGGTCTGCCGGTTCCCGCGACCCCGCGGAGTAGAGGTCCGCGAGGCGCCGCAGCAGGTCGCGGAGCTCGGGCGGGTCGAGCACCTCGAACGGGAGGTCGACCGTCGCGAGGAAGCCTGCGACGTCGATCAGCGAGTCCGAGCCCGTCTCGAGGACGCATGTGCCGTCGTCGGACCCCGTGAGGACGCCCGCGGTCGGGGTGACCCGCGCCGCGACCTCGGTCGAGGGCGCGAGGAAGCGGATGCGCGGGCGGTGGTGCCAGGCGGTCGAGCCCACGCCCCTCATGACGTGCTGGGCCACGTCGGGCCCGGGCGGCTCGCGCGGCGTGAACCGTGGCCCGCCCGGGGTGCGCGGCGCCATGCGGTCGGCGCGGAACGTCCGCCAGTCCTCGCGCGCGGTGTCCCACGCGAGCAGGTACCAGCGGCGGCCCGTGTAGACGAGGCGGTGCGGCTCGACGTCGCGCCGGGCCGCCAGGCCGTCGCGGCCCGTGTAGTCGAAGCGCAAGCGCTCGCTGCGCGTGATCGCGGTCGAGACCGCGGTGAGGACCGCGGCGTCGACCGTCGGGCCGCCCGCCGCGGCCGACACCGTCGCCCGGCGGAGCGCGTCGACACGGTGGCGCAGCCGCGAGGGGAGCGACTGCTCGAGCTTGGCCAGCGCGCGCACCGACGTCTCCTCGATGCCCGTGACCGACCCGGCGGCCGCGGCCTGCAGCCCGACGGCGACCGCGACGGCCTCGTCGTCGTCGAGCAGGAGCGGCGGCAGCTCGGAGCCCGCCGCGAGGCGGTAGCCGCCCGCGGTCCCGGTGCGCGAGCGCACCTCGTAGCCCAGCAGGCGCAGGCGTTCGACGTCGTTGCGCACCGTGCGCGTCGTGACGTCGAGGCGGGCCGCGAGGTCTGCCCCCGACCACTCGCGCCGCACCTGGAGCAGCGACAGCAACCGCAGCAGCCGAACCGAGGTATCCAACATTCCTCGAGTCTCGCAGGCATTGAGGAACCGCACGTTCCACAAGGGTCTCTAGCGTGGGAGGCATCAGCACGATCCGCTGCTGGACCGCACCGCACGAGGAGCCCGACGATGAGCGACACGACCGGCACGACCCCGCGCACGACCACCGCCCGCACCGCCGCCACGACCCCGCGCGGCCTGACGACCGTGAGCCTCTGGTCCGACGACGTCCCCGCCGCGGTCGCCTGGTACACCGAGGTGTTCGGCGTCGCCCCGTACTTCGTCATGCCGCCCGCGCCGGCCCCGGCCGCGTACGTCGAGTTCCGCGTGGGCGACTACCAGCACGAGCTCGGGATCATCGACCGCAGCTACGCGCCCGCGGGCGCCGCGACCCAGCCCGGCGGGGCGGTCGTCTACTGGCACGTCGACGACGTCGCGGCGACCTACGAGCGACTGCTCGCGCTGGGCGGCACCGAGTACCAGCCCGTGACCCCCCAGGGCGACGGCGGGTTCGTGACCGCGGCCGTCGTGGACCCGTTCGGGAACGTGCTCGGCGTCATGGAGAACCCGCACTACCTCGCGGTCCTGGAGGGACGCGAGGGGTGAGGAGAATCCGCTGCGCGGTGTCCGGATGGCGAGCCGAATCCGCCCGTCCGGCCCGCTCCGCGCAGCCCCCACAGACCCTTTTCGAAGGACCTTCGAACGCCAGATGAACACCAGGTGAACAGTCGTCGAAGACTCGCCGACTTGGTTCATTCCCCCGTCGGGCACCATTCACCATGGAGTACGTGACCGAGACGATCCTGCTCGCGCTCGTGGTAGTGACGGCCCTGGCCTTCGACTTCACGAACGGCTTCCACGACACCGGCAACGCGATGGCCACGTCCATCGCTACACGTGCCCTCAAGCCCAAGACCGCCGTCGCGCTGTCTGCAGTCCTCAACCTCGTCGGGGCGTTCCTGTCCCTGGCCGTGGCGGCGACCATCGCCAAGGGGATCGTCGACGCGAACATCATCACCCTCGAGGTGGTGCTCGCCGGTCTGGTGGGTGGTATCACCTGGAACCTGCTGACCTGGTTGCTGGGTATCCCCTCGAGCTCGTCGCACGCCCTCATCGGCGGTGTCGTGGGCTCGGTCCTGGCCGCGGTCGGGACGAGCGGGGTCCTGTGGACCGGGGTCCTGTCCAAGGTGATGATCCCCGCCCTGCTCGCGCCCGTGATCGCGATCGGGGTGGCTGCCCTCGGCACCTTCCTGGTCGCGCGCATCACCAAGGACCTGCCGCAGGACACGACGAGCCGCGGCTTCCGCTGGGGCCAGATCGGCTCCGCGTCGCTGGTCTCGCTCGCGCACGGCACCAACGACGCGCAGAAGTCGATGGGCATCATCCTGCTCGCGCTCATCGCGGGCGGCGCGGTCCCGGCCGACTCGGGCGTCCCGTTCTGGGTCGTCCTGGCCTGCGCGACCTTCATGGCCCTGGGTACCTACCTGGGCGGCTGGCGCGTCATCCGCACGCTCGGCAAGGGCCTCGTCGAGATCGACTCGCGCCAGGGCATGGCCGCCGAGACGTCCTCGGCCGCGGTCATCCTCCTCTCGAGCCACTTCGGCTTCTCGCTGTCGACGACGCACGTCGCGACGGGCTCGATCCTCGGGTCGGGCGTCGGTATGCCGGGCGCGAAGGTCCGCTGGGGCGTCGCGGGCAAGATGCTCGCCGCCTGGGGCCTGACGCTTCCCGCAGCCGGCCTGGTCGGCGCGTTGTGCTTCTGGCTCCAGGACGTCATCGGTGGCGTCGGCGGCACCGTCGCGGTCTTCACGCTCCTCATCGGCGTCTCGGCAGCGATCTGGATCGCCTCGCGCCGCAAGCCGATCTCCGCGGACAACGTCAACGACGAGTGGGACGGCGAGGAGACGCCGGCCGCCGTGGTCGACGCCGCCGAGACCTTCACCGTCCTCGCCGCCGAGGCGACGGCCGAGGCCGAGGCCACGGTCGCCGCAGCCCCGACCGCCACCCGTCGTGAGGGAGTCCCCGCATGAGCGAGTTCATCCAGTTCGACGCGCTGCTCCAGGTCGTCGTCGCCGGCGCGATCGTGGGCGCGGGTCTCCCCGCTCTGTTCGCGCTGGGCGTCCGCCTGCTGGCGGCCCCTGCTCCGGGCGTGACGGTCGCGGTGGAGGGTGCGCCGTCGGGCACGGACGCCGCAGGCCCGACGACGGCACGCCCCACGGGCGTCCGTCTCGCCGCAGCCGTGCTGTGCTTCGCGACCGTGCTGGCCGCGTGCGCGGTGGGCATCTGGTTCCTGGCCTCCGGCGGGCACTAGCAGCGCCTGAAGCTCCCTGACATGCAGGAGGCCGTCCCGTCGTCATGACGGGGCGGCCTCCTGCGTCGTGGGGTCAGGGCGTGCCGAGGAGGCGGGCCGCGATGTCGAGGAGCTCTTGCTCGGGGACGCCGTCACCCATGAGGCGGACGACCCCGGCGGGGGAGGCGTCGATCGTCACGGTGGTCCCCGTCGTCCCGGAGAGCGAGGGGCCCACCGAGACCGGGAAGTCGGCCGAGAGCTCGGGCGCGTCGCGCCATCCCTCGAGCAGCCCGACGGCCCCCGGGGGGCCCGAGTAGACGTTGAGCATGCGGCCGTCCTCCTGTGCGGGGGCGTCCGAGTAGACCGCGTTCGTCGTGCCGTCGTCCATGTCGACGACGCCCACGAAGAAGAAGCCCTCGGGGAGCAGCTCGGCGTCGAGCTCCTCGGCGGCCTGCCGGACGAGCGCGTCGGCCGCTGTCAGGCTCGGGGCGGCGGGCGGTGCCTCGTCGGGAAGCCCGGTGCTCTGGTGCGTGGGGACCGGCGGTTCCGGGGTCCCGTCGGGTCCCGCGGTGCACCCGGCGAGGGCGGTAACCCCAAGGAGCGTGCCGAGCGCGACGGTCAGGAGCTGCTTCTCTGCGATGCGCACGCCTGATCCTTGCAGAACGCACCCGAGCACGCGGAGATATACCACGTTCGTCACATCATGTCCGTCATATCAGCCCCTCGCACGCCATATCGCGCGCATCTGTGACAGAGGGCACAACGAGTCCGCGTCATGACGGAGGGTTTGCGAGGTCTCCTGGGTAAGAAGTTGGACGACTGTCCACGAAAGACCAGGAGAGAACATGAGTACCCCCTTCAGGGTTCGCAGCCGAGCGGCCTCCCCGCTCCAGCGAACCGTCGCCGCGGCGACGTCCGCGCTCCTCGCCCTGACGGGGGCCGTGGCCCTCGGCGCCGGGCCGCTGGCCACACCCGCCGCCGCGCAGCTCCCGATGTGCCCCGCGCCCGGCGAGATGCCCGGCATCGGGAACGTCCCCGAGTTCACGGACTCGAACATCGCGGTCTACGCGGGCGGGAACTACTCCGCGACCGGCACGGCGGCCGAGTCCGAGGGGCTCCTAGTCGTCATGGGTGATGCCTTGTTCGACAAGGCGGGCGGCGGCATCTACAACGTCGGCTCGGTCGGTGTCGGCTCGCAGATCACACCTCCCGGCGGGACGACCATGCTGGCCGTGGGCGGGAACCTGGTCGTCGGCCCCGTGACGACCATGGAGGTCGGCGCCCAGGTGGCCGGCGGCGGCAACGTCGACGTCGGCGGCACCATCACGAACACGGTCCCGCTCCAGCTCAACGGTGGCACGGCGACAGCAGGCATGGGGGCCGCGGCCGTCGCGCCTCACGTGGACTTCCAGGACGTCATCACCGAGCAGTCCCGGATCCTCGGGGGCGCCGCGGGGACGAGCGGCACGATCGAGCCCTGGGGTGAGCTGCGGTTCGCGGGAGACCCCACGGACGAGCTGCACACGTTCACGGTCGACGGCGCGGCGCTGTCGAGCCTCGACCGGAAGATGTCGGTCTACTTCGACGGTGTCGGAGACTCGGCCCCCATCGTCGTCAACGTGACGGGCAGCGTCGTCGACTTCGACACGCAGTCGGTCGTCCTGGACGGCATCGTGGCCAACAGCCTCGGGTCGCCGGAGTTCGGCAACGCCGCGTCCCGCATCCTGTGGAACTTCGTCGACGCCACCTCCCTCGAGATCGGCGAGAACGACCAGTTCCTGGGCTCGATCCTGGCACCGCACGCCGACACGACGCTCAAGACCAGCACCAATGGGCGCGTCTACGTGGGCAAGGACCTCGCCGTGATCGGGACGGGCGGGATCGAGCAGCACAACTACCCGTGGATCGGTCCGGGGCCCTTCGACTGCCGCGACGCCTCCGGGGCGACGTTCTCCGTCGCCAAGGGCCTGACCGGCAGCGGCAGCACCGCCGTCCCTGCCGGGACCACGTTCGAGGTCGACTACTCCTACGTCCTGGACGGCACGACCGTCACGGGCACCCTCGAGGTCCTCGCGGACGGCACGGCCGTCACAGGACCGCAGGGGCTGCCCGAGGGCACGGTCGTCACGCTCTCCGAGCCGCGCCTGCCCGAGGTTCCCGGCATCGAGTGGGGAACGCCCACGTTCGAGCCGAGCAGCCCGATCACGCTGGGTGAGGGAGGGACCGTAGCCGTCCGCCTGACCAACACCGCGAACCTGGTCGAGGCGCCGGCAGGTGGGTTCTCCGTCGCCAAGGAGCTGCTCGGTTCCGCAGCCGGTCTGGTCCCCGAGGGCACCGAGTTCACGGTCGCCTACACGTACGAGCTCGACGGGCAGCCGCAGCGTGGCACCCTGAAGGTCCTCGCCGACGGAACCTTCGTCGACGGGCCCCAGGACCTTCCCGTCGGGACGGTCGTCACCTTTGCCGAGGTCGACCTTCCAGAGATCCCGGACCTGATCTGGGACGCTCCGGTGTTCAGCCCGGCGTCGATCACGGTCGCGCAGGGAGTCAACTCCCAGGTCTCGCTGACGAACTCTGCGGCACCCGCGGTCCTCGCGGTCGGCGGGTTCTTCGTGAGCAAGGCCGTCGTGGGAGGCGCGGCGGGCAAGGTCCCCGCGGACACCGAGTTCACGGTCTCGTACTCGTACGAGCTGGCGGGCGAACCGACGTCGGGCACGTTGACCGTCCTCGCGGACGGGACCGTCGTGGACGGTCCGCAGAACCTGTTGGTCGGGACGGTCGTCACCTTCTCGGAGGTCGACCTGCCGTCGATCGACGGCGTGGTGTGGGGCGCGCCGGTGTTCAGCCCGGCCTCGGTCACGATCGGCGACGACACCAACACCGAGGTGACCCTGACGAACACCGCGACCGAAGCACCGGCCGGAGGGTTCTCGGTCCAGAAGGCCGTGACCGGTGAGGCGTCCGGGCTGGTCCCTGACGGCACCGAGCTCACGGTGGCGTACTCGTACGAGCTGGACGGGGTGCCCACCACGGGCACGTTGACCGTCCTCGCGGACGGGACCGTCGTGGACGGTCCGCAGAACCTGCCGGTCGGGACGGTCGTCACGTTCTCGGAGGTCGACCTGCCCTCGATCGACGGCGTGGTGTGGGGAGCTCCGGCGTTCAGCCCGGCCTCGGTCACGATCGAGGACGGCGTCACCGCCGAGGTAACCCTGACGAACACCGCGACCGACGAGCCCGCCGGCGGCTTCTCGGTGCGCAAGGTCGTCGAGGGTTCGGCATCGGGAGCGGTGCCCGCGGGCACCGAGCTCACGGTCGCCTACTCCTACGAGCTGGACGGCGTCGCCACCTCGGGCACGGCGACCGTCCTCGCGGACGGCACGCTCGTGGACGGTCCGCAGAACCTGCCGGTCGGAACCGTGGTCACGTTCGGCGAGATCGACCTGCCGTCGATCGACGGCGTGGTGTGGGGAGCGCCGGCGTTCAGCCCGGCCTCGGTCACGATCGAGGGCGGCACGTCCGCCGTGGTCACGGTGACCAACACGGCCGACGTCGTGGCGGCCCAGGTCGGCACCTTCTCGATCGTCAAGAAGATCGAGGGCCCGAACACCGCCAAGGTCCCCGCGGACACCGAGTTCACGGTGACGTTCTCCGGGACCGTGAACGGTGAGCACCAGGAGGGCACGCTGACGGTCCGCGCCGACGGCACGGTCGTCGACGGTCCGGCGAACCTGCCGGCCGGGACGGTCGTCGACCTCGAGGAGACGAGTCTGCCGAAGGTCGACGGTGTCAGCTGGGGGACCCCGGTCTTCACGGTCGACGGCGAGAAGGTCTCGTCGATCACGATCGGTGCCGGTCAGGTGGTCGAGGTGACACTCACCAACACCGCGGGCAGCGGGCTGGCCGTCACCGGGACCGGTGCGCTCGGCATCGCCGCGGCGCCCTGCTGCTGGTCGGGGGAGGCGCCGTGCTCCTGGTGGGTGCGCGCCGTCGTCGGGCCTGAGCGCCCGACAGGCCCCGCGCCTGATCGACCGTCCGAGCGGGCGTGACCTCCGGGTCACGCCCGCTCGGACGTTCCCAGGGCCGTGCGGACCACGGCAGCGAACGCGTCGACGTCCTCGACGGTCGTGTCCCACGAGCACATCCAGCGGACCTCGACACGCTCGTCGCCCGTGACGGGGTCAGGGGCCGCGGTGGCCCAGTCGTAGAACGCGAAGTCCGAGCGCAGGGCCTCGGCCGCGACGCGCGGGAGGACCGCGAACACGGCGTTGGCCTGGGTGGGCTGGGAGAACGCGAGGCCCGACGGCGCAGCGTGCGTGCCGCCGTCGGTCACCTCTCCCTCGCTCGCCACGGGCGAGAGCGCGGCCCGCAGGCGTGCAGCCATCGCGTTGGCGTGCGCCGCGCTGGTGCGCCACAGGTCGTCCTCGAGCAGTGCGGTGAGCTGCGCCGAGACGAAGCGCATCTTGGACGCGAGCTGCATGGTCATCTTGCGGACGTAGTCGACGCCCTGGACCGCGTCGGGGTCCAGGACCACCACGGCCTCGCCGAACAGCAGACCGTTCTTGGTGCCGCCGAACGACACGACATCGACACCCACGTCCGTCGTCGTCTCCCGCAACGACACCCCCAGTGAGGCCGCCGCGTTCGCGAGCCGGGCGCCGTCGAGGTGGACACGCAGGCCTGCGGCGTGCGCGCGGTCGCTGATCGCACGGATCTCGTCGGGCGAGTAGACCGTGCCCAGCTCGGTCGCCTGCGTGATCGAGACGACGAGAGGCTGCGCGCGGTGCTGGTCGCCCAGGTCGCCCACGAACCGGTCGATCGCGCCCGGCGTCAGCTTCCCGTCCGGTGCGGGGACCGTGAGGAGCTTGATCCCGCCGACGCGCTCGGGGGCGCCGTTCTCGTCCTGGTGGACGTGCGCGTGCTCCGACGTGACGACCGCGCCCCAGCGCGGCAGCATCGACGTGAGCGCGACGACGTTCGCGCCCGTCCCGTTGAACACCGGGTACGCCGTGGCCTGCTCGCCGAAGTGACGCCTGACCGACTCCTGGAGACGCTCGGTCCACGGGTCCGCACCGTAGGACCCGGCGTGGCCCACGTTCGCCGCGGTCAGGGCCGCGAGGACCGCCGGGTGAGCAGGGGCGTAGTTGTCGGACGCGAACGAGCGCTGGGTCGAGGGCACCCGGCCAGGGTAAGCCCGCGGCCGAGCGACCCCTCGCGAGCGCGTCAGCCCCGGTGCTCCCCGTCCACGTAGTACCAGCGCCCGCCCTCGCGCACGAACGAGCTGACCTCGTGCAGCGACCCGCGCTCGCGGGTCTCTGCGGAGCGGAAGTGGGCCACGAACTCGACGACGCCCGTCCGGTCGAGCGGTCCGCCCGCGCTCGTCGCCACGACGTCCAGACGGCGCCACGTCACGCCGTTGTCGAGGTCCAGGTCCGCGGGGCGCGTCGAGGGGTGCCAGGTCGCGAGCAGGTAGTCCGCGTCGCCGACCGCGAACGCCGCGTAGCGCGAACGCATCAGGGCCTCGGCCGTCGGGGCCGTCACCGCGTCCGGGCCGCCCGCGGCGACGCCGACGTGGAAGCGTCCGCAGCACGCCCCGTACGTCTCGCCGGACAGGCACGGGCAGCGGGCGTCGTCGGGCAGGGGCCAGGTCGCGGTCACCCGACCATCCTTCCGTAGGGTGTGAGCCGTGCGCACCCTCCGCTGGACCTTCGCGGTCTACCTCGCCGCCGTCCTGGTCGTGACGTGCTGGCCCTCGCCCGAGTCCACCGCGGCCCCGGGCTGGGCGCTCGCGGTCGTCGACGCGTTCCGCGCGGTGGGGCTGCCCATGACCGTCGTGTTCCTCGAGGCCGCGTCGAACGTCGTGATGTTCCTGCCGTTCGGTGTGCTGGGGCTGCTCGTCCTGACCGGGACCGGTGCCCGGGGCGACCTCGCGGCCGGACTCACACGGGGCCTCTGGCGGCGCGCCGGTCTCGTGGTGCTCGCGGGCTTCGTGCTGTCGCTCGCGATCGAGCTGACCCAGCTGCTCATCCCCGGGCGGTACTCGACCGTGCAGGACGTCGTGCTCAACACCACGGGGGCCGCGCTGGGGGCGGCCCTCACGGTCGGGTTCCTCGCGGTGCGCCGCGCGCGGCCCGCCCCCTCGGCGACGTAGTCGCCTCGACGCAGAAGGTGACCCGCGCAGGAGCGGCGCCCACCCCGGAGGATGGGCGCCGCCGTCGGGCCGGTGGTGCTACCGGCAGGTGACCGCCGCGTGCGCTGCAGTGCTCGTGCTCTGCACGCCCGCGCCGTCCACGTTCTTGTAGGCCACGAGCTTGGCCTCCCCGGCGTCGAGCGACGCACCCCGGGTCAGGGTGTGCTCGACCGTGCTGCCCACGGGGATCTTGCTGAACTTGTGCTCACCCGCGGCCGAGGTGACCCGGACGTCGATCGGCACGCTGTCCGTGTTGGTGACCGTGACATGGATGCTCGCGGTCCGACCGTTGCACGCGGCCGTCGCGGTCGACGTGAGCAGGACCGAGGTGCCGCCCGGGCCGGCCGGGATGGTCGATGCCGCGCCGGACTGCTCGAACGTCGGCGTGCCGAACGTCGCGAACCAGTCCTTGGCCTGGTTGAAGTCCTCGGTGAAGGCCCGGGACAGGACCAGCAGCAGGCGGGCCTTGACCGCCGTCAGGTCCTCACCCGCGAGGACCCCGTTGCTGCCCCCGTAGCTCGACCCGGACCCGGTCCGGGTAGTGCTGACGAACCAGACCCCCTTGGACACGGCCTTGCTGCGCTCCGAGCTCATGGCACCCGAGATGCCTCCCGCCCCGGTGCCCGCCGTGACCATGCCCTTGACCCCGGCGTCGGCGAACGCCTTGACGGCCTCGCCGCCGGCCTGCTGGTAGGACATGACGATCTCGACGCGCGGCAGCGCCTTGGGGTCGACCTTCGAGACGTCGAACGGCGTGAACCACGACTCCTGGTCGCAGCTCATGACGCGGGCCGGTGCCCGGCCCAGCGTGATGTTGGCGCCGTCGATCCAGCCCAGGACGCCGTACTCGCGCGTCTGGAACGTGTCGGTGCGGTAGGCGTTGGTCTTGGTGACCTCGCGGGCCGCCTGGATCTCGTCGTTGAGCATGAGGACGGTCCCGAAGCAGTACGTCTGCTGGCTCGCCGCGAGGCGCACGGCGTTGTAGAGGTTCGCGGGCGCGTCGGACCCGAAGACCGCCTTGTCGGCCGGGGTGTCGCCCGCGCCCCACGGGCGCATGGAGCCCGAGGTGATGACGGGCTTGCGCGACTGGACCGTGAGGTCGAGCCAGTACGCGAACTCCTCCTGGGTGTCGGTGCCGGTCGTGACGACCACGGCGTCCGCGGTCTCGAGCTGCTTCTCGACCTCGAGCGTGAGGGCGTGGAACTGCTCCATGGTGTAGCCGGACGATCCGGCGTTGCCGAACTGGACCGCGGTCACGTCGGCGATCTGGTCGATCTCGGGACGGAGCGTGTCGAGCATGTCGGACATGAGGTAGGTGCCCGCGCGGTAGCTGGTGAAGCCGTCGCGCGTGCCGGCCTTGCCGGCCATGGTGCCGCCCGTCGCGACGACCACGACCTTGGGCTTGGACGTCGTGGCCGCGGCGGTCACGGCCTGGTAGCTGGTGGACGTGATGCCCAGCGGGGTCGTGCCGGAGGCGAGGACCAACGGCTGCTGCCCCTGCGCAGCGGCCGTGGTGCGGGACTCGGCGATCGAGTAGGCGACGACGGAGACGAGCGAGACCAGGGCGAGGAGGAGCGCGACGCCGGCCGCGAGGGCGCGGCCGGACAGGGTCAGTGTCAGGGATCTCACGAGAGCCTTTCGGTCAGGGGGACGTCAGGGCTCGGACGCTATGTGGGGCCCGTTTCCTGGGCATTGCCTGTGTGTAGGAAGCACGGTTGTGCTGGTTCGCGAGGGTTGTCAGGTGGAGGCGAGCTGCCGCTCTGCGGGCATATGCTGTCGCGAAGACAGAAAAATCTGGAGGAGTACTCATGCAGTTCAGCAACAAGGTCGCGCTCGTCACGGCCTCCGGCGCAGGCATCGGCGAAGCCGTCGCGAAGCGGCTCGCCGCGCAGGGAGCGGCCGTCGTCGTCTCCGACGTGAACGACGAGGCCGGCGCCCGCGTGGTCGCCGAGATCGAGGCCGCGGGCGGCCGCGCGGCGTACCGCCGCGCGAACGTCGCCGAGCCTGCCGACGTCACCGCCCTGGTCGCGTTCGCCGTGGAGACGTTCGGGGGGCTGCAACTCGCGGTCAACAACGCAGGGGTCGGCACGCGCCCGTTCCGCCTCGACCAGATGCCGCAGGACGGCTGGGACCGCACGCTCGACATCACCCTGCGCGGGACCTTCCTGTCGATGAAGGCCGAGATCGCCCAGATGCTCGTCCACGGCGGCGGCAGCATCGTCAACATCGCCTCGATCGCCGGGCTCAAGGCGTCACCGGGCCTCTCGCCGTACTCGGCCGCCAAGGCCGGCGTCGTCTCGCTCACGCGCGGCACCGCGATCGAGTACGTGACCGACGGCATCCGCATCAACGCGGTCGCGCCGGGTGCGATCGAGACGGCGGCGCTCGCGTCGCTGCCCGAGGAGGCTCGTGCCGGGTACGCGGCCGACGTCCCCATGAAGAGGCTGGGGCAGCCGTCCGAGATCGCCGACGCGGTCGCGTTCCTGCTCTCCGACCAGGCGAGCTTCATCACGGGCGTCGTCCTGCCCGTCGACGGCGGCACGCAGGTCGCGTGACCGACGCACCACGCCCCGCGACAGGGGCCTCCCTCGGGGCGGGGCCGGGTTCCGGCCCCGTCCCGGGGAGCCCCGGGCAGGCTCAGGGCGACGCCCGCGTGCCCGAGTACCGTTCCGAGCTGCTCGACTCGCTGGTCCGTGTCATGGGCCTGTGGACGAGCGGGGACTTCCTCGCCGCGGTCGCGGCGCGCGAGGGGATCAACCTGGACTCCCCGGCGATCGTGGTCCTCACGATCGTGTGGCGGCAGGGGCCGCGGCGCCCGTCGGCGCTCGCGGAGCACCTGTCCACCGGGCCGTCGAACGTCAGCAAGATCCTGCGACGCCTCGACGCGGCGGGCCTCACCGAGCGTCGCGAGGACCCCGACGACGCACGGGCCGCACGCGTCCACCTCACCGCAGCAGGGGCGCGGGTCGCGAGGAAGTTCGTCACGGCAGGGGACCGGCTCGTCGACGAGCTGCTCGACGGGTGGGACCCGCAGGATCGGCTGGCCTTCGCGGGGCTCATGCGCCGGTTCGAGCAGGCGAGCGAGGGGTTCCTCGAACGGTCCTGACGGGTGCCTCGCCGGGACCGGCCGTGCGTGCTCGGTGCGCTCGCCGTTCACGCCCACAGCAGCTGCCACCACGTCTCGTCCGGAGCGTCGGCGCGCTGGACACGGCGGATCCGGTGCGGTGCGTGGACGGAGCCGGTGAGCCCGATCTCGTCGACCACGTACGCCCACAGCAGCTCGCACTCGCAGCCCGGGGCGTGGTGCTCCGTCACGAGCAGGTCGGCCTCGAGGCGCACGATCACGCCCTCCGCGACGAGTCGTTCGTCGCAGCGTCCGGGACCCAGCACGAACCCGTGGACCGTGAGCTCGCCCGGGTGCTCGACCGCCGCGCGCAGCATGGTCCCGAGCGTGGGCGAGCCGTTGGACCGGTCGGCGAGCCGGGGCGCGTCGAGGCGGGCCAGCAGGGCCTCCGCGACCGGTGCGTCGAGGTGCGCGAAGAAGGCCGGCTCGAGCGGGTCGTCGTCCACCTGGACGATCCCCTCGAGGAGCTCGGGGACCGCGTCGTCGAGCAGCCAGCCGTGCGTGTGAGGTCCGTGGACGTGGTGGAAGCCGTCCGGGCCGTTGGCCACGGCGGCCTGACGTCGCCAGGCAGCGCGCAGGGTGCGCAGGCCCAGCGGCGAGACGGGGTGCGGGGGCGAGGCTCGGCGTCGGGGGTGCGAGGACCGGGTGCTGTGGGTCATGCGGGCAGCGTGCTGCAGAACGGCTCGCGCGTGCAGCGGCGAGACGGCCGCCTGTGGAAGGTCCCGGAGGGCCCGGGCTTGTGGATGACCCCCGAGCCCGCAGAATGAACGGGAGACGTCCCCCGAGAACCTGGGCGTCTCGCCGGATCCAGGACGTGATCGTCCGCGCGGCCGCGGCCTCCCGCGTGAACGTGCCCGGCAGAGCAGCCGACGAGAGGAACGCTCGATGAACGCAGTGCGTGCGACCACGGTGCTCGTGACGGGCGGCACCGGCACCCTCGGCACCCCCACCGTGTCCCTCCTGCGGGCCGCCGGGCACGACGTCCGGGTCCTCAGCCGCTCGACCGACCGCTCGACCGTCCCGGGCCTCGTGACGGGCGACCTGACCACGGGCGCGGGCCTGCGCGAGGCGTTCGACGGCGTCGGGGTCGTCCTGCACCTCGCGACCCGTGGGCCGCGGGCCGACGTCGAGATGGGTCGTCACGTCGTGACGGCGGCTCGTGAGGCGAGCGTGGGGCACGTCGTGTTCCAGTCGATCGTGGGCGTCGACCGCATCCCGCTCGGCTACTACCGGGCCAAGGTCGAGGTGGAGTCGATGCTCGCCGGGTCTGGGCTGCCGCACTCGGTCCTGCGGGCCACGCAGTTCCCGCAGCTCGTCGTCGGGCTCTTCACGGCGCAGCGTTTCTCGCCCGTCCTCCTCACGCCCGCTCTCCAGGTCCAGCCGATCGCGGTGCCCGACGTCGCCGCGCGGCTCGTGGAGATCGTCGCCGCCGGGCCCTCGGGCAGGGTCGCCGACATCGGCGGACCCGAGCGCATCACGGGTCGGGAGGCTGCGCGCGCCTGGGCGAGGGCGACGGGGAGCCGGCGCGAGGTCGTGCGCGTGCGGGTGCCCGGCAGGACGTTCGCGGCCTTCGCTGCCGGGCACCACCTGGTCCCCGGCAAGCCCTACGGGACCGGGACGTACGGGCAGTACCTGCTCGAGAGGTACGGCTCGGGGCGGTGACGGGCGGGCGCGGCGGACGGACGGGCGCGCGAACGTGCTCTTCCCCGGCCACGTGCCCGACGGCGCCGCTCACCTGCGGGGTGAGCGGCGCCGTCGGGCAGGGAGCGCCTCACAGCCTCAGGGCTCGCCCTCCCCGAGCGCTCGGACGAGCGCCTCGTGCACGGCCTGTGGCAGCGCGTCGGGGTAGCCGAGCCAGGCGAGCTCGCGCGACCACGTGATCGCGTCGAGCGCGAGGACCGCGTGGAGCAACCCGGGCGGGACGTCGTCGTCGAGCACGAGGTCCGTGACGACGCGCGGGCGGCCCGAGCGCAACGATCCCGGCCGGATCCCGTCGAGGATCATGAGCTGGTAGGTCGACGTGACCTTGCGCGGGTCCTCGGTCGCGGCGAGGTTCGCCGCGACGGCTCCGGACGAGACGCCCAGGCGCAGGGGCGAGAGGTCGTCGAACCCGTCGAGGACGACCTCGTCGATCGCGGCGTCGAGCAGGTCCTGGACGCCGCCGAACATCGCCTCCAGCCCCGCGGCGCTCAGCGAGCCGGCACGGGCGACGGCCTTGATCGTCAGCCGGTCGGTCCCTTCGTCCGCGGCCGCCCGGAGGACGGCGTCGAGGACGGGACGCCGGGGTGACCGGAGCGACGCGGTGTGCAGGGCAGGGGACAGCGTCGAGCGCACCGGGACCGTGAGGCCCGCGAGGCGGGCCGTGTCGGCGCAGATCCTTGCCCAGGCCTTCTCGTCGAGCGGGTAGGCGCCCGTGTGCGTGCCGAACCAGATCGCGTCGACGGCCAGGGCGGCGACCCACAGGCGGGGATCCTGCACGGGGACGTCGACCACGGGGCACGCAGCGAGGAGCCGCGCGCTGCGGTCCCGGACCGTCTCCGGTCCGGTCGAGGGTCGGTCGGCGGGGTGGTTCATGGCACGTCCAGGCGGTAGGGGAGCGAGCGGTCTCAGTGCTCGACGGTCGGGGCGGCGCGGGGCGAGGGGATGACACGCCAGGCGACGGCCGCGGCCGCCAGCAGCAGGAACGCGGCCACGCCCGAGGTGAGCTGCATGGCGTGCGTGAACGCCTCCTGGGCGTGCACGAGCGTCTCGCCCGCGCCGGGCGCGGTGCTCGACCCGAGCGCGCGCGAGGCGGAGGCGAGCGAGTCGGTGACCTGTGCCTCGACCTCGGCCGGCAAGGTGCCCGTGAGGTCGAGGTTCGCGCGGTAGAAGACGGTCTGGAGCGACCCGAGGAGTGCGATCCCCAGGGCGACGCCCAGCTCGTAGGCGGTCTCCGAGATGGACGACGCCGCGCCTGCGCGCTCGCTCGGGACCGAGGCCATGACGGCGTCCGTGGTGAGGGTCGAGCCGATCCCCAGTCCCAGCCCGACGAGCACGAGCGACAGCGCGATCCACAGGTAGTCGGGCGAGCCCTCGGCGAACGCGAGGGCGACCAGGCCGATCCCCGCCGCGCCCATCCCGGCGCCGATCGCCCGGCCTCGAGCGGGCCGTAGCCCCGCACGAGCTGGAGGTACTGGGAGAAGAAGAACAGCAGGCCGCTGAGCGCGAACGAGGCCACCAGGTTCGTGACGACCGCCCCGGAGAACGCGGCGTTGCGGAACAGCCCGACGTCGACGAGCGGTGTGGTCAGGCTGCGCTGGCGCCGGACGAACACCACGCCCGAGGCGATGCCGACCAGTGCGGCCACGGCGACGTCCCAGCCCCAGCCGTGCCCGGCGAGCTGCTTGACCGCGAAGACCACGGGGACGATCGACAGCATCGACAGCACCGCGGAGAGCGGGTCGAACGGTCCGGGCCGGGGGTTGCGCGACTCGGGGATCAGGAACGCGCCCGCGGCGACGAGGACCACCATGACGGGGACGTTGATGAGGAAGACCGATCCCCACCAGAAGTGCTCGAGGAGGTACCCGCCGACGAGCGGTCCGACCGCCGCGCCGCCCATGGCGCCCGCCGACCAGACCGCGATCGCGGTGGTGCGCTGGCGCGCGTCCTCGAAGACGTTGCGGATGATCGAGAGGGTCGAGGGCATGAGGGTCGCCGCGGTGAGGCCCAGCAGGGCCCGGGCGAGGATGAGCGTCTCGGCCGTGGGGGCGAACGCCGCGAGGACGGACGCGGCGGCGAAGCCCACGCTGCCGATCATCAGGAGGCGCTTGCGCCCTACCCTGTCGGCGACGTTGCCCATGGTCACGAGCAGGCCGGCCAGGGCGAACGAGTAGATGTCGCCGATCCAGAGCAGCTGGGTCGCGCTCGGGTCGAGGTCCGCCGTCAGGGCGGGCACGGCGAGCGAGAGGACGGTGCCGTCGATCGCGAGCAGCACGACGGCCAGGGTCAGGACCGCCAGCGCCGCCCAGTCACGTCTCGTGGCACGCCGGACGGAGGTCGGGTGCGACAGGTCGGTGGGGGAGATCGCGTTCATCCGCGTCACTATACCGACCGGACGGTCGGTTAAGTCAACCGATTGGTCGGCACGCGTTGTCGTGGAAGGATCGGCGGCATGGACCGGGCGGCACACACACGCGACACGGCACGCACCAAGCGGGCGATCCTCGACGGGGCGGCCAGGGCGCTGCGCCAGGACGGGGCGACCGTGTCGCTCACGGCGATCGCGAAGGAGGCAGGGGTCTCCAAGGGGGGCCTCCTCCACCACTACACGAGCAAGGAGGCGCTCGTCCTCGCGCTCGCCCAGGACGCGATCGAGCAGTTCCGCGACCGCGTGGAGAGATGCGTCGACCTGTCCGAGAACGTCCCCGGCAAGCTGCTGCGCGGGTACGTCCGGGCCGTGTGCGACGAGGTCGCCGAACCGCAGGCCGGTCGCGAGCACGCGAGCCTCTGGGGCGCGCTGACCCTGCTCCCCGAGGTGGTCCGGCTCGCCGAGGCCGACGACGAACGGTGGCGGGCAGCCTTCCACGACGACGGCCTGCACCCCGACCGGGTGCTCGTCGTCTCGCGCGCGGCCGACGGGCTCGCGGGCGCGCCCCACTACGGCGCCGTCCCCGGCCCCGAGGAGATCGAGCACACGCGCGAGCTGCTCCTGCGGATGACCCTGACGAACGGGCCCTTGTAGAACCCGACCGCACGCCCGACGGCGCCGCTCACCTCCGAGGAGAGCGGCGCCGTCGGGCGTGCGGTCGGGCAGGGCGCGTCAGCCGACGCGCTCCCACGGGCCCCACGCGGAACCGTCGGGCTGCTGGTTCCTGGTCCACCAGCGGGCCTCGTACGTCACGCCCTCGAACGTCGCGCGCTCGCCCGCGACGTACACCCGCGTCGCGGCCCACGGGCTCGTGCCCGTCCCGTCGGCCGCGGCCGCCTCCTGCCACGGGCCGTACGCCGAGGCGCCCGGCTCCTGGCCCGAAGTCCACCACGACGCGACGTACGCGGTGCCGTCGTGCAGGACGACGTCACCGGCCGTGTAGACGGCCGCCGCACTCCAGGCCGACGTGGCCGCGTCCGGCGCGAGCTCGGCCGCGACGGGGGCCAGGAGGCGGCCGTCGAGGTCGAACATGGCCTGGTTCTCCCACGCGTTGCCCGACGACGCGTCGGCCGGGTCCCACCCGTTGCCCTCGACCGACGTCCATGCCGGCTCCCAGTACACGACCCCCAGGCCGCGTCCGCCCGGGGCCGACGCGACGACGTCCTGGACCGCACGCAGCGCCGCGGCCTGTCCCGCGGGGGTCGCGGGGTAGCCGGGGACCAGGTCGTCCTCGGTCGCGATGACGTTCTCCCACGCGGGCGAGCCGTCCTCGAGCGTGAACGGGTAGGCGGTCTCGACGACCATGACGTCACGGTCGTAGCGGTCGGACAGCGTCCCGACCGCTTCCTGCAGGTCGCCCAGGCTGCCGTGCCAGTAGCCGTAGTAGCTCAGGCCGATCACGTCGAAGTCGACCCCGCGCTCGGTGACCTCGTCGAACCACCAGGTCAGGCCGCCGATCCCGTTGTTGATGTTCGTCAGGTGCAGGATCACCTGCGCCTCGGGGGTCACGTCGCGCACGGCGCGGGAGCCCGCGCTCAGGAAGGCTGCGAGCGAGTCCCACTGCGCGGTGTCGTACCCGTCGCCCGGGACCACGTCCCACGTCTGCCCGTAGGGCCACATCATGCCGGGGTTGATCTCGTTGCCGACCTGCACGTAGTCCGTGGTCACGCCCGCGTCCCGCAGCGCGGTCAGCACGTCGCGCGTGTGGTCGTAGACGTCCCGCGCCAGCTCGCTGGTCGTCCCGCCGACCCACGCGGCCGGGGTGCCCTGCGCGCCCGGGTCCGTCCAGCGGTCGGAGTAGTGGAAGTCGATCATGACGTCCATGCCCGCGGCCTCGATGCGCCGGGCGCTCTCCACGACGTGGGTGATCTCGTTGTACCCGTCCGCCGGGTCGACCCACACCTTGAGGCGGCCCAGGTTCATCCCGGCGTCGGCGAGGATCTCGACCGGGTCGCCCGGTGTGCCGTCGGTGCTCGCGTACGTGGCGCCGAAGTCCTCGTTCTTGGCGATGCCCGACAGGTCGCCGCCGCGCACGTCGCGCAGCACGCGCCCCCGCTCGAGCGTCACGTCGTCGACCGAGGCCCACGCGCCGCCCGGACCGTCCGTCACGACCGCGACCGTGCAGTCGCCGCCCGTCACGTACGCCGAGACCGACAGGCGCACCCACCGGTCGTCCTGCTCCGTGACGGGGGTCGTGGTCGCGTCGTCGACCCCGCAGCCCGTGAGCTCGAGCCGCGTCGCGTCGAGCGCGCCGCCCGACTTCACCCAGGCGCTCGCGGTCCACCAGCCCGTGGCGAGGCCCTCGACGGTCTGGGCCGTCGTGACGTCGTAGGCGTCACCGGCCCAGTGCGTCAACCGGCCCGACGACGAGCCGTGCCCCGCCTCCTCGACCTTCGCCCCGCCGTCGTGCCCCGAGGCGCTCGTGACCGTCCAGCCCGTGAGCCCGGCCTCGAAGCCGGGGTTCACCAGCGTGCCCGCCGCTGCGGGTGCGGCGACCGCGGGCGTGACGCCCGCGAGCGCGAGCGCGGTCACCAGGACCCCCAGGGTGCTCTTCCTCGTCGATCTCATCCGTCCTCCTTGACGTGGTGCCTTGATGGGTGGAGCAGGTGGTGCAAGACCCTGCGGGTGGTCGGGCGACCAGGGGCGTGGTCGCCCGACCACCCGCAGGAGAGCGGGGGCCGGTCAGGCCAGGGGAGTCCGTAGCGCGCGCACGGCCCCCGGGGCCACGGGCGCGGCTCCCGGCGTGGCCTCGCCCGTCACGAGGTCCGTGGTCCCGTCGGTGAGCGAGGGGAGCTGGACCTCGTGCGCGGTGTGGTTGATCGCGACGACGTACTCGGCGTCCTCGCCGCGGCGGCGCACCACCTCGAAGCCCTCCGGCAGGCCCGACGGCGTCAGGCCCGCGTCCGCGTAGACGGCACCCAGGAGCGTGCCCAGCGCGGCGACGTCGAGGCGCGTCGAGACGTACCAGCCCGTGCCCTCGCCCAGCGAGTGTCGCGTGATCGCGGGGGCGCCCGGGGCCGGGCCGTCGACGTACGTGCCCACGACCTGCGCGCCCTCGAGCACGATGTCGTCGGCCCACACGTCGCCGGGGAGCGTGCCGGTCAACGCCGGTGCGACCTCGCCGCCGTCGAGCGCGACGCTCAGGGACTCGCCCTCCCGCAGGGGGAGGAACTCCTCGACCGTGAGCCCGAGCGCGCGGCGCAGCGGGGCCACGAAGCCGCCCGGGTGCACGGCGTCGTGCTCGTCGACCGCGGCCGAGAAGTACGAGACCAGGAGCGTGCCACCGCCCTCGACGTAGCGCGTGAGGTTCTCGGCCGACTCCTCGGTCAGCAGGTACGACGCCGGCGCGACGACCAGGCGGTACCCCGACAGGTCCTGCCCCGGGTGCGCGAAGTCCACCTGGACGCCGTCACGCCAGAACCGGTCGTAGAACGCGTCGATGCGCTCACGGTGCTGCGCGTCCACGCTCGGGCGCCACTCGAGGTCCTGCGCCCAGAACGACTCGGGGTCCCACAGGATCGCGACGTCGGCGTGCACGCGCGAACCGCGCACCTCGCCGACCGCACCGAGCTCGGCGCCCAGCGCGACGACCTCGCGCCACACCCGGCTGCCCGTGCCCGCGTGCGGCAGCATCGCCGAGTGGAACTTCTCGGCGCCCGAGCGCGAGGCCCGCCACTGGAAGAACATGATCGCGTCGGCGCCGCGGCCCAGGTGCGAGAACGCGTTGCGCGCCATCTCGCCCGGACGCTTCGCGACGTTGCGCGGCTGCCAGTTCACGCCCGACGTCGAGTGCTCGAGCAGCATCCACGGCTTGCCGCCCGCGACCGATCGCGTCAGGTCCGCGGCGAGCGCGAGCCCCACCTCGTTGCGCGGGTCGCCCGCCCGCAGGTAGTGGTCGTTCGAGACGATGTCGACCTCGCGCGCCCAGGCCCACAGGTCGGTCGACGGGCACTCGCCCGCCATGAAGTTGGTCGTGACGGGCACCGACGAGTGGGCGCGGATCGCGTCGCGCTCGGCGACGAAGCACGCCAGCAGGGCGTCGTTCGTGAAGCGCGCGAAGTCCAGGCGCTGCGCGGGGTTGACGACCGAGGCCGCGACGGCCGGCACGCCCACGTGCTCCCACTCGCCGTAGACCTGGCCCCAGAACCGGGTGCCCCACGCGGCGTTCAGGCCGTCGAGGTCGCCGTAGCGCTCACGCAGCCACTCGCGGAAGGCGGTGGCGCTCGCGGGCGAGTAGTCGTCCGAGACGGGCGCGCCGTACTCGTTGTGCACGTGCCACAGGGCGAGCGCGGGGTGCGAGGCGTAGCGCTTCGCGAGCTCGGTCGTGATGCGGACGCACGCGCGGCGGTAGTCGGGCGAGCTGGGCGAGACCATGCCGCGCGAGCCGAACCCCAGGACCGTCCCGTCGCGGGTCACGACGCGCGACTCGGGGTAGGCGTGGAAGAACCACGCGGGCGGCGACGCCGTGGGGGTGCCGAGGTCGACGCGGATGCCGTGCGCGTGGAGCAGGTCGAACAGGCGGTCGAGCCAGCCGAGGTCGAACTCTCCTTCGCGCGGCTCCATGAGCGCCCAGCTGAACATCCCGATGCTCACGAGGTTCACCCCGGCCTCGCGCATCAGGGTGACGTCCTGCTCCCAGACCTCCTCCGGCCACTGCTCGGGGTTGTAGTCACCGCCGTAGCAGATCGCGTCGACGCCAGGCAGCCAGCCGTCGTAGACGGGGCCGACCGGGCGGGGCTTGGCGGAAGTCATGCGCTCTCCTCGAAACACGTCGCTGTGCACGATCACAGGTGTGATCGACCGTGCAACACCTAGGTAACAGCATGAAACATGATGTTGACAAGACCATGCAGGGCGTGAGTACTGTGACCGTGCACAGCCCCACACTGTCGTGAGTCGCCCTGGCCCAAGCCCTGGCGAGAAGCGCGATGGTTCCTTGACGAGGAGGACCTCATGCGCCTGTCCACAGGCACGAAGGCAGCGGCGATCATCGCCTCCGCCGCACTACTGATGACCGCTTGCAGCTCGGGTGGCGGGTCGGACGCTCCGGCCGCCGACGGGCCCGTCGAGCTGACCTTCTGGACCTGGGCGCCGAACGTCGACAAGGTCGTCGAGACCTGGAACGCCGCGAACCCGGACATCCATGTCACGGTCAACAAGCAGGACGGTGGCGACCCCGCCATCACCAAGCTGCTGACCGCGGTCAAGGCCGGCAGCGGTGCGCCGGACATCATGCAGACCGAGTACCAGAAGATCCCCACGTTGGTCTCCGCCGACGCGCTCGCCGACATCTCGGGCGAGGTCGCGGACCTGGCGGACCAGTTCCCCGAGGGCGTCTGGAACGACGTGACGCTCGGCTCCGACGCGGTCTACGCCGTGCCGCAGGACTCGGGCCCCATGCAGTTCTACTACCGCGCGGACATCTTCGAGCAGCTCGGTCTGACCGTCCCCACGACGTGGGACGAGTACGCCGCGACCGCCGCCGCCCTGCAGGCCGCCGACCCGACCAAGTACCTCGGCACGTTCTCCGCGACCGACGCGGGCTGGTTCACGGGCCTCTCGCAGCAGGCCGGCGCCTCGTGGTGGGGCATCGACGGCGACGCGTGGACCGTCGCGGTCGACGACGAGGCGACGCTCAAGGTCGCTGACTACTGGGGCGGTCTCGTCGAGTCCGGCGTGATCGACAACAAGCCCATGTACACCCCCGAGTGGAACGCCGCGCTCAACAACGGCACGCAGATCGGCTGGCTCTCGGCCATCTGGGCGCCGGGTGTCCTCGAGGGCAACGCCCCCGACACCGCTGGCCTGTGGAAGATGGCCCCCATGCCGCAGTGGGACGCCGCCAAGCCCGCGACGGGCAACTGGGGCGGTTCCGCGACGGCCGTGACGAGCCAGTCGAAGCACCCCGCCGAGGCCGCGCAGTTCATCGAGTGGCTCAACGCCTCGCAGGAGGGGGTCGACCTCCTCGTCGAGCAGACCGGGATCTACCCCGCGAACATCCCGGCGTCGGCCGAGGCGCTCTCCGAGCCGCCGACGTTCTTCGCGAACCAGCCCGACTTCTACGAGATCGCGGCCCAGACGGCCAAGACCGCGGGCAGCTTCACATACGGCCCGAACGTCAACGTCACCTACTCGGCGTACAACGACGAGTTCGGCAAGGCCACCGAGGCGAAGTCGCAGGCCGCCTTCACGGCCGCGGTCGAGGCCATGCAGAAGGTCACGCTCGAGGACCTGAAGAGCTCCGGCTTCAACGTCAAGGAATAGGCCCGACGGCGGTCGCCCGGTTCGTCCGGGCGGCCGCCCTCCCGTCGCTCACCCGAGCGGCGACCCCCGCGGAGCCCGGCGACGGGCGCCCGCACCCCACCTGTTGCACCCGTGCTTCGGCACCCGCCTGCTCTCGACCGGCGGAGACCTCCTGAGGAGAGATCGTGACCACGACCACGCCAGTGCGGCCGAGCGCGCCGCCCGCGGCGCGACGCCGCCGACCGGGCGCGTCCCGGCGCCAGGCAGCCCCCTGGGGCTTCCTCGCCCCGGCGATCGTGCTGTTCGTCCTCTTCCTCGCGCTGCCCATCGCGTACGCGGTCTACCTGAGCTTCCGGACCGAGAAGGTCAGCGGGCTCGGGCTCGGGTCCGGCGCGCGGACCGAGGTGTGGAACGGGTTCGCGAACTACGCGGCGTCGCTCGCCGACCCCGAGTTCCTCGCGTCCGTGGGGCGCGTCGCGCTCTACGGCGTGATCGTCGTGCCGACCATGCTCGGGCTCGCGCTGCTCTTCGCGCTGCTGCTCGACTCGCGCCGGTCGCGGGCCACCAAGTTCTCGAGGATCTCGATCTTCCTGCCCTACGCCGTGCCCGCGGTCATCTCGTCGCTCCTCTGGGGCTTCCTCTACCTGCCGGGCGTGAGCCCCTTCTACTACGTGTTCGACCGGCTCGGCTGGGACGTCCCGTCGCTGTTCTCCTCGGACCTCGTGATCTTCGCGGTCGCGAACATCGCGGTGTGGGGCGGCGTCGGCTTCAACATGGTCGTCATCTACACCTCGCTCCGGGCGATCCCGTCGGAGCTGTACGAGGCCGCCGAGCTCGACGGCTGCAACCAGATCGGGATGGCGTGGCGGATCAAGATCCCCATCGTCGTCCCGTCGATCATCATGACGTTCGTCTTCTCGATGATCGCGACCCTGCAGGTGTTCGCCGAGCCGACGACCCTCAAGCCCCTGAGCAACACGATCTCCAGCACGTGGACCCCGCTCATGAAGGTGTACCGCGACGCCTTCATCCGCGGTGACCTGTACTCGGCCGCCGCGACCTCGGTCATCATCGCCGTCGCGACGTTCGTCCTCTCGTTCGGGTTCCTGCGCCTGGTGCAGAGCCGTGCCTTCGGTCAGGAGAAGTGACCATGACTACCGACGCCGCAGAGACCGCCCTGGTCGCCGAGACCTTCGACTCGCGCCCCGGGGCGGTCGTCAAGAAGTCGCGCAAGGCCCCGCGGACGGGGCACCGCTCAGCGGGCGACCGCCCCAGCGGCGCGGCGACAGCGATCCTGCTCGTGGGCGCGCTGTACTGCCTGCTCCCCGTGCTGTGGGTCGTCGTGGCCTCGACCAAGTCGGGCAGCGAGCTGTTCTCGACGTTCACGTTCGCGCCCTCGTCGCACTTCCTGGACAACGTGTCGGACCTCAACGCCTACCGGGGCGGGCTGTTCTGGCGGTGGATGGCCAACACGGCCCTCTACGCGGGCATCGGCGGGCTGCTCTCGGTCGTCGTCTCCGCGATGGCGGGCTACGCGCTCGCGAAGTACCGCTTCCGGGGCAAGACCGCGGTCTTCAACATGCTGCTCGCGGGCGTGCTCGTGCCCGGTGTGGTGCTCGCGATCCCGCAGTATCTGCTCCTGGCCCAGGCCGGCCTGACCAACACGTACTGGGCCGTGCTCCTGCCGAGCATCATCAGCCCGTACGGGATCTACCTCGCACGCATCTACGCGGGGGCGTCGATCCCCGACGAGATCGTCGAGGCCGCGCGGACCGACGGCGCCGGTGAGCTCCGGACGTTCGCGCAGGTCGCGATGCCCATGATGGCGCCCGGCCTGGTGACGGTGTTCCTCTTCCAGTTCGTCGCGATCTGGAACAACTTCATGCTGCCGTACATCATGCTCGGCGACGACAAGCTCTTCCCGCTCACGGTGGGCCTGTCGGGTCTGCTGAACCAGGGTGCGTCGCAGCCCGCGCTGTACACGCTCGTGATCACGGGCGCGCTGCTGTCGATCGTCCCGCTCGTGGCCCTGTTCCTCCTGCTGCAGCGCTACTGGCAGGTCGACCTCGCCGCCGGCGCGGTCAAGGCCTGAGGATGTCCCTAGACTCACGTGTCGTGGAGCAGTCCGGGAACGACGTCGTACCCCAGCCCGTCGACGCCGTGCGTGAGGACGGTCGCGGAGCCGCGCACGACGCTGCGCCGGGGGCTGTGCGCGACGCCGCGCCCGGGGCCGGCCCGCAGCCTGCACGCGAGAGGCGAGCGGCGCCGTCGGGCAACGGGGCGAAGCGTCGCCCCACGATCCGCGACGTCGCCGAGGTCGCGGGCGTCTCGCGCGGCACCGTGTCGCGCGTGATCAACGGCGGGCACTGGGTCTCTCCCGACGCGCTCGCGGCGGTCAACGAGGCGATCCGCACCACGGGGTACGCCGCGAACCAGCACGCGCGCAGCCTCGTGACGGGGCGGTCGAACTCGATCGCGTTCCTGCTCACCGAGCCGCAGCACCTGCTGTTCGAGGACCCCAACTTCTCGATCCTGCTGCGTGGCGCGGCCGAGGAGCTCGCGAAGCGCGAGATGCCGCTGCTGCTCATGGTCGCGGGAACTCCCGAGGAGCGTCGCCGCATCGGCGGGTACGTCGCGGCGGGGCACGTCGACGGCGTCCTGCTCATCAGCTCGCACCAGGGCAACCCGATGCTCGCCGAGCTGCTCAAGCAGAAGGTTCCGACGGTCGCCTGTGGTGTGCCGCTCGGGTACGAGGGGCGCGTCGGGTACGTGGCGGCCGACGACCGGGCCGGGGCGCGCACCATGACGCAGCACCTGCTCGACTCGGGGCGCACCCGGATCGCGACGATCACCGGGCCGCTCGACACGCCCGGTGGGACGCTGCGGCTCGACGGGTACCGCGACGCGCTGGGCGACCGGTTCGACGAGTCGCTGGTCGCGCACGGCGACTACTCGCGTGAGCGGGGTCGGCTCGCGATGGCCGAGCTGCTCGAACGGCGCCCCGACCTCGACGCGGTCTTCGTGGCGTCCGACCTCATGGCTGCGGGGGCGCTCGTCGCGCTCCAGGCCTCGGGGCGGAGCGTCCCGGGGGACGTGGCCGTGGGCGGGTTCGACGACTCGGGGGTCGCGGCTTCGCTCCACCCGGCGCTGACGACCATGCGACAGCCGTTCGAGCGCATCAGCGCTGAGATGGTGCGGCTGCTGCTCGAGGTCGTCGAGGGGCAGGAGCCTGCGGCGATCACGCTGCCGACGTCGCTCGTGGTGCGGGACTCGGCCTAGGCGAGTTCCGAGGTCGGGGTGCCCGGGGTGATTTGTCCTTGTGTGTCCTGTCTGGCAGGGTGGGCACCGGTCACGAGCGACCGGTGATACGCCCTCCGCGTGCCGGTCCGGCAACCGCGTTCCCGCGCACGGTGCCTCTGAGGAAGACCCGCCCGACCCGGCATCCGGGCCTTCGGGAAGTGCGAGGTCGAGGTCACGTTCGTCGTGGCCTCGACCCTTGCCCGGAAGCGCCTGCTGCGCCTGCTGCGCCTGCTGTGCCGCTGCCCCACTGCCCCGCTGCGCCGGGTCGCCCCGTTGCCCTCGCCGCCTGAGCCGCCCTCGCTGTGCGCAGCGCGGTCCGCGGTCCGCGGTCCGCGGTCTGAGATCGGCAGCTCAGGTCGCCGACTGCCTGCGGTGAGCGTGTTGTCCACAGATCCCCGGCCTTCGCTCCGCGTGCCGTCCTGAGCCGCCATCCTGTCCGTGAGGCATTCGGACCAGGGGGCGCTCCGACTCGTGGCATTCGGTCGGCCGTCGAGACAGGGGCATCGCCTGGAGGCGTTGCGCCTGCGCGTGGGAGCGGTCGGCGGACGGTGGGCGGCGAAGCCGAACCGGGGGGAGGGGCGGGTGTGTTTTCTCTGTAGCCCCAACAATCGTGGTGGCTACAGAAAAAGCACACCCGCCCCCGGAGGCCCGTGAGGGTGGCCGGGCCCCGCGGATCAGCGACACACGAGGGGAAGCGGATGGACTGGAGCAGTCCCGTCTCGGCGGTCGTGCCCGGGCTCGAAGGGCCGGTCCTGCGTGCGCTCTGGAACCGTCAGGGCGAGCTCACGGGTGGGCAGGTGCATCGCGTCGCGCACGCCGGATCACCGGAAGGCGTCCGCCGCGCCCTCGCGCGGCTCGAGCGGCAAGGGATCGTCCAGCGGCGGGCCGTCGGGTCGACGAACTACTACCGGGTCAACCGTGACCACCTCTGCTGGCCCGGGATCGAGGCGCTCTTCGACGCGCTGCACCCCTGGTGCGACCTACGCCGACGCATCGACGAGCTGCTCCACGAGGTCGTCCGGGACGACGGTCTCCGTCGGTCGGTCGGCGTCGCGGTCGTCGGGTCCGCCGCTCGCGGCGACGGCACCGCGGCCGACGACCTGGACCTCCTCGTCGTGGTCCCTGACGACCTCCCGACGTGGATCGCCCACGAGCTCGCCGACCAGCTGCGTCGCGACGCAGGAACCTGGACCGGCAACGACGTGGACGTCCACCTCCGCACGATCGCGTGGCTCGACGCCGAGCGCGACCGCCCCAGGGCCCTCGAACGGTGGGCGCACGACGCCGAACAGGTGCTCGGGCCACCCGTGCACGAGCACCTGCCCCTCGTCGTCCTCCCCGACTGACTGCTGGCGGGCAGGCACCGCAGCCTCGCGTCCCCGCGACCGAGCCCAGCCCGCTCCGTAGCCGCCCGCGCGGAGCTGAGCCTCGCCGCACCCGACGGCGGAGGGTGAGCCCCGCCGTCGGGCGACGGACCTCAGCAGGTCAGGTTCTCGCCCGTCGTGGTGCCCAGGAGCTCTGCGAAGCGGCGGAACAGCGCGACCCGGTTCGCGACCTGGCGCGGGTTGCCGCCCTCGCACTCGAGCGGGCCGTTGATCGCCCGGATCGTCTCGCGAAAGCCGTGGTCACCGACGATCGCCTCGTGGCACGTCATGGTGCCCTCTCCCGGCTGCGTGTTCCAGTACCAGAGAGCGGTCTTCCAGGCCACGGTCGCGTCGGTCTCGACCAGGAACGGATCGTTCAGCAGGTCGATGCCCAGGGCGTCGCCCGCCGCCTTGTAGTTGAAGTTCCACGAGAGCTGGATGGGCCCCTTGCCGTAGTACGCGTCCTGTCCCGCAGGGCAGCCGTACGGCTGCGACGGGTCGCAGTAGTGCGAGTACACGGTCGTGTCGAGCTCCCTCACGTGCAGCAGTCCCGTGCTCTCGTGGCTCACGTTCGCGAGGAACGCCGCAGCCTCACGCGCTGCGATCACCGGCCCGCCCGACGTCGCGAACTCCGGGTACGCCGCGGTCGCCGCGACCAGACCCTCGTACGTGTAGAACGGGTTGCGGTCCGGGAACATCTCCTCGAACTGCGCCTCCGTCACCACGAAGCCCGTCGCGATGCCGCCCGTCGAACCTGTCTCAGCCATGAGCCACCCTCTCGTCACCGGTCCCGACAGGCCGCTGGGTCGAGGCTCGACGACGAGCGGTCGACGGCCGGTCGGCGTTCAGCGGTCACCCTAGGGGACGGTCATCGGCTCCTCGGCATCGGTGTGCAGAGCGCTCCGGGACAGGTCGTCCGGCGTGGTGCTGCCCGCGTCCGCGGCCGGCTCCCCGCCCGCGTCGGCAGCCGACTCTCCGCCCGTCGCGCGGTAGACGAGAGCCGCGAGGAGCCCTGCCGACCAGCCGAGGACGAGCGGCCAGAAGAGGCTCGCCTGGACCGAGGACAGTGCCAGGTTGACCGTCGTCGAGCGCAGCTCGCCCACCGCGAAGGCCATGACCGAACGAGTCGCGGCGGCCACCGAGGCCGCCGCGATCGCGACGAACCAGACCGCGAGCACCAGGCTCCAGCGGCTCGCACGCGGAGGCAGCCGCCGGGTCGCGAGCCACGTGCCCCCTGCGACGACGAGCCCCACGAGCACCCCCAGACCCATCTCGAGCGGCTCGACCACGGGCCTGCCCGTCGTGAAGCGCCAGGCCATCGCGCCCGAGGTGACCTCGGCCAGCAGGTCGACCGGGCCGCGAGCGCTGCGGTGCCACACGAGCCACGACCCCGCGGCGCCGACGCCCGCCCAGACGAGCGCCCCCGCGCCGCCCGCGACGAGCACCGTCGGGTACGCACGGGCTCGCAACGGCTTGCGCGCGCGACGCGTGGCCGGGAGCGAGGACGCGTCGCGCCGGCTCGTCAGGCTCAGTGTGCCGACGACGACGAGCCCGACGAGCCACCCCGCGCCCAGCCCCCACGAGCTGCCGTCGAACGACGCCGTGAGCAGCAGGAACGCGGGGTTGTCGGGGGAGGGGAACGTGACGTCCGCGACGACGTCGGCGACCGCGCCCGCGACCCCGCCCACGACGACCCCGAACCAGGTCCCGAGGAGCACGGCCCACGTGCCGGTGCCGCGAGGAAGGCGTCGCGTCGCGAGATAGGTCATCGCGACGACCACCGCGCCGGCGAGCAGCCCCGCAAGGACCGTCTGCCCCTCGAACGGCGCGTCCGCCGAGCGGTTCAGCAGCGCGCTCCCGACCCACAGGACCGACGTGAGGAGGCCGGCGACGAGGACGACAGGTTCTCGGCGTGACGTCATCGGCATCCCGCGAGGGTAACGGACGCAGATGGCCCGCGCGGTTGCCGGTCGGGCCGCCCGCCCGGATCGTGGGAGACATGCATCTTGAGCGTGGCACCTCCCGCTTCCCGGTCGACGTCCTCGTGCGGTCCCTGGCGATCGGCACCGCTGCGGGGAGCCGTGCCTCGCTGGGAGTCGCGCTGCCCCTGCTCACCTCCTCGGCCACGGGCCGGGGGGCCACCGTGGCCAAGGTGGTCGCGGGGCTCGGGATCGTCGGTGAGGTCCTGGGCGACAAGCTGCCGGGCGCCGGGTCGCGCCTCGAACCGCCAGGACCCGTGATCCGCATGACGTCCGGTGCGATCGGGGCCCTCGTGCTCGCCCGCCGGGCCGAGGCCGGTGTGCTCCTGCCCGTGCTCCTGGGTGCGGCGGGAGGCGCGGCCGGGACCTGGGGCGGCGCGGCGTGGCGGGCCGCGTGGGTCGGGAAGGGCCCGGACTGGCCCGCGGCCGTCGCGGAGGACGCTGTCGCGCTCTCGCTCGCGGGGTTCGCGGTGCGGCGCTGAGCCGCTCCACCCCCTGCTCGCCCGACGGCGGAGCCCACCTTCCTCGGGGAAGGTGAGCTCCGCCGTCGGGCAGCAGGGCGGGGGCTCAGCAAGTGAGGTTGGACCCCGTGGTCGTGCCGAGGATCTGCGCGAAGCGCTGGAACGCCGCGATGCGGCTCTGCACCTGCGCGGGGTTGCCGCCGTTGCACTCGAGCGTGCCGTTGATCGAGCGGATCGTCTCGCCGAAGCCTGCGCCGTTGACGATGGCCTGGTGACCCGACATGGTGCCCGGGCCCGACTGCGTGTTCCAGTACCAGAGGCCCGTCTTCCAGGCCACGGCCGGGTCGGTCTCGACCAGGTACGGGTTGTTCAGCAGGTCGATGCCCAGGGCGTCACCGGCGGCCTTGTAGTTGTAGTTCCACGAGAGCTGGATGGGGCCTTTGCCGTAGTACGCGGACTGGCCCGCGGGGCAGCCGTAGGACTGGCTCGGGTCGCAGTAGTGCGGGTAGTTCGCGGTGTTGATCTCCTTGACGTAGACCAGGGCGCCCGTCTCGTGGTTCACGTTGGCGAGGAAGGCCGCGGCCTCGCGCTTGGCGACCTCGGTGCCGCCCGACGTGGCGAACTGCGGGTACGCGCTCAGGGCGTTGACCAGGCCCTGGTAGGTGTAGAACGGGTTCCGGTTGGGGAACATCTGGTTGAACTGGGCCTCGGTCACGACGAAGCCGGTCTGGTTGCCGCCGCCGTTGTCACCACCCGTGGTGCCGCCGGTCTCTCCCGTGCCGCCGCCGTTGTCACCACCCGTGGTGCCGCCGGTCTCTCCCGTGCCGCCGCCGGTCGAGCCGCCGCACGTGCCCTGGTCGCGCCAGACTCCCCGCTGGCCCGTGGTGCCGGGCGTCTCGCCCTGCGTCCACCAGCCTGCCTTCCAGTTGTGGCCGCCGGTCGAGACGACCGCGCCGCCCGTGTAGACCGCGGACGCGCTCCACGGCGCGGCGCACGGCTCGGCCGCGGAGGCGCGGGGGGCGAGGACCGTGGCGGTGACCGACAGCGCCGCGAGGGCCGTCGTGAGGAGCAGGGCGAGCAGGGCCAGCGTCGTCGCTGGCCGTCGGATCGTGTGCGTGGTGCGCATGTTCGTACCTCTCGTCGATGACAGGGGACGACTGCGAGCCTGGCGGGGGATTTGTCCGATGGTCAACGCACGTAGGGGGTACTACGTAGGTGGGGGCCGGTCGTGGCGTGGCTCGGCTGAGCGTCCCGGTCCGGGAGCAGGGGTGCGGACCGGACGCGCTCGGGCGCCTGGGGGCGGGGGTGTTTTCTGTGTAGCCGCCACAATTGTGGTGGCTGCGCAGAAAACACCCCTCTGGGTAGTCGCACCCTGCAGGCGCGGCGACATGGCCTCGTCGTGCAGCAACTGCCTGTGTGCATCTATTGTACATGTGCACTTGGTGCACTACGTTCGTGGCATGGCCTCCGACAAGAACGCACCGCACCGCACCGACGGGCTGCCGAGCCTGGCCTCGGCCCGCGCCGCCCTCGAGGCCGCGGCCGGACTCGCTCCCGAGGAGGCCGTCGCGGCTCTCGCCGAGGCGCGCGTCCAGCTCGACGCCGCGCTCGACGAGGCCATGGCTCAGGCCCTGCTCGCCGGTCACTCGCTCCGCTCGGTCGCGGCGGACGCGGGAGTCGCACCCAACACCGTCCCGCCCCGCGTCGCCCGCACCGCGGCGCTCGGCTCCTACCGCGGACCCGACGACCGCGTGACGGCAGAGGGAGTGACCAGGGCGCGCTACGACGTCGAGCAGGGGAAGCACGTGAGTGCCGCTCCCGAGGCGACCACGCCGCTCCGCTTCCGCCGCCGCACCTGATCCACTCCCTCTCGCGCACCATCAGCCGCACCGCCCCACGACCCGAGGAGTACTCCATGGCCGACGCCACCTCCACCCACCTGTCGATGCTCCTCGACCGGTCGGGCTCCATGCAGTCGATCAAGGCCGCGACGATCGCGGGCTTCGACGAGTTCATGCTCGAGCAGCGCGGTGTCACGGGGCGCTGCACCGTGACGCTCGCGCAGTTCGACAGCGAGTACGAGGAGGTCTACGCCGACCGGGACGTCGCCACCGTCCCGTCGCTCGACCTCCAGCCCCGAGGCACGACGGCTCTGCTCGACTCGATCGCGCGCCTCGTCCACTCGACGAGCGTGCGGATCGCGCAGCTGCCCGAGGACCAGCGGCCTGCGACCGTGATCGTCGGGATCATGACCGACGGCCACGAGAACGCCTCGAAGGAGTACACGCACGCCGCGATCAGGGCGCTCGTGACGGAGCGCGAGACCGTGTTCGGCTGGACGTTCCTCTACATGGGGGCCAACCAGGACGCGATCGAGGTCGGAGAGTCGATCGGTGTCGCCCGCGAGCGGTCGCTGACCTACGAGGGCGTCTCGGCAGGGGCCGCGTACGGGGCCGCGTCGGCGAGCATGGCCCGCCTGCGCACCGGGGTCGCCGACGGCGCCGCGCCGGCCGTGGCCCGCGACACGTTCGCGGGGTTCACGACCGCCGAGCGCGACCTGGCTGCGGGGAACGGCTCGCCCGCCGGGCGTGTGCGCACGGCCCGGCCGGCGCCCGCGGTGGCGCGCCCGGCCGCACCGCCCGCGGTGCCGACCGCACGGCTCACCGAGAGCGAGCTCGTCGCGTGGCTCACGCAGTGGCGCGACACCACGTCGGCCACGAGCATCGGCGACCGCGCGACCTACGGTGGCCGCAAGCTCATCGACGCCCAGGTCGCGGGCCACGACGTGTTCCTCAACGCCGACACGTCGCGCGGCGCGGTCGAGCAGCTCCTCGCGCACGCGGCGCGGGGCCCGCTCGTGTGGTCGGCCATCACGAACCGGAACGGGGTCGTCAACAAGATCACGTTCCAGTCCGACGGCGCCCGCACCCCCGGCTGGTACTGCTACCTCACGGCCGCGCAGGCGGGGGAGGGGCGGCTGTGAGGTGACGGTGCGGTGTTGCGGCCGTGAGCGACGTCCGTGGCAGGTCACGGCCGACCTCGTCGGGTAGTCTTCCCGATCGTTCGGGCTGAAGACCATCACGCCCGTCGACGAGGCAGGGGGCTTCGATGGAGGATCCGCGGACGGCACCGAAAGCTGGGGCGGTCAGGCGGCACGTTCGCTGGGCCGTGCCGCTCGTGCTCGCACCGATCGCCTACGTCGGCTGCATGGCGGGCATCGCTGCCCTCGACCGGGGAGAACAGACGGACAGCTCGACCTTGCTCGTCATGCTCCTGCTCCTCCTGGGCGCCGTCGTCGCGCCGATCTCCCTCGTCGTCCTTGCGGTCGTCAAGGCCTCCGCGACGTATCGCGATCACCGGCGCAGCACGGGACGGTTCCGCGCGGCCGAGCTCATCGACATCCGACGGCGCGACGCGTCCGCGCGCGGGTGGCGGGACGCCCAGGCGCTGCGCCAGCAGCTCCTCGCGGGAGAAGTACCTGCGACCCTGGCCGTCTGGGACGTCGTCCCGTACGCGAACGAGGAGTACTTCTGCGACGTCCCCATCGGCTATGCCCGGTACTACGGCACGGACGTCAGCTACTCGCAGACATCGGGCTTCTTCTACGGTCGACCCTTGTTCGTCGCCGCAGGCCTGGCCGTGACCGCGCTCTCCAACGGCGCTCAGCGCACTGCCGCCCGGAACAAGGCTCGGCAGCAATGGCGTGAGCAGTGCATCAGCAGGCTCGTCGTGAGCAATCACCGACTTCTCGTGCAGACGCGAGGCCGGTGGCTCTCGTTCGACTACGCGTCGATGACAGCCGTCTTCCCGGAACCCACGAGCTGGGGGCTCGTCTGCCAGTTCTCCGAGGCGGAACCGCTCCTGCTCACCGGAGATCATGCACCCTTCGTGGCCGTCATGACGCTCTACCGGACCCACGGTGAACGTGCGCTGCGCGAGCACCCCAGCCTGGCGCTGCTCACCGTAGGCGGCTGAGGGGCGCAGTGTCGGGGGACGGACGGTCCGCCCCCGGTGCGGGCCACCGTCGCCCGATTTGCGCACAACCACGGGGTTCTAGTACAAATGCCCCAGGTCAAGAGTGACCGGCGAAACGCCCTCCGCGTGCCGGTCCGGCAACCGCGCTCTCTGCGCACGGTGCTCCAGGAGGAAGACCCGCCCGCTGCCGATCGGTAGCGGGAAGCGCAGGGTCGTCGACCAGCCCGGACTTCGGTGCTGGTCGGCCCCCTTCCTCGACGAAGGAAGAAGCATGATCGAACCGTTCATCAACCCGAACCCCGCCCCCGACCAGGTCAGCCCCCAGACCGCCTGCACGGCCCAGGTCACCCTCCGGCAGGTCCTGCTGGAGGACGCATGCGAGGCGATCGTCGGGGACGACGCCTTCCCCATCCAGTGCTTCCGGCACCCGGTTGCACAGACCCCGTTCGATCGGGCCGAAGGCTGCGGCATCGTCCCCTCGGTGCTCTGCGTGGTGTGCCGGCGCAACGCCCGCGAGCTCCGGCGAGGGGTCACGACCGGGTTCACCGCGCCGTGCGTCACCTGCCACGAGGTCTTCGCGATGCTCGAGCGGGCAGCCGCCGACATGACCGGGGCCTTCGACCGCGTCGTGCGCCACATTCCGAAGGGCAACACCGTCGTCACGACACCGCAGACCGCTCGAAGGTGGCACGGGATGTTCACCGAGGTGGTCGCGCGAGGGGCTCGGCCGTTCCAGCTCGACACGGGCTTGATCGGGCGCATCGATCCCGTCGGTCAGTCCGTGCACCCCGCCGTCCAGCGCGACGGCCTCGCACCGCTCGACCCCCAGTTCGTGTACGTCCGGCTCGCCGAGTGGGAAGCCCTCGTGCCCCGGGACCTGCGCTCCGTCTCCGACCGCCTGCGCGCAGGGATCGAGGTCCAACCCGGCAGGGTCGAGGCCGTCGTCGTCCGTGAGAAGCCCACCTCCTGGTTCGACGACGTCGTCGCCGTCGCGCTCATCCACGAAGCCATGCGAACGGGTGAAAAGCCGTGACCAGGGCGACGTGTCCGCCCGCGGGGCGTGACGCCGTCGGGCAGGTCCGGTACACCAGAGCCATGCCGCCCCGCACCTTCCCGACCGAACCCGCCTACCCGCCCGACGGGGGCGCCGAGCGCACCCTCCACGAAGCGCTCCTGGCGCAGCTGCCCGACGACGCCGTGGTCTTCCACGGCCTGCGCCTCCAGGAGGAGGAGCAGGAGTACGAGATAGACCTTCTCGTCGCCTGGCCGGGGTTCGGGATCGCCGCGATCGAGGTCAAGGGCGGGCACATCGAACGGCGTGACGGCACCTGGTACCAGGGGAACGGGGACCAGCGGCACCGCATCGACCCGGTCGGGCAGGTGCAGGGGGCGCGGCACGCACTCCAGGCGCTGCTGCGGCACCGCGGCCTGCTCGCCGCCGAGTCCCGGACCGCGCACCTCGTCGCGTTCCCGCACCAGTACGTCGGACCCGACTGGGCGGCGCTCGATCTGCCCCGCGACATGATCGTCGACCGAGGGGACCTCGAACGCGGGCATGGGCTCGCCGAACGGGTGCGCAACGCGATCACCCGGCACGGCCAAGGGCACGGGCCGCTCGCCGACACCGATCTCGAGGAGGTCGTCGAGGCGCTCGCGGGCGGCTTCCCCAGCCAGGCGGAGCACCTCGCCGCGGCCGCAGCGCACGAGGACAGGCTCGAGCAGATGACGCGCGACCAGGGCCGCATCCTCGACCTTCTGCGCGAGGCCCGGCGGCTGCGCGTCGTGGGCGGAGCGGGTTCCGGCAAGACGTGGCTCGCGCTCGAACAGGCCCGACGGCGGGCGCGCGCCGGGGAGTCCGTCGCCCTCCTGTGCTACTCGCGCGGGCTCGGACGGTACTTCGAACGGGTCGTCGCGACCTGGCCCGTGCGCGAACGCCCCACCTACGTGGGTCTCTTCCACGACCTGCCGCGCGCCTGGGGCGCCGCAGCAGGCGCGGACGACGACGGCGACTACTGGGAACGGCACCTTCCGCTCGCCCTCGGAGAGCTCGCGGCCCAGCGGTCACCGGCCGACCTGTTCGACGCGGTCGTCGTCGACGAGGCCCAGGACTTCGGCGACCTCTGGTGGCCCTCGCTCATGAGGTGCCTGCGTGACCCCGACAAGAGCGGCCTCTACGTCTTCATGGACGACGCCCAACGCGTCTTCCCCCGCGAGGGGCACGTGCCGATCGAGCTGGTCCAGGTCACCCTCGACGAGAACCTGCGCTCGACCAAGCAGATCGCCCAGGTCTTCGGCGCCCTGTCCGAGGACCTGCTCCGTCCACGCGGCATGGACGGACCACCCGTGCGCCTGGTCGACGTCCTTGCGGAGCAGGCCGTCGCTGCCGCTGACGACGCCGTCGACGCCCTGCTCGACGAAGGCTGGGCCCCCGGAGCCGTCACGCTCCTCGCGACCGGGCGCCGGCACCCCGCCCAGGTCAACGAGGTCGCGCTAGGCGGGCACGCCGCCTACTGGGACGCGTTCTTCGCCGAGGAGGACGTCTTCTACGGGCACGTGCTCGGGTTCAAGGGACTCGAGCGCCCCGTCGTCGTGCTCGCCGTCAACGGCGTCCGTGACGTCGCCCGGGCGCGCGAGATGCTCTACACCGGGCTGTCCCGGGCACGGTCGCTGCTCGTCGTCGTTGGGCCGCGCGAGTGGATCGAACAGGTCGGCGGGGAAGCGGTGCGGCGGAGGTTGGGAAAGGCGGTGAGGTGGGAGGTGGCCGGGTGATGCCGGCGGCAACCCGCCCCGCACCCTAGGACGGCTCGAGCTCCGCGTCGTCGCACGTCTCCGACAGCACCGGCGCGTTCAGGCGGACGACGGACGTCTGCTCGGACGACACGACGAGCTCGGCCCCGGCGTCGTCGGTCGACGACACCTCGACCGCCCCGCCGTCCGCGAACACGGTCTGCCCCAGGGCGGCGAACCCGTGCTGCGCGAGGACGGGGTCCAGGGCTGTGCGGACCGCCGCGAAGTCGTCGCCCTCGACGTACAGGTACTGCGCCGAGCCGGCGGCCGGCAGGACCAGGGTGCACGCCGAGCCCTCCTCGGAGAGGCCGGCCGTCCCGCTCGACTCCCACGGCGTGGCCGGGTCGAGGGACGACAGCGCCGCGAGGACGTCGTCGCGCACCACCGTGTACGTGTCGAGCGCCTCGGCGGGGCTCGCACCCGGCGTGCTCGCGGTCGGAGCCGCGGCGGGAGAGCTGCTGCACCCTGCGACGAGCTGCCCGACGGCGGCCACCACCAGCAGCACCCCGCCGGCACGCAGCCGCTTCCTCGACGATCCGGCGTCTCTCACGCGGTGCCCCCTCGCTGGGTCGGTCGACGCGCAGGTGCGCGGCGTCGTCGAACCTAGCAGCGACGGGGCGTCGACCGGGTGAGGTCGCATGGGGACCGCTGCCCATGGCCTGCCCGCCGCGTGGTCGATAGCGTGGGTCGGCGATGCCCGGGACCAAGGCGGTCCCGCAGCCACGAGGGGGGACATGCGCACCATGTTCGGCGCCGACGTTGAGGCGCTCGCAGGGCTCGGCAGCAGCTTCGTGGAGAGCGCCGAGACGCTCGAGACGGCCCGGCGGCAGGTCGACGGGATCGTCGCCACCACGGGCTGGGTGGGGCCCGACGCCGAGGAGTTCCGGCAGGACTGGTCCCGGCGTCTGGCTCCCGCGCTCGCTTCCTGCCTCGGTGCGCTCCGCGACAACGCCGAGGTGCTCCGGCGGAACGCCGAGGACCAGGCCCGCACCAGCGCGGCCGACGGCGGGTCGGTCCTCGACCGGGGCGGTGAACCGGGGGCTGGCGGCGACCGCTCCGGCGACGGGGGGAAGGACCGGCCGGGAAACCCGGACCTCTCGGGCCACGGCCCGTGGGTCGACGTCCCGCCCACGATCCCGCTCGGCGACGCGGCGCTCGACCCGAACATGATCAACCAGCAGGGCCTCGGCGACTGCTGGCTCCTCGCGGGCCTGGGCGCGGTCGCCCGCGACGACCCCCAGTTCATCCGCGACCACATGAAGCTCAACGCCGACGGGACGTGGACCGTGACGATGTACAAGGACGGCGACCCCGTCGAGATCACGGTCGAGCCCGAGGTCGCGCAGGACGGCGTCATGGACCCGAGCGGGAACCCGAGCTGGGCGTCGATCTACGAGAAGGCGGCCGCCGAGTACTGGGGCGGGAGCTACGACGACATCGACGGCGGCTACTCGAGCGATGCGTTCGCGGCCATCACCGGTGCGACCCCCTCCAAGACCGGCGAGGGGAACCTCTCCGACCTCAAGGACCGTCTCGCCGACGGCCCGGTCGCGCTCGGGACCGAGGACGAGCCGTCGTGGTGGCCGTTCGGCGACGAGGTCGACGACTCCCGGGTCGTGCCCAACCATGCGTACATCGTGGACAAGGTCGAGGAGCGCGACGGCGAGCTCAAGGTCCACGTCATCAACCCGTGGGGACCCGGCGCTCACCTGCAGAACGACGGGTCCGACAAGGTCGGCGACATGTGGCTCACGGAGAAGCAGTACAAGGAGAACTTCGACACCGTCTACGCCGTCCCCTCCACCCGATAGGACCCACCTGTGACAACGGTCAGGAATGCTCGGCAGGGCTCGCAACCCACCTTCGGGGTGCTGCGGGTCGGGATCATGCGCGTCGGCCTCGTCGACGGCACGCCCCTCGCGCAGCTCGCGCTGCGCACCCCCTCGGACGAGGCCGTCGTCGTGCTCGACGAGGGGGACGCGTTCGAGCTCGACGGCGTCGGGACGCTGCACCTCGACGAGATCCGGGCGAGCGAAGGCACGGTCCGTGGCGAGGTCACGCTGCGGTTCGAGGAGATCGACGACGCCGACTGACCGGACAGTCGTCCCCAGAGGCCGGTGTCGGCGGCGGCTGGGAAGGTGGAACGCGGGAGGCCCCGCACCCGGCGGGGCCGGGAAGGCAGAGATGACCTCACCGACGCAGCCCCGCACGTACCCGCACGGGGTGCCGTGCTGGGTGGACACCGAGCAGCCCGACGTCGACGCCGCCACCGCGTTCTACGGCGCCCTGTTCGGGTGGACGTTCACCGACAAGATGCCGCCCGACGCGCCGGGGCGCTACGTCGTCGCCTCGCTCGACGGGCAGGACGTCGCGGCGATCGCCTCCCCGCCGGACGGCAGTGACGGGACGCCCGAGTGGATCACCTACGTCGCGGTCGACGACGTCGGCGCCACCGCCGGGGCGGTCGCCGCTGACGGTGGCGTGCTGCTCTCCGGGCCTGAGACGGTGGGCCCGCCCGGGCGCATGGCCTCGGTCCAGGACCCGCAAGGTGCGCGGTTCCGGCTGTGGCAGGCGGGCACGCGCCTCGGGGCGCAACGCGTCAACGAGCCGGGCACCTGGAACTTCAGCAACCTCCTCACGCCCGACCCCGACCGGGCCCTCGACTTCTACGGACCGCTGCTCGGCTGGGAGCTCGACCCCGCGCTCGGCGCCGGTATGTTCCGCGTCCCGGGGTACGGCGACCACCTCGCGCACACCATCGACCCCGGGATCTTCGAACGGCAGGAGTTCGCGCCGCCAGGGTTCGCCGACGTCGCGGCCGGGATCGCGCGCGTCGAGGGGCCGGCTCGGTGGGACGTGGCGTTCTCCGTCGCGGACCGTGACGAGAGCGCGGCAGCGGCCGAGCGGGCCGGTGGGGTCGTGCTGTCGACGAGCGAGAACGAGTGGACGCGCGAGGCCGTGGTGCGCGACCCGCAGGGGGCGCAGCTCACGCTGTCGCAGTTCGCGCCGCAGGAGTGGGGGTAAGCGGACCGACAGGGGCAGGACCAGAGGTCACGCGACCTCGTCGGCCGTCTCGTCACGGCGACGCCTTCTTGGCTTTCGCTCCGGCATGTCGTCAATGTCGCGTGGGAACAGCGACTTCGCGGTGCGCGCGATGAGCTGAGTGAGCGTAGCGTCCACCGCGCCGCCGACGACTCCACCAACGATGGGCAGCACCTTGGCCAGCGTGATCGCTGCCCGTTGCGTCCCGTACTTGGCGACGAGAAAGAACCCCGCCTTCTTGTTGACCTGCCTGAGAACGCTGATGGGGATCGCCTTGATGGCTTCCATCGCGAACTGCTGTCCGACCTTGGCGCCGAACGCACTGAGCACCTGCTGTGCGGTCGAGCCCGCAGACACGAGAGTGACCATCGTGAGGATGTGCGGATCGTGCAGGTCGTAGCCGCGCAGATAGGCGATGCCGCCGGCAAGACGCGCATTGATGATCAGCGCACCGGCCATGTTGGCGGGGATCGTGACCGGCATGGCGACAAGCCCACCCAGGCCGGTGACGAAGCCGTTCGCGCCTGCAGCCTGCGTCGACTCGATGACGAGGCGCTTGATGACGCGTTCGACCTCCTCGACGTCCTCGTCCGGGTTTCTCTGCCTCTTCTTGCTCGGGTCGTACCGTTCCTTCTGGACACGAGCCAGACGCGACTCCGCCCACTCGACGGATCCGGACACCGGACCCACTCCGTCGGCGACGACCGAACCGACCAGCGCGGTCAGCCGAGCTGCGACCCTCTCTACCCGGGAATCGGTGGCGTCATCGGGGTCGTTCGGTGCGTTCTCGGTCGCGGTCGCCGACACGGTGCCTCCATGGTCGCTGGGTGAGTCTGCGAGCCTGAATGTACGGTCCTTTGGCACTGGGTAGGAGGGCCAAGCGGGTGAAATTGGCACGCGTGGATGGAATTCGAATGGCGAATGGCGCGAAGTAGCACTAGTACCGGGTCCCGAACCGTTCCAGCGCCTCCGCGAGCTCGCGCCATCCTGCGCTCCGGTGGCCGCCGACGTCCGCACGCTGCCGCACGGCGTGCGCGTCCTCGCGAAGCCGCCGCACGAGCCCAGGATCGCCGCGACCTGGCGGCCCTGCTGCTCCCGGTTGTCGCGACGCGCAGCCTCGTCGTGATGGCTCGACCGTTTGGCCAACGTGACCTGCAGGAACTCGGCCTGCGAACCGAGGTCGTCGAGCCGGGCGGCTACCGACCCTGACTACGGCCAACGGTGATAGCCGGTAGAAATCACCCCTCGGCCAACTCGCGCAGAATTGCCGAGGAGCCGCGCGAGTTTACCTGAACGATCGGCAGCCCGCCACGATGTTCCTTGATAAAATCTGTTGCCGCGTGCTTTGCGGAGGCAGCGACCATGACGAAAACATCAGCGTGCGCGCTGAGCGCCGCCAATTGCTGGCTTCCGTCGTGCTCAGAAGTCGTACGGACATCGATACCTGGAACGAGACGACGCAGAATCTGTGCAGCGCGCGTAATCGCAGACTCTGTTAGCGAATAAAGGACGACGACGGCATCCTCCAGGTACCGGTAGGGGGCCGCAGGGTTAGCGTCTGAGTCCTGGACCTCAAAGTCGTCCGGCAGGGCGGTTGCCAACTCCTCAGCCACCAGGCGAAGCCCCTCGATGTCGGCGAGACTGAGACCGGATTTCACCGGCCGTAGCACGACAAGTGCGTGGTAGAACAGTCGACTCTTTGCATCGAGAGCAAGAGCTCGCGGACTCGTGGTGGCGGCCTGCAGAACATCGACTGTCCAACTGGCGGTCACGGCCGAGGTCGCCGCCTCGACAATGAGCTCCGTCCACTCCAGCGCGGAGGTCAGGACAGCGGCCGCGGGTCCGGTCGCTGCCAAGTACTCAAGGAGTGCGACGGTCTGCACCCGGACGCCCAAGGAACCCTTCTCACTAACGGCGAATCCAGCGAGCACTCGTTCGCATAGTTCGGCGCCGTTCGGATCCGCGAACAGCGATGAATGCGCCGCCATGAATGCGCCGCCCTGGTCACCAAGTTGAGCCAACGCCTCATCGTCCAAGGAGGTCAGGCGGTCGGCGGCGGTGGAATAGTCGAGCGTCGCCCATTCAGAGGTGAGATTGAAGTCGATTGCTGCGTCCCTGAGGTTGCCCGCTTCCAATGCGTCGAACCAACCGTGCCACCCGAGGTTTCGCTGCGGATTAAGAAACCCTTCAAACCACATCAGGTCGGCGCGTACAACGGCATCGTCCTTGGGCGGCGTCTCTCGGAGGCCGGAGGCCCCGACGAAGGCCGCAACTTCCGGGGCGAGTTGTGGATCCTCCACCTCCCGGAAGCAGGCGAGCAGAAGGGCGGCCCGCATCGGTGTCGCTGTCCCGGCAAGAACTGTCGTCACCGCAGCGGCGAACTCGCCCTCGTCGATGAGTCGGTGAATTTCGTCGTCCGGCCCGAAGGGCGTCGCGGGTGCGGGTTCCGCGTCCTCAGGCGGAGGCGCCGCGCCCGACTCCGCAACGACCGCGGGCGCGGGCGCGAACAACTGTCGGAGGGACTCGGCTAAGGCAGGCGACAAGGTCTCGGCTTCACCGGCCAAACGCTCGAGCGTCGGAGACGGGGCGTGCCGCAGCAATCCAAGCATGAACTCGACCACTACTGCGGGTCGTGTCGCGGTTGGGGCACCTGTCGCAAGTGCGCGGAGGTGCGAAGGGATTTGTGTGGCCGCTTCCAGAAGGGCCGATGCGTCGCCGGAGTTGTCCGCGGACGCAAGGTAGCGGTCGTAGACAGCGGTCTGGAGCAGACGTGTGATCCCGATCGGTCGACGCAGTTGAAGCACGTGCTCCAGGTCCTGGTCGGTGAAGATCGCAGCAGTGTCGCCTAGCCCCGCGTAGACCCGGATGCGGAGGAAGGCAAGATTCGAATGGTCGAGATCAGCGGAGGCTTTGAGTTCGCGAAGACAAGCGAGTGCAATCCGCCGGTCCCGGGCGGCGATCGCGTGGCCGAGATCGTCGATAACCTCGATGGTGGTGCGCGGGGTGTCGAACTCCGAGCGAGGGCGATTCCAGACCAGTTTGGAGAGAACGAGCAGCGTCTGACGCACCTCGTCGCGGGCCGCGCCGTTGCCGCGCGGGAGCACCTCAAACCGCAATGGGGGGACGCCGTCGGCCGCCAACGCCGTGTCGAATGGATCATGCGGGTAAAGACGTCCTCTGCTCCTAGGGAGGTCGCTGAAGGTCGGACCTACCCAGGCGTCGATGAGCGTGAGCAACTCTTTCTGCTCCCGCATCGTGGGGGCAAAGGCGTACCAGTACAACTTTCCCGCAGTCACCCGCGGAAGGAACGCGATCTTCTTGCGTTTGATGGCATCGAGCCAACTCTCGATCGACATCTCTTGTTCGGGTTGAAGGCGGGCGGGGTCGACATCGTTACCCTCGCCAAAGAACTCCTCAGTCACCACGGCTGACACTACTCTCGTACAGAGCGTTGTAGGTGATTCGCGCTTCGGCGATGTTGTGGGGGTCGCGGGTCAGTGTGACGCCTTCAGCGTTGACCGTCTGCCCGAAGTAGGTGAAGTTCATGGAGCCCTGTAGGTGGAACCGGTCGCCAAGGATGCCCTTGTCGTGCAGGTGGGGATGAATTCTCACCGTGGGCTTGGCGCCCAGACCGCCGATATTCTCGAGTCGTTGCCGCGCGACGACGTTGCTCTCGACATCGCGCGTGAGGACTCGGACGTCGCAGCCTCTGCGGGCCAGTTCTATCAGAACCTCGGTGAAGCGGATCTTGCGGGACGGGAGGCCGAGCAGGACGGTTTTGAACTGGCCCGCGGTGTTGTCGATGACCTCGATGTCCGAGATCCAGGGCGATAGCACCCAGAGTTGCCCGGACGGCACCAGTAGTTCGGTGACGAGGAGATTCTGCATCAGGTCATTGAGCGCGCGGGTGTATCCGCGACCTGAGGTCGTAATCCTTCTCATGCTGAGATCTCCGCGAGTTCCAAGGCGACCACCACGTCGCCGTTTGCCCGATGGTCGATCTCCACCACGCGTGGGTACACATTGAGGTACTCCGTCACCACCGGTGCTGTACTCAGGTCGACGAGCAGGTCTGCTAGGTCCCGTGCCTGTCCCGGGGTCGCGAGGAGCTGTGTCGAGCCCCGCTGGGCCAGAACCTTTCGGACCTGCGCTCCAGACCCAGCGGTCAGCGGAAGGGGTGACTCGCCGGCCGAAGCGACCGAGCGCAACACCTCGGGGGCGGCTGGTAGGTTTTCAGCGAAGGGATTCCAAGCATGGAGCTGATCGGCCCGGAGTTGCCACCCACGGGGCCAGAGCAGACTCTGCACGGCGTCCATGCGCTGACGGTCGGTTCCGCCGCCCGCGAGAACGAGTCCTACGTCCAGTTCGGATCGGGTACGCATCAGATAGGCCCAGGTTCGGGGAGGGATCTCGACACCGAGACGTCGTTCCTCCGCCTTCCACTCCGTCGTCATCGTTGCCAAGGTGGTGTCGGTTGCCGAAGTCGAACCCGGCCGCAGGATGCGGCTCGCGAGCGAGGACACCACCGACTGTTCAGCTCCATAGATCCCCGATTGGCGAAGGGCATCCCGGATCCGTCCGAGCGCCGCAACACGCGTTGCTTGGTCGGGCGCCGAGCGAAAGTCGTTGACGAGACCGGACCAGGTGGTGTCCGTGCTGGTCAGTTCGATCACGCGTTGGAGATGACTGTCGACAAGCTCGGTGATGCTGGGCTGGGTCGCTCGCAAAATGAGCCGGAGCAAGCGACGCGGATCGGGGCGAACGCGTGCGGCCAGCGCCTCGATGAAGCCGCCGCCACCGATTGATGACTCGGTCAACCAGATCTCGTCTGTCCTCGGTTGATTGTCCGAGTCGTATCCGGGCTCGATATCGACGATCACGCTCTCGGGGTCGTGCTCGGGGCAGATTTGGCGAGCTGCTGCGAGCGTCGCGTGACCGATCGTGGAAAGTGTCCGCTCCCGAAGCCACCGGTTGAATGCCACGGGCTCTGGATCCCAGTACTGCGGTGCCAAGGCGTCGAGACGAGCCACGATGGCTGGGTTCTTTAGTGCTTCCTTCAGCCGCGCGCCCATGTTCGATAGCGTGGCCAAGTCTGGTTCGACGGCATCTGAACTCCTAAACATTGCATCCAGGGTTTCGTCGAGCCTGTCGTCGAGCGAGTCATGCACGGCGTCGTAAGCCTCTGCAAGGGTGATCCTGTCGCGGACGGCGGTGGTCAGGAGCATCGCCTCAAGGCATTGATGGAGCCAGTCGATGCGGAAATGGCTGAGCCAAGCTAGAAGCGCCGTGTCGACGAGCAGGACGTGTTTGAACCAAGCGCTACGCAGTCCAGGCAGGAGGCTCTCTGCCACCGTGATGTCATGCGGGAGCGCAACGCGAATCCGTAGACCGTCAACGTCGAATGTTGCGCCCAACGCCGCTACTTCGCCCTGCAGGGTGAAGCGGGAGCGAACACGCTGTTCGGTGCCGTCTGTCATGTTCAGTGTGGCGTCGGCGCTCACTGCCGCGCGGTGGACGTTCACGTGAGCGTTCTGTGCGTGGAGGTAAAAGCGGGCGTCCTCGATGAGGCGCCCCACGGGATCGGCGGTCGGTACGCGGATAATCAAACCGGCTCCGGTCTCGATAAACTGCGATCGCCACTGCATCGTCGCGTTGGAGGAGTCCTTGACCGAGTCAGGCGGCAGTTCGACGAGGGCCCGATCGGGGCGCACGACCGTCGTCACCGTCGGGGTGCCGTCAACTTCGATCGTGCATGGTTCCTCGACTCCGAAGACCGGCAAGATACTCGTCAGTTCAAGTACAGCGTTGGAGACGCCCAGCGGGACCGGGATCCAGTGCCGGTGATCGAGGTTCCGGGTCGCGAAACGGCGAGAGACCCGACCAGGCGCGTACTCGCGCAGCATTTGGCCGAGCCCCATTGGCTGGAGTTCACGTTCGGTCTCCCGGTCCGTCTGCGGCGGAATACTCACGTAGGTCTCGGGCAACGCAAGTTCGCTGAACAGGTTCACCGGAAAGAAGTCGGGCAGTGGGTTGCCGCCCATAAGGTCGCAGAACTCGTTGACCGAACTGGGGCCCGCGACCGCCCAGTTATAGAGGAGACGGCGACGCAACGTGGGGATGGCCGCTAGCAGCAATGGTCGCGGCGGGTGCCAGAGGACCTCATTTGTCTCGGCATCGGTCAGGCCGAGCGCGTTCTGCACCCACGTGTGCAGGCTGCGCTGACGGTCGGGGTTGCGGAGAGCAGCGGTCAGGATCTGGACAGCTTTAAGTTGGGTCTCACGGCCGGGTTGAGCAAAGTTGTCGGCTGGTTTCTTCCCGAGGGCGGTCCAGGCGCTCGTCGTCTTCGGGGTGTTCTGATGGCGAAGTTGGCTTGTCAGCCAGTCGACCATCGCGATCGTAGCCTGCATTCGCAGAACAGCACGGTTGCGAATCGGGAGAATCAGATCCGGCAGCACGGGATCGAAGAGGCTGTCCCACGCCTCGTACGTGGTTCGGTCGCGCCCGTAGTCGGACAGCACCACGGCGGTGTAAGGACGCATGGCGCGCTTGCGACCGGCGCGGCCCTTGCGCTGGAGGAACGCCGCTACCCCTCGCGGCGCTTTGTGCTGGATGACCACCCCGACGTCAGGGTCATCAAAACCGACCTCGAGAGACGCGGTGGCGACGATCAACTGACTGTCCGCGGTGACACCGGAGTCCTGCGAGGTTGTCCTGGTAACGCGGAGTCCCTCGCCGATGGTGGCGTACTTGTGCCCGATCACGTTCGGTAGGTCCCAGAGTTGACCGGCACGACGCTGCTGCGTCAGATCGCCGCCGGAAGGACGGGCGCGCAACGAAGCGAGGGGAGGTTTAATGGACCTGGGCTTACCCCACGAGTACCGCTGGCCTTCGGCATCCAGGAGATAGGAGAACAATCGGTTGGTGACATCAAGGTCGTCGGTGAAGACGAATGCCTTCGTCCCGTACACCCCCGATGAGACACGGCTTGTTGGTTCATCCTGAGTGCGGGGGAGCAGCATCGAGGTCTGGATTGTGGTCGAAAGCACCGACGCGCCACTGGTGGGGTCACTCCGGAGCGCCAGCAGGTACTCCGCCCCTTCGTACTCCAACTCCTCGGGATCGGGAGTGATACTTGTGACTTGCTCGTCGGCAACACCGGTCAGGTCGGCCATGTGCCGGATCGGATTGGACAGCGTCGCTGACAAACCGACGAATGTAATGGGTGCCTGAACGCTGTGGTGCCAGCGTCGGAGCACCATCGCGGCCTGCGCGCCGGTCGTCCCGTCGTAGGTGTGGATCTCGTCCAGAAGCATCATTCGAGGCCTGCGGCCGGCAGATGCATCGATGCCGAGGGGCCGCGACAGGTTTAGATCAGACAGGCCCCGATTGAGCATCTCCGTGGTCACAAACAGGAGATCGGGCGGAGAACTCTGCATCCTCCGGCGCGTGAGCACGATCTGGTCCTGGCCAAAGGAGCGCTGGCAGGTGCTGCAAGCCAGGCGTTCGACGCCACTGTCGATGTCTTCGTTTGGCCAGATCAACTCACCTCCACACGGCGAGTACCCGTTGCCCGGGCAACGCATCTGGGGTGACGCCATGCCATGTGCGCGCTTTACCCATCCACGGTGAGGCGACCGCACGTTCTTCGCGTTTGTGGGCGTGCTCCCGTAGAGCGCCCCGATTGTCATCGATCGCCCAAGCGTCTGCTTCCACAGGGTGTCGAGTCGGCATGCGTGCGCGAACGCCGTGTCCAACTGGTCCTTGAGGAGTTCCGTCCGGGGGTAGACAGCCAGCGCGCGAGTCCAGGCCGAGGCGTCGGTGATTCCTGCCAGGTAGCTGAATGCTGGTAGGTAGAACGCGTTGGTCTTTCCACTTCCAGTGCCGGCGCCCACCACCGTTGCGGTGGTGGTCTGACCCTGCAGCGCCGTCAGGACGTGGCGGGTGGCGCGGACCTGGAACCCGCCCAGCAGGTCGTGTTTCCCGTCGCGCTGCGTCATCACCTCGATGACGCGGCGATGTGCGTCAGTCGCTCCTTCGACACCGTCGAGGACCGTGTCCCAGAGGTGGTCCCGCTTGGGGTAGAAGCGCGGCCGTCGCGCATACCGGAAGTCCGAGATCAGAGTGGTACCCGATTGCCAGGCCTGGTCTAGGAAGTACTGTCGGAGTCGGGCCACCAGACGGATCGTCTCGCCGTTGCGGGTTCGCCACCGTGCGGGCGAGAAGTTGGAGTCGTGCACCAGGAGCGCGCACGAGGTCATCTCCTCGATGACGTCGTCCGCGGTCAGGTCCCACTCCTGGCTGCGTGCGAGCTCGCCGTCCACGACCTTGCGTAATTCGGTGGTACTTAAGCCACCGTCGACCACGCCCCAGCACAGGAGCGGATCCTCGAGCGACTCCAGTCGGTCGAGAATCCTGATGAGGAGATCGGGATTCATCGCAGCCGCACCCGGAACCGGTCAATGATGCCCAGCCCGGCGAGCTTCTCCAGACGCGCGGGTGTGAACCAAGCAAGTGGCATTCCGGGTTGCTCCTGGGATCCGACGATGCCGTCGGAGATGTCGGCGTCGACAACCTCGCCGAGTTTGTCGCCGCAGCGGTGGATGGCCGCGATGGCGTCGCGGAACTTCTCCACGTCCCCTTCGTTCGGGATCGCCCTGCTCCTGATCGCAAGCAGGCGACCTCGCGCACGCTCTAGTTCGTCCCGAACTTCCTCCACATCCACGCCACCTTGGGCGAGGGCATCCACCAGGTCACTGTTGATGGCCGGAGGGGGCTGGTTCACATGGGTTTGCCAGGCGCCAGCGACGAGGGCCCGAAGTTCGCGGACGTACTTCTCGGCGGAGCGGACCCGGTCTTTGGCGAGGTTGAGGTCCTGTTCGAGCGTGAGGGTGGGCAGTTCCGCGGCCAGTGCACGGAGGCTCTCGGCCACCTGGGCAGCTTCCTGGTCGCGGTCGAACGGCAACTCCAGGTCAAGTTGCTGCACCTCCGCGAGGCCGATGTTGAGCGCCGGTGAATCGGCCACGGTACGACCGAGGCGGCCGCTCAGTTCTGCGAACTGTCCGATGCGCACCATCACCTGGTGCTCACTATTGGCCACGTCGGCGTTCAAGCGCAGGTCCTGGATCGTTCTGCGTAGGTTCATGCCTCGTCCTCCGGGTGTGAAGCAGGTGCGGCAACGCCTGCAATCGTGTCGGCCATCGCGATGAGATCCCCGATCAACTGATCGCGAGCGTCAGCGTATTCGCGTTCGACGTCGGACGCAGTGCCGTTCTGAAGGCTGATCTGGAGGAGCGTGACGCTGTGCGTCGCCAACTTCAACCAGGCGTTGACGCGGCGGGCCGGCCCGTCCCAATCAGCATTGAGAACCTGGAACCGCTCATCGGTGCTTAACCGGTCCCAGTTGCTCAGGTCCGCGAAAGCCGTCTCCACCCTGCGCTGATCGCCGGGTTTCACGGCCTTGGCGGCTGCCCGCAGATCGGCTGGGCTGATCCCGCCGGGCAGTGCGCCTGCCGTAGAACGCTCATTGACCAAAGCCAACAGTTCTGCGGCCACGTCGACGATGTCGCCACCGAGATCGGACAGATCGGGAACTAGGTTCACGGCTTCCTGGTGCAGGGAATCGATCGATGCGATCCGGGCTTCGAGGATCGAGACAGAGGACCTGACTAGTTCGGGGGTGGATCCGGGCCACGCCACGCCCGTTGCCCCATTTCGGACGACTTTGGTCACCTTGCTGAGGTCGAGCGCCAGGGGTTTGCCGGAGCCCTGACTGTAGGACGCGTGTCGGAGCAGTCGTTGTTGCAGTTGTGCCCGGCTGACTCTGTGCACGGTACCGCCAGTGGCGGCGCCGTCCACGAGAAAGGCGTGCAGCGAACGCAGGGCAGGCCTCGGATCTGGGTCCGGCCGCGAAGGCACGGATGCGAACAAGGCGCGGACCTTGCTGGCTGCATCCGACTTAAACGCGTCGGAGATTCCGAGGGCACGGGCAATCGTCAGAAGTGTCTCCACCAGTCGGACCAGTTCGAGATCCTCGTCGGCGCGCTCGGGTGGCAACAGCCTCGCGCTGACCATGCTTGCCCACCGCTCGACCCTTATCTCCGCGAGCCGCTGCAACCTCTCACCGTCTGGAACTTCTACCCAGGAGCCCTTGTGGTGAGCCCAGGCCAGGGCTCGCAGGGCGCGCATGTCGTCCGCGTTTGACTGGTCGATCGGCAGGACAGCGGAGGCTAGCCTGGCTTGGTTAAACTCAACCATCCTGGCCTCGAAGCCTGGCGCAAGAGCCTTGTCGTTGCCCCAGAGACTGTCGCCGCCGAAGCCGTCCTCGAAGCCGAGTCGTGAGCGGACTGCGTTAAATACGATGTTGCGGAGATCGTTGATATCACCCTGGCGATACTCCTGAGCCTGTGTGGCGAGCCAACGGTCCGTGGCCCTCACCAGACTCGGCTCGACCAGTGTGGTCAGCGGTGCCGGTACCCGAGTTACTCCCGGCGCCGGCTCCAAAGAATGGGACTTCGGCAGCGGAACCGACAAGGTGCTTGCAGGGGCGGCTTTCGCCTCCCCGAGGCCGACAACGGGCGCGATGTCGAAGGCGGCGTGGACTGTTTGGGCGAGGTTCTCGGCCCCGGTCCCCGATCCCCAGAACCGCACCAGGCGGACCCGGCGATCGTTGAGTTCCTCATCTCCCGGTGGTCGCAACTTGACCTGGTCCTCGATGTTCGCCAAGCGATCCTCGACACCGGTTCTGAAGTCGGTTGCGAAGCCCTCGCTCGGGAAGCGTCCGTGCTCGATCTCTGCCTGATCGCGATGCAAAACCGGCCGTAGGACGCGTGTGAGGACATTGCGAGCTACGAAACGCCCGTCGGCCGACTGGCTCTTGATGGATCGGTCGAGCGCTACCGCGTTGAAGGGGAAGAGTCCGTAGCCGTCGACCTCCCCGAAGGAGGCGTGGCACGCGGCGCTGACAGGGCACTGTTCGCAGGCATTCGCCAGTTCGTCACCGCGTTCGTTCGCGGCGCCTAGTTCCGCTGATCCGACACGGACGGCATTGAGGTATCGGCTTGCGAACCTGCCCGGGTTGAACGGGGCATCAATCCCGTCCGGAAGGTCCAGGTCGAAGGCGCGGTAGGTCCGGGTGTACACCGTCTCCGGCATCTGATTGATAAAGTATCCCGTGGTTACCGCCATCACGACGCGCATAGGGCAGAGTCTCTGCGTCTCGGTGGAGATGAGGGTGATGGCGTCGATCAAGCCCCCCTGGATCCCCTGGAAGATCGAGAAGTCTTCGATAAGCACCTGAAGTTCGAGGCCTTGCTTGTCCATTTCGACGCGGACGTCCGTCAGGATCTGCTTGAGGTCGTCGCCGCCTACGCCAAAGACCTCGCTCACGGACGGGCCGAGTTGCTCGTTGATCATCGTCGCGGCGAGTTCGCGAAAAGCCGGCGCGCTGGTCAATGCGCCCGCCACTTCGCGTGCCGCCTGACCCGCCCTGTTCACGTCGTCTACAGAGAGTTTCAAGTCGTCGGCCGTGAACCCGAACGCGTCCTCTTTGTCTTCGGCGCCCTTGCCCGTCAATTTCTCCCGAACGAGCCGCGCAATGGGACCGTTCTGGTCGAGGAGACGCTTCCGGAAGACATCGTCGCCGAAGAGTGCCGGGAGGCCTCCGGGTGAGGCGAGATAAGCGCGACTCTCGATCTCCTCGACTGAGCCTTCGGATCGTTTCCCACGAGTTTCAATGTTGACGGCCAGGGCATTGCGCAGCCTCAGTTGCGCAGTCTTCTCGTCCGCTGCTGCATCGACTGCCGTCGAGACCTTGGCGCGTAGTTCGTCGGCCCGATCGCCGGTCGCATGCTCGAGAATCAACTCCAGAATGTTGCGCAGGGACATTCGCGCCTTTGGAACAAAGACCTGACGGACGGTGTCCTTTTTGTCCAGATGAAGGCGCAGCCAACGCACAAGATGGGACTTGCCCGTTCCGGAGGTGCCGAGGATCGCAATGATCGGTTGATCGGCCGGTTGTTCCTGGACTGCGCGCAGCAATACCTGCTCGTCGACGACAATGCCCCCGTGAGTACTGTCGACCCGGTCGCGCTGCGTGATAGGGATCGTGCTGTGAGTGGCCAAGAAGACGCCATTGGACGTCCTCTCCGCCTCGGTGGGAATGATGGCCGATGCCTCGTTCGCGTTCCAGCACGTTGCTGGGAGGGTGCCGCGCCAACTCACGCTATACCTCCGGACTTGACAATCGCGTGCGTTTGGCGCGCCGCGTCGAACCGGGACAAGCGGATGCCTTGCGCATCCGGGAGCGTCTCGAATGTCACTCGCCCACGCTCCTCGAGAATGCGCAACGACTGTCCCACAGAACTATCCGTGCACTCCGCTTCGATGCCCGGGTCGGGGTCGGCGCCGAGTATTGAGACGAGACCAGCGCGCATTGGTCCGCCATGCAGGACCGGCAGTGCTTGCCCGATCCGCGCCAATAGGTCGTGAATTCCGATGCGCTCCTCCGGCATGTTCGCCAGGGCGTCGTCCACTGCGGTCACCGGAAGTGGCACCACGCCGGCCCTATCCTTCATGACGGACGGTGTGGCAAGCCCAAGAGCCAGGATCCACCGGGATGCCGCCACCCAGCGAGTGTCGTTGACGATCGCCCAGGTCTCCCGATCGTTCGTGCCGAACTGTCCGGACTGCAGGGTCTGCAGGTTCGCCGTCCAGGATAGGGGTTGGCCCAGAGCATCCTGCGCCATCACCCAGGTCAATGCACGGTTAAGGTCGCGGGCGCCACTCGTGTGACCGTCGCCGGGCTGAGTTATCCAGACATCTCCGTCCCGACCGAGGTCGAAAACCCGTGTTTGGAGCATCCGCCGGAACTGAGTGACGTTGAACGGACCCTTCGGGGCCGGGACCCGTGCGCCGAGTTGCAGGCTTCCGTCGGTGTTTGTATCAAGTACGTTGATGGCCCGCAGTGACGAAATGGTGTTTCTTAGGCCACCCGCGGCCTCAGTGCCCGCGTTCATGCCCTCCGGCTTGAACGCAGCCACGAGGTCTTCCTCGCTGGATGAACGGCGGGCGTCGAGGAGGTGGTTCACAATTGCCCGACCGAGGCCCGGTAGCGTCCGGGGCGGGTTAAGTACTGCCATCAAATGCTCCTGAGAAAGTAAGAGAGCGACCAGTGCGGGACGCGAATGTTCTTGACGATCTGATCCGGGTACTCGGGATCGGGGGTGCTTTCTGGCAGCACGACGATCCGGAGGGCACCGGTCGTCCCGGCGAGCCAACTCAACCGTGGCGGGTCGGTGGGACCCAGGAGTACCAGCGTCGGAACCGCGAACTGGACGGGGGGACCCATGACGATCGGATCGATCGCGACGAGTCCCTCCGATGCCGAGCGACTTGCATTGGTCACCGCCGGTAGATTCACGAGGCTGGTCGACGCGAGTATCCCTCGGACCCCATGTGTGACGGCTTTGGTGACAAGTTCCGCCAAGTGGAGCCGGAGATCTCCCTCGGGGTAGGTGACTACCAGGGACCGACTCCCGTTGGCCATCGCGTCCAATGCCGGACTCACCGGTCGACTCAGATCGGGAAGGGACGCCTCCGACACGATAGGTCGCGCAGCCCGGCAAGACGGCTCCGAGACATGGCCGGCAGCGGGACATCCCGAGCATGCAGGTGCGACGACTTGGTGCGCATGCATCGGGCCAATATCTTGATATTCGTACTCCTCGCTCAGGATCGAGCCCCAGCAGTCCTCCAACTTGAACATGCGCTCGATGCGATCGCGCGAACCCACCTCCGAGTCCCGGATCTCTTTGCGTACCTTGTCGATCGCAGCGACGACGGCGGCTTCGTTGACGTTCGCCACTTCTGGCCGGATGCGCACAGTGGCGTGTTTGACGTACTCGGCCCAGGCTGCATCCGTCCGCGCCTTCCAGGCGGTCTCAAGTTCGTCAACACCGCGCTCCAGCGCAGGTGGGGGAGTGTCCGCGATGTCGAGAACGCCGGCACGCTGTAGAAGGACCAACGTGTTGCGGTTCCAGAGTTGATTGCTGTCCGACGGGTACTCGAGCCAGGGAGGGACAGTGCTCGTGTCCAGCACCAACGCGCGCCGGGCGGGATCGTCCGCTACGCGGGCTGTTCGCATAGCCTCCCAACGTCCCCAACTCTTCGTGTCACCGAGAACGGTGGCGTTCTCGATGTTGCGACCCTCCTGGGCATCCGTGGTGCTCGGCATCCATACCGACAGCGCAGCGTGTCCGTCCCGGCCCCCGCGTCCGACTTCTTGGTAGAAGCGGTCGACCGAGGCTGGCACACACGCATGGAGCACCGTGCGAACATCGCTCTGATCCACCCCCAGGCCGAATGCGCTGGTTCCGACGACGACGTCGACGGAGGTCGGCCCGTCGTCACCGGACCATGCGCGCAAGATGTTCAGTCGCTCTTGCGCCTGGACGTCGCCGTGGAAGACCGCCGTCCGGGCAAATCCTGCTTGCCGGAGTCGTTCGGCGATCACCTCGGCCGACTCCTTCTTCGTTGTGTAGACAATGGCCGGCCGCGGGAGATGGTGCAATGCCTCCACCACTCGGTCGAGTCGCTGGTCGACTGAGACCGGCGGGGTATACAGATAGCGGATCTCCGTGCGTAGGAACGTTGAGCCGACGAATAGAGATGTGCCTGACCCGGCAAATAACTGATCGTTCAGCAGTAGGCCTTGCTGCGACAAGGTCGCGGTTAGCAGTGAAACGCGCGGCGGAGCGACACCCTGTGCTTTCGCGACGTCCCTCAGTTCCGCGATCAGGGATGCGACGACTTGGAACTCTGGGCGGAAACTCAAGCCCCATGAGCGAACAAGGTGCGCCTCGTCGATTACGATGTGGCTCAATGTGCCCCTGGAAGCGAGGTGTCGCAGTGATTGGGCGAGACCGGTGACCAGGGCCTCAGGGGAGGTGAAAAGGACCTTCTGCGATCCGTCGCGTAGACGTTCCTTGATCGCCTCCTTTTCCACGGCGGACCTGTCCCCGAAGTAGGCCAGTTCGTTCGGCAGCCCTTGGCGGGGAAAGCGTTTGCGCAGTTGTCGCTCCTGGTCGAGGGCAAGTGCGATAGTCGGCACCACGACGACTGTCACCCCTTTGCCTGCCAGGAGTCCGGGGGTGATGCCTACTAGTGATTTGCCGGTCCCGGTCGGGAGCACTACGTGAAGGGTGTCCGCCGGATCGGCGAGAGAGGCCGCACGGACGGCGCTCGCTTGGCTGCGCGAGCGGTACGCGTCGATGCCCGCAACTGCGGCGACTGCAGGGTCCACCGGTACCCCCTTGTCGTGGCGCGCCGAGGTGGACACTACTCCCGCAGGACCGTGGAAGTCGTCGGGACTGGTGCAGGCCAACTCGATCCAGCGAGCGTCGCCGAGTAGCCAGTTGGGCGCCCAGTCTTGACCCAGTGACACCCGGTGCTCTTGCAGGCCAAATCTACTGACCTCCAGGTAGGCCCTGCGTAGGGGGTCGACCGAAATGCCCCGCTCATCGAGTGGCAGAACCATGAAGTGATTCGACTGCCCGGAGGTGCCGCGCCGGTGACGGAGGATTTGCCCTACCAATGCGGCGATGTCGCCGCCGATGTCCGCACCGGGTTTCTCCGATAGCCAGGCATCCACGAGTCGCCGATACGGCCCCCGGAGGATTGCACGATGATCGGCGACGCCGGCCAGGGTCGCCGTCGCGAGGTCCCACTGGTCAGTCATGGGTCAACTCATCAGCGATCGTCCGGACAGCACGACCAAGCCGGTGCTGTCGAGTCGGAGGGTAGGAGTTGCCACCGCGGCGGACATAGCGCCGGCGATCACTTGCTCGCGATGGAGCTCTTCCTCCAGAAGCCTCAACTCCGATCCCGAACTGCGCGCGGCTCGCAGTCGTAACTGCGAGAGCCGCGTTGCGGCATCCCGGGCCGCGATCGCGGAAGCCCGGTCAATGGCAGTGCGGACGTCGTCCCGGTCGCGGACGAATCGTTGCGCAGCCGCCTCTGCTGTGCGCCATGACCGGCCCCAGCTTGCGGCAGGAATAAGCTCGTACGCGTGCTCGATCCGGGCCCGGTTGAGTGCGTAATCCCCGCCTTCACTCCTGGGGCCCGGTTTCGCGTAAGGAGCAGCGAGGGCACTGAGATGTACCTCGGTCGTCAACTCACGCGCCTCGGCCGTCGTCCACACGCTCACGATGATTGGCGGGAAGATGCCGTCGGCGCGGCGGGTGAGTGCGAGTTGGTCGACGCCCGCGTGGACGATGGCCAAGTCGCTCCGTGGATCCTTCTGGGTGGGTACTTCGAGCGGATTCGCCTCGACGGCATAGTCGAACCGATAGACGGGGGTGTCGTCACGCTCCCAATCGGGCAGCCAGCGCCACATGCCGAATGCGCGCCCTCGGTCGTCGTGCCAGAGGAAGTCGCTGACCGCGTCGATGAACTCATTGCCATAGCGGTAGAGATGAACGTCCTCGCCCTCCAGAGCAACGTGGCGCACGAACGTCCCTCGATGTCCCTTGATCGGTAGGAAGTCACGGATCAGTCGCGATGCAGGAATCAGCGGGATCTGTGCCTGTCTGCCGGGCAGGCGGCCGATTACCTCGTAACCGCCCAGGCCGGCGACGGGGTTACCCGTCGTCTCGAACCGGAGGTTTCCCGCAGCGCTGTTTGCTGCCAGGAGGTCATCGCTCACCTTCGCGAAGGCCGGGGCCCTGGATTCGACCTCCGCGATCTGCGCGTACACCGACCGGTCATCGGTGCTGGCCTCCAAACTGTCGAGAGCATCCTGCTCTCGGACCCGCTCGATCTCTGCGCTGAGCAACTCCTGGACGCGAATTACAGCCACGTCAACACCGTCAAGCCCCCGCTCGAGAAGGATGCGCCACGCCTCGTCCGTGGCGTTTTCCACGGCTTGTTGGAGGCTCGCCACCGAACTGTCGAAGATGCCGAAGCCCTCGGCAAGTATGTGCGTCCACGCGCCAGCGTAGGAATTGTCCCGGTCTCCAGAGACGACGTGGGACCGCCACTGTTCGGATCCGTCCGGTGACCAGCGATCGCAGCGCCCGATGCGTTGCTCCAGCCGATTCGCTCCTCCCGGAAGGCCGAGGTGCACCAGGACGTCGGCGAACTGCAGGTTCCGGCCCTCCTCGGCCGAGGAGTCAGCGACCAGGATCGCAGTCGTGCGGATGCTCTCGAAGGTCCGCACGGCGCGCTCGGTCTGCTCGCTAGCATCGGTGCTCAGGTGGCGGAACACGGACATGGCGCCGACCACGCCCTCCAATTCCTCGGCTACTTCCTCCGCTAGTTCTGAGGTCGGGCAGAATACGACTGCACGTTCCTTCGATGTCATGAGATCGCTCAGCGCTTCGGCGAACGGGCGGCTCACCGTCACCCGGCGATCGGCAAAGCTCAGATCCTGCTCGATGCGCCATAGCGCTGACCGCTCGTCGTCCGTAACCGCACCGGCGGCCCGGTGGGCGGACCAGACGCGCAGCGCACTTGGATCGAAGGTCAAGGAGACCGCCTCGGCGAAGGCGCGCCCGGTCGCGGTCATTGCTGATGTGTCACCCTCTGCCGTCGCTAAGGCATGCTCCCGCCATCGGTCAAGCGCTTCGGTGACCTCGCCGTCCGTTGAAGACTCGAGAAGGATAGGCTCCGGAGTTCGGCGGCCTGAGACCCTGTAGGTCCCTTCCAAGGCGGTGGTTCGGCGCGTCCGAAGCATGCGGCGATGAACGCGATATACCTCGGCAACGTGCGTGCGCAGGGCCCGGATCAGCGTTGCGGTCTGGTCCTTATCCTGTTCGGCGACGGCTTCCCGTGTGCGGGCGACGATCGTGGCGAGTTCCTTGTCGTCCGGAAACTCAGCCTGAACTTCCGTCAAGCGCCCGTTGAGCAGGACGCCGGGCAGGCCGGGCTGCAGACCGAGGAACACCCGGCCTAGCCCGGCGCGGGCCCCCAGACGGGAGCGTAGCTGCACCGCGGTGGTGTCGGCGTACACCGCAGGGTCCAGCAACTTCAGCATCGCCAGGAACGCGTCTTCGTTGTGCAGCGCGGGCGTCGCGGACAGCATCAATAACCTAGGACTCGCCAGGGCCACCTCGCGGAGGCGCTCGAAACGCGCCAACAGTACGGGATCGGTGCTGGTCGACATCCGGGCGAGGTTGTGCGCCTCGTCGACCACTACGAGGTCGGATTCCGCCCAGGAGTTCGGCTCGTCGTCCCTGCTAAACCGGACCCGGGCCCGAGTGAAGTCGTGCACGCGGAACTTTCGGGTCAGTTCACGCTTCCACGGCTCGAGGAGGAACGGCGGCAAAATCAGTTGAACGCGCAGTTCCGGCTTATCCAACAGCATCTGCCGGATGACGATGCCTGCCTCGATGGTCTTTCCGAGCCCGACCTCGTCGGCGAGGAGGTAGCGCTGGACCGGGTCCTGCAGGACCCGCCATGCGGTTTCCACCTGGTGACGGTGCAGTTCGATGCAACTCGACAGCACTGCACGCATGCCGTGGGTTGCCGAGCGTTGCTGAAGGATGCTGCGCAGGAACGGAAGACGCAGTTCGGTGAGCATCGGCGACTCAAGCATGCCCGCTTCGCCAAACCCCACCGGATCGGCCAGCGGCTTGTCCCAGCGCACGTGGAGTCGCTCCTCTGGAACGAATCCCTCCCATTCGTGACCCCGCACGTAGATGTCATTGTGTTCGCTGGTCTCGATGATGCGCCCGGAGCGCCAACGCTCGTTCTCGTCCTGCCAGAAGACACGCAACTCGGGCGACAGGGGTAGTCGGCTGAGGCTGGCCCGCAACACCGCCTCGCGGTAGCGGTCCGACGGCGCCTGCCCGGGCGCATCGAAGTACTCGAGGACGAGCTTGTCGCCCTCCCTGGCTAGGAGTTTGCCGGGGCCGAAACGGTTGCCCGAGGACAGCAAGAGGTCGCCACGACTCAAGGACCTGGTACGCCGTCCGGTCAAACTAGTGGGCGCGGTGTTCGCCGGCTTCCGCGGTTGACGAGGCTGTGGCACCTTGCCGTCAGCGTTCCGTGATCCGCGGCAACGCGGAAACTGCGAGCAACCCCAGAAGGTGTGCCCGGCACTGCGTCCGCGGGAGGCAAAATGCATCAGCATCACGGAACCGCACAGTGGACAGAGCACCTCAGCTGTCATGCCCGTCCCCGATCCGGCCGATCCCAGGCGTACCGCTGAAGGTTGCGGAGTTGCCAATCTTGAACGCCACGCGCATTCTCCTTGCCGGTGCCGCCGCCCCAACCCGGACAGGCGCCCGCCCGACCCTTGTGCAACGATGTGCCGATTCTGAGACCCCAACTCAGCGGCTCGGCCATCGTAGCGAGCAGTTGCGCCGGTGGACGCACCGTGGCGGGTGAATTGGCGGAGATCGCGTGACTTGATCTGGCTGACTGGCGGTGGTGGGCCTTGGCCCGACACGCCGAGCGGGTGCTTGACGGTGAAGCAAGCGGTGCGGCCGAGAGTATCGAGTCCGTGACGCTCGCCGACGACGAGCAGGCGCTGGCGTAGCAACTGGTGGCGCAGGCGACGGTGGCGGGGATCAGAATGGTCGGCCCTGACGGGCTGTTGACCGGGTTGACGAAGCGGGCGCTGGAGACTAAGGGCCCGCCGCGCGCATCAGTCGCTCGGCGGTGCACCGCACCACCGGGTAGTCCAGCCGGATTTTGGTATGGACCTGGTACGTCGTAGTTGTCCTCGTGAACGGTTGCATTCGCCGTCGCGGTGGCCGCGTCTCTGAGCGACCTGGCCGACGGTGGCCGCGTGCGGTGAGCGTAGTAAGCATGGGGGCAACCTGCAGGTCCCCGCAGATCGGCTCGACCCCGAACGCGTAATCGTGGGCGGTCAAGCTCCGGCGAAGAAGGCCGCTGGGGACCTCAAGATCGCGCTCGAGCGCCGCAGATCCCGGTCCTCGCGCTCCAGATCGGCCAGACGCTGCCCATCGCCGACCGTGGTCCCGGGCCGGTCGCCAGCCCCGACCCTGGCCTGGTTGACCCAGCTAGGCAGCATCTCGGGGTTGATCCCCAGTTGCTCATCGACCCTGCTCATCGCGCCGATCCGACCGGATCACGCCGCGGACCGACCGTCAACCGGACCGCTCGATCCCGAAGGTTGTTCGGGTACTCCTTCGACGCTCCCATGACATTCATCCTCTCGAGGAAGGAGAGCATCCATCAGACCCGAGGCGAGACAAACGTGGCAACGGGGTAGCCCAAATCGCGCCAGTATTGCTACGCCACGCTCCGGCGTTGCCAGGTCCACCGCACGAGCGCGTAGATGGCGAGCGGCAGAGCGGTCGCCCACAGGAGTTTCCCAACAATCTGCCCCAGCATGGTGTCCACCGTCAGCGGGAAGCCCGCGATTGTCAGGAAGACGAAGGTGTCGAGAGGGGCTGAAATGAGGTTCGAGGTGAAGGCGGCGCGTATGAAGCCTCGGCGACGAACCGCCACAAAGATGCAGAGGTCGACGAGTTCGGCGACAACAAACGCCGCCACCGAGGCGATCGCAATCTCGGGCGTTGACATGAACCAAGACAAGATCGCCGCTACACCGATCGCGCCGAGTGACCAGCGACGCCCGCCCTGCTTGTGGACGAAGTCTCGTGCGAGCAGTGCCGCGCCTGCCGCATAGGTCCCCGCCGGGGCGAGGAGGCCGAACCCAACCGGCACTAGGCCCATGTGAGACGTGACAACGTTCGCAGTCACCACGGCGCCGATGAACGCGGCCAAAGCCAGCATGAGGCCAAGCCCGAGGCGCCGCACCGGCAACGCATCAGTCGCGAGTTCTGCTGAAGAATCGCCGACCGAGTTCGACTTGAGTCGGGCCGTCATCTCGTGCTCCGAACTCACTGGCCGTGGCGAGTTCATGCTGTGCCCCGATAGGTACTTCCCGAGGTACACGTCTCCTGGACCGTTACGGCTGACAGCAGGCGGGGCAGTTGCTCCGCCAGTCGGTCCCAGATCCAGATTGCGAGGATCTCGCTCGTAGGGTTCTCCAGCCCAGGAATCTCGTTGAGGTACCGGTGGTCGAGGGCGTCGTCGAGTTCCTGCCAGACGGCCTTGATGTCGCCGAAGTCGATGACCCATCCCAGATCCGCATGAATAGGTCCAGAGGCCTCGATCCGCACTCTGTACGAGTGTCCGTGGAGGCGGAAGCACTTGTGCTCGGCGGGAACGCTCGGGAGGCGGTGGGCCGCCTCGAAGGTGAACTCCTTGAAGAGTTCCATAGTCATCGAATCCCTAGGTACTTGTGGGTCTGCATACTGAGGCTCCAGGTCGGGTTCTGCATGCAGTACTTGACAGCGGACTTCGTGTTCTCACCGATGTCAGGCCCGTCCATTGGCTGAAGTCGGAACGTCTTGAAGTCGAGGTGCGCGTACTTGGTCGGTTCCGCACCGGATTGCGGATACACGAGCTTCAACTCGCTTCCTGCGGTGACAAGCAGCGGCGCGCCGGCCTTCGGACTCACGCATAGCCAGTCGATTCCGGTCGGGGGCACTTGGGTGCCGTTGGTCTCGACGGCAACGTAGAACCCCTCGGCGTGGAATGCGTCGACCGCCGCCTGATCGAGTTGGAGAAGGGGCTCGCCCCCCGTGCATACGACCATCGGCTGACCGCCAGCGTCGCGGGGCCAGAGACTCGCAACGGCCAACGCGAGTTCCGTGGCCGAGGCGAACTTGCCGCCGTCTGGCCCGTCGGTCCCCACGAAGTCGGTGTCACAGAACTTGCAGATTGCCCGGCTGCGATCTTCCTCGCGACCGGTCCAGAGGTTGCACGAGGTGAAGCGGCAGAACACTGCGGGTCTTCCGGCGTGAGTACCTTCGCCCTGCAGGGTATAGAAGATCTCCTTGACCTTGTAGGTCACGACGCTCTCCTCACGACTGGTACTCCAGCGGATCGGTGGTGCCGGCCTCTGCAAACCCCCTGAGACGCAGCAAGCAGGAGTCGCAGTGGCCGCACGGGCGACCCTGGCGATCGGGGTCGTAGCACGACGATGTCAGGCTATAGTCGACGCCCAGGCGGAGACCGGCCTCGACAGTCTGAGCCTTCGTCAGATTGATGAGCGGCGTATGGATCGTGAGCCTCGAACCCTCGACGCCAGCCCGTGTTGCCAAATTGGCCATACTCTCGTATGCGTGGATGTACTCCGGGCGGCAGTCCGGGTAGCCGGAGTAGTCCAGCGCGCTTACGCCGATGAAGATGTCGCTTGCCCCGACTGTCTCCGCGTATGCCAGGGCGAACGAGAGGAAGACGGTGTTCCGGGCCGGCACGTAGGTCACGGGGATGTCCGCGTCGAGATTGTCGGCAGAGTCGTGCTTTGGGACGTCGATGTCACCGGTGAGAGCCGATCCACCGAAGACGCGGAGGTCGATGTCGGCGATCACGTGTCGAGCGACGCCCTGGGCGCGTGCGACACGGTCCGCGGCGGCGAGTTCGATGACGTGGCGCTGGCCGTACCGGAACGAGAGTGCATACGGCGTGTACCCCTCGTCCTTGGCCATCGCCAGGACGGTTGTCGAGTCGAGCCCTCCGGAGAGCAGTACGATCGCTGGCTTGTGCATGACGGCTCCTCTGTTCACTGCAGTTACGATAGCCTACGTCAGCAAGATTACTGCAGCGCGGAGTGCACGCGTTGGAGGAGCAGTTTCCAAGTCCACGGGAGGCCTGTAGTGCGGGAGTTGTCGATCGTCGTCACCTGCACTGGCCGTAAGGCACTACCCATCGACCCTGAACTGAGGGTGCGCGACCTGCCGGCGGAGGGTACGGCACTGCGGTCCGACCTCTGGCGTGCCCGCTTGCGTACGTCACGCGCTCCTCGGCGGCCCCTGCGCGAGTTGTACCAGGGCGAGGCGTGGCAGCGCTCGATGGAGCTCGCGTATCACGCTCGAATGGCAGGCTATTCGCCGACGACCTACGTGGCGAGTGCGGGCATTGGTCTCCGAGTCCTCGACTACGAGGCCCCGTCCTACTCGGCGACTTTCTCGAGCGGGCATGACGATTCGGTGGCGCCCGACGATGCTAGCCGTAGCACCTGGTGGAAGGCGCTAGCCGACCTTCCCTATGCACTCTCAATTCCCGATTTGCCTGTAGCCCCGACACTTGTTGTGTTGTCGGCTGCCTATGCGTCTCCACTTGCTCCAGAGTTGGCAGTACTGGCCGCGCGAGGCGCTGAGGTGCTCGTCGTTGGCGGCGGTCACGCAGTTGGTGGCACCGCACAGTTGCCCGCAAACCGGGACCTGCGGGCCGCCCTTGGCGGAAGCGCGATGAGCCTCAACCAGCGAATGGCTGCTGCATGGCTCGAAAAGTTGAACGGCAGGGCACTAACGGACACACGGCTCTTTTCAGAGTGGACGGCGTGGGAGCGGGTTGTACAGCGCCCCGAGGCATGGGGTCGTCAGACTCTTACCGACGACCTTGTTATTCGCAAAATCGAGACACTGCTCTCGGTCGACGAACAGATCTCGGCGTCGAGAGCACTGCGAATTCTGCGCGACAGTGGATTCGCCTGCGAGCAGAAGCGCTTCGCTCGCCTCTTCGGCTTCGCGACGGAGCGGTAGTGATGGCTGCAGACGGAAGACTGATCGAACGGCGTGCGCTGCGTGTCCATCAAAACGACGCGGTGCCACTCTACGTGTTTACCCTCGCGGCCGAGGAAATTAGGGAGGTTGCTGACGTTGCAAGAATCTCGCGTGATGAAGCTGGCAAGCTGATCGGCTACCAGCGGCCTGAGACGCGACAGCACGTAAGACAGATCCTCGACTACCTCAACTCTGATGACGTGCTGTTCCCGAACGCGCTGATCCTGGCGCTTCCTGACACAGTCCGTTTCCGCTCATCGCGGGGACCGGGAGCCTCTGACGGGCTCGCGACGGCGGGGACCCTGGAGATAGCGTTGCCAAGTGACAAGAACGCCCCGCGGCCCGCGTGGATCGTGGACGGCCAGCAACGTAGCCTTGCGCTTGCCCAGACCCGAAATCAGAAACTACCCATTCTGGTCGCAGGCTTTGTTGCGCCTAGTCTGGAATTACAGCGCGATCAGTTCCTGCGTGTTAACACTGTGAAGCCCTTGCCAAGCAATTTGGTAACTGAACTGCTTCCTGAAATCGTTGCAGCACCCTCGCCACGGATGTCAGCGCGAAAACTGCCTTCGGCGCTCGTTGACGTACTCAATCAGGATCCATCGTCGCCGTTCCATGGCCTGATCAAGCGAGCGTCGACGGAACCGGGCGATACTCAGACACGAGTTAAGGACACTAGTCTCATCGAGGCTCTGCGTGAGTCTCTCGAAGCCCCGTCGGGAGCACTCTTCCCTTTTCGCAATTACGCAACCGGGACGACGGACACAGAAGGCATCATACGACTCCTAATCGCTTACTGGAGTGCTGTAAGAGACCTGTTCCCCGACGCGTGGGGTTTGGCCCCCGCAGACTCCCGCCTCATGGGAGGGGTTGGCATCCGTTCAATGTCCCGCCTCATGGACCGTGTCGTCGCTCATATTGACCCCACATCCGATGACGCAGAGATTGCGGTGCGTCGCGAACTCAGTCGGATCGCGCCGCACTGCCGTTGGACCGAAGGGGAGTGGGAGGAGTTGGGTCTCCATTGGAACGAGTTGCAGAATGTCCCCCGCCACATCACGAACCTCTCAAACTACCTTGTCCGCAAGTATGTCGAAGCACGGAGCAAGGTGCGATGAAATTCTACTTTCCAGATAGTCAGGACCTTGTTTCGCCAACGTATGACTTCATTCACGATGAATACAGTCCATTTCGTGTGCGACAGCGCGATGATCTGTATGCCCACGAGGTGCTCGACGAACGCCCATATGACGGGATGCTCGTGTCGAAAGCGATTGTTGACGGCTCGGTCAGGGGCTCCGGAAAGTATAGCGAGGCTCAGCGCAATCGTCTGTATCGTCTCGGTGTTCAGCGGTTCTTTCGACTTCCGGATAATGTCGTCACTCTCGGCGATTGTGGGGCATTCAACTATGTCGACGAGGAAGAACCGCCCTACACCGTTGAAGAAGTGCTCGATTTCTACGTTGGGTGCGGCTTTCGAGCCGGCGTAAGTGTTGACCACGTGATCCTCGCGTATGACCGGAATGCCGTAGAGGCGACCGCGGATCCAGAATGGAAGAGGCGTCAAGCGGTCTCTTTACGTTTCGGAGAGAAGTTCCTTGACGCAAGTAGGTCGTATGAAAGCTCGGTGTTTCAACCGGTCGGCGCGGCCCAAGGTTGGTCACCCGCGAGCTACGCTCGGTCTGTCGCAGAACTGCAAGAAATGGGCTATCAGCGAATCGCGCTCGGAGGGATGGTGCCGCTGAAGACTCAAGATATTCTGGATTGCCTAAACGAAATTGATGCGGTGCGTTTAGATACAACAGAGTTCCATCTCCTTGGGGTCACCCGAGTCGATTCAATGGACGAGTTCGCACTGCACGGTGTTACCAGTTTTGACAGCACTAGCCCGTTCCGGCAGGCCTTTATGGACGACCGCAAGAACTACCACACTGAGAAGACCGCGTACGTGGCGATCCGCGTGCCCCAAGTCGATGGCAACCCTGCCCTCAAGCGCGCCATCCTCGCCGGCAAGGTGTCAGGGCGCGACGCCCTAGGCGCCGAACGGGAGACTCTTGATGCGCTCCGTGGACTAGATGCGGGCACTCGCACTGTCGAAGAAGCGCTGAAGGCACTTGCTGAGTACGAGATGGTGAGTCGATCCAAGAAGAGTTACATCGATCAGTACGCCCGAACATTGGGGGAGGCGCCCTGGCGGAACTGTTCTTGTTCGTTGTGTGGTGAGCACGGCATAGAGATTATCATCTTCAGAGGGACCGAGCGAAATAAGCGTCGCGGTTTCCATAACCTATCGGTGCTCGAGCGCAAGATGCGCACGTTGCAATACCGATGATTCAAGGAGTGCTCTTGAGCGACCAACATGTTCTGCGCTTGCCCGCGATTGAGATCTCCCAAGGGTCACGTCGCATCTATACGTTCGCCGTGGACGGCAAGGTCATCCACGACTTCGCCGCAGTCTCGCGCGTGCATCGCGACGAGAGCGGCTTGGATGGATATCAACGACCTGAAGTACTGACTCACGTCCGCGCAATCCGCCGGTACCTTGAGTCTGATGGTGCGATGCTACCCAACGCGATCGTTTTTGCTTTCGACGACCGAGTGTCCTTCCGTGCGACCGGGCCCAGTAACGGCCATGCAGTCGTGGGTGAACTGAATATCCCGGTTGATCGTTCGCTCTCGGAGGGGCAACGGCCAGCCTTGATCGTGGATGGTCAGCAGCGTTCAGCTGCAATTCGTGATTCGGAACTCGATGTGTTCCCGGTTGCGGCGGTCGGGTTTATTGCCAGCGGTCTCGAGGACCAGCGTGCGCAGTTCATATTGGTCAACAATACCAAGCCGCTGCCAAAGGGGCTGATCCACGAACTCCTTCCGGACACCACTGGTGAACTTCCGGTCGCCTATGCGCGACGTAAGTTGCCTGCGCAACTCATGATGCGATTGAACACGGATGGCGACAGTCCTTTCCAAGGCCGAATCTCGATGCCGACTGCGCCGGACGGCTACATCAAGGATAATAGCGTCCTGAGGATGATCGAGAATAGTCTCTATGAGGGGGCCCTCTATCAATATCGTGATCCCGTGACGGGAGGTGGGGACATCGAGACCATGGTTACCCACCTAAAGATCTTTTGGCAGCAAGTCGTGTTGCTTTGGGAAGATGACTGGTGCTTGCCACCGCGACGATCTCGTTTGACGCACGGCGTTGGTATTCGTTCAATGGGATATGTTATGGATGAATTGACCGAAGGCAAGGCGGTCGACGAGTTGAAGAATGATTTTGCGTTCCGCTCTGCCCTTCAGCGCCTCACTCACGTTGTGGCCTGGTCTGAGGGAAATTGGGGTTTCGCTGACGATGACACGCCACGCTGGAACTCACTGCAGAATTCTCCTAATGACGTCCGCCGACTTACAACATTCCTGCTAGGGGTTTGTCGTCAAAGGGTGGCGGAGTTGGCTCTGCAGTTTCCCGGGGAATCGAACGCGAATTCCTGATGCCGATCGGCGTTGCGCGTTATTAGCGACGCGAGGTGATGCGGGCCCGTTCTTAGCGTGTCTGTGGGAAACGATTTCCCGGTTTGTCGATCTGATATCCGACCGGGGTCATGTTGTCGCCGGCGTCGGCTCGGTTTAGCGGTAAGAGCTGTCACGGCCTTTCTGGAATCATGGAGGTTGTTACGTCGCGCGCGAACTCGAGTTTGGTGTCGCGTTAGTTGGCTCTTCACAATCCGGGGTGTAGTTGTGGTCTGAAGCCGCCGGTCTCGAGCAGTGCGCGGGCGATGTAGTGAGTCAGGTTCCGAAAGCCCAGGG